>NZ_JBHFPE020000003.1:0-403746 GCF_043355935.2 Roseovarius roseus | reverse complement strand
AAAGCTGACCGCCATATGCAACGATGACGGTGAGACGGCGATGATCGCCGCTCAGTGAACGAGCAACACCGGCTATGAAAAAGCAGGTGGACGCCAGTTCCTACACCACTTCCCGGGGCACTACCCCACCCAACGCGGGCGACACGGTGACTGCCGGGTTCGAATTCGATGTGCCGGTCCGCTTTGACACTGACCGGATCATGGTGAGCGTTGCGAGTTTCCAGGCTGGGGATGCTCCGAACGTGCCAGTGGTGGAGATACGGGTATGAGCAGGATGAACGCCGAGCTGGACGCGCACCTGCGCAGCGGAATCACCACTACGTGCCGCGCGTGGGCGTTGACGCGCAAGGATGGCGTGGTTCTGGGATTTACCGACCATGACGGGCCTTTGGTCTTTGATGGGCTGACATTCCGCGCCGATACTGGCCTGAGCGCGCTTGCCATTCAGCAGACAACCGGCCTTTCGGTCGATAATACGGAGGCGCTGGGTGCACTGAGCGATGCATCGATCCGAGAAGAGGATATCGAGGCGGGTCGCTATGACGGTGCGGAAATCCGCGCCTGGCTGGTCAATTGGCAGGATGTACGTCAGCGGCATCTACAGTTTCGCGGCACGATCGGCGAGCTTCGTAGGTCCGGCGGCGCCTTCGAAGCTGAGTTGCGAGGGCTGACTGAGGCACTGAACCGGCCCATGGGGCGGGTCTATCAAAAGCCCTGCTCGGCCGTTCTGGGTGACAAGGCCTGCGCCTTTGATATGAGCGCGGCAGGATACACTAGCGATCGGGTCGCCGCCGAGATCATTGATCGGCGTGTCTTTCGCTTTGAGCTATTTGCCGGATTCGATGCCGGCTGGTTTCAGCATGGGCGCCTCACGGTGAAAGAGGGCGCCGCCAAAGACCTGCACGGGCTCATCAAACGCGATGTCGTGGAAGCGGACCGGCGCGTGGTCGAGCTGTGGCATCCGTTGCGCGCTGCCGTAACGCCGGGTGACATGCTGCGGCTAGAGGCGGGGTGCGACAAGCGGGCTGTAACCTGTCGCCTGAAGTTTCAGAACCTCTACAACTTTCAGGGCTTCCCGGACATCCCCGGTGACGATTGGTCGATCAGCGATCCGTCACGATCCAGCAGCTTGGACGGGGGGAGCAGGCGATGACAAACGGATCACGGGATACCATCGTAGCAGCGGCACGCGGCTGGATCGGCACGCCCTACTTGCACCAAGCCGCCTGCAAGGGGGCTGGCACAGATTGTCTAGGCCTGTTGCGCGGTGTCTGGCGCGAAGTGCTGGGCGGCGAGCCCGAGACGCCGCCGGCTTACTCGATGGACTGGTCCGAACCTGCGCGCATCGAAGCGCTGTGGCAGGCGGCACACCGCCACCTGCACCCCAAACACATTGACGACGAAGCACCCGGTGACGTGCTGCTTTTCCGGATGCGCGATGGGGCTGTGGCCAAGCATCTGGGCATTGCAGGGCGCATCGGAGCGCAAGCGTCTTTCATTCACGCCTATTCGGGGCATGCAGTGGTCGAAAGCCCTCTGAGCCTGCCTTGGCGGCGCCGCATCGTGGCGCGTTTCACATTTCCTGAGGAGCAACTCTGATGGCGACTATTCTACTATCAGCCGCCGGAGCGGCCATCGGCGGATCGATGGGCGGCACCGTGTTGGGCCTGTCCATGGCGGCGGTCGGGCGCTTTGCTGGGGGTGTCATCGGCCGCTCGATTGATCAGCGATTGCTGGGCCAGGGATCTGACATCGTCGAGACGGGCCGTGCCAGTCGACTGCGGCTGACCGGATCGGGCGAAGGCGATGCGATTGCGCAGGTCTATGGTCGGATGCGCGTCGCCGGGCAGGTGATCTGGGCCACGGAGTTCCGCGAGAAAGTGAACGTGACCAGCAGCAGCGGCGGCGGAAAGGGTGCGCCCAGCGCGCCCAAGGTCCGCCAATACAGCTATTCAGTCAGCATTGCGCTGGCTCTTTGCGAGGGCGAGATCAGCCATGTGGGCCGGATTTGGGCAGATGGCAGTGAACTCACGCGCAATTCGATCACGATGCGGATCTATACTGGCACCCGCGATCAGCTGCCGGACCCCAAGATCGAGGCAGTCGAGGGGGCCGGCACGGTGCCAGCCTATCGCGGCACCGCCTATGTCGTCATTGAAAACCTGGAGCTAGGCCAGTTTGGCAACCGGGTGCCGCAGTTCACCTTCGAAGTGACGCGCCCATCTCAAACCAGCGAAGAGGGTTCGGAACTGGACCCTGCACGCGGGGTGCGCGCGGTTGCGCTGCTGCCGGGCAGCGGCGAATACACGCTGGCCACGACGCCGGTCACAATGAATTACGGAGTAGGCTCTTCGGCTTTGGCCAACATTAACACTCCGTCGGGAAAGTCCGATTTCTCGACATCCCTGGAGGCGCTGACCGGGGAGCTGCCCGCATGTCGTAGCACCTCGCTGATCGTCAGCTGGTTCGGGGACGATTTGCGGTGCGGCTCATGCCGGCTTCAGCCCAAGGTCGAGCAAAAACAGTACGACGCGCGTAACATGCCTTGGGCAGTCGCAGGGCGGACCCGATACTCAGCACCTCTGGTCCCGCAAAACGACGATGGCAGCCCGGTCTACGGGGGCACGCCGGATGATCGCAGCGTTCTGGAAGCCATCAAAGCCCTGAAGCGAGCGGGTCAGGACGTAATGTTCTATCCCTTCATTCTGATGGATCAGGTCGCGGGGAATACCCTCCCTGATCCTTACACCGGCGAGATCGGCCAACCTGCATTGCCGTGGCGAGGGCGCATGACCTTGTCAACGGCACCGGGACAGCCTGGCAGTCCGGATTCGACTGCGGCAGCAGAGGCTGAAATTGCGGCGTTCTTTGGCACGGCACGCGCGTCGGACTTTAGTCTGATCCCCACCATACCGCCGGGGCCTGCTCCTGTCAGCGGGGCGCGGAAAAACGAGTATTTTGACTTGGTCGCATTGTCCAAGCCGGTCGTCTACAGTCCAGTATCCTATACTGGGCCCAATGAGTGGAGCTATCGCCGTTTCGTGCTGCATAATGCGGCCCTTTGCGCAAAGGCGGGCGGCGTCGAAAGTTTCTGCATCGGATCAGAGATGCGCGGGCTGACCCAGCTGCGTGGAGCGAATGGACAATTTCCGGCGGTCGAGGCCCTGATTGATCTGGCCGCCGAGGTGCGTGCCTTGCTGGGGCCGGACGTGAAGATTGGGTATGCGGCCGATTGGTCTGAGTATTTCGGCTATCAGCCGCAAGATGGCAGCGGTGACCGCTATTTTCATCTGGATCCGCTCTGGGCGGATGCGAATATCGATTTCATCGGGATCGACAATTACATGCCCCTCTCGGACTGGCGCGAGGGTCAGGATCACGCGGATGCGCACTGGGGCTCAATCTATAACCTCGACTATCTCAAGGCCAATATCGAGGGCGGCGAGGGGTACGATTGGTACTACCATTCGCCCGAGGCGACTGCAGCGCAAATTCGCACGCCCATCACCGATGAGGAATATGGCGAGCCGTGGGTTTGGCGCTACAAGGATATCTGCAACTGGTGGAAAAACGCTCATCACGATCGCGTAGCTGGTGTGCGAGCCGAAGACCCCACTCCGTGGATTCCGAAATCGAAGCCGATCCGATTTACCGAGATTGGCTGCGCCGCGATCGACAAGGGCACGAATGAGCCGAACAAGTTTGTCGATGCGAAATCCTCGGAATCGGCTTTGCCGAAATTCTCGAACGGTCAGCGTGATGATCTGATCCAGCGCCAGTATCTGCGCGCCATGCGCAGCTACTGGACAGATCCGGCTCATAATCCGATATCACCGGAATATGACGGCCAGATGATCGACATCGACCGGGCTTACGTCTGGGCTTGGGATGCGAGACCGTTTCCGTTTTTTCCCAACAACAGAACCTTGTGGGACGATGGTCAAAATTACGCACGGGGACATTGGCTGACCGGCCGCACCGCTGCGCGGTCGCTGGCGTCGATCGTGCAGGAGATCACGGCGCGTGCGGGTCTTACCCATGTCGACACCTCGCAGCTCTTTGGATACGTCAGCGGATACACTGTCGAACAAGTGAGCGAGGCCCGGTCCGCGTTGCAACCCCTCATGCTGCGCTATGGTTTTGACGCCATTGAAAGGGACGGCGTGCTGATCTTTCGGATGCGCGACGGCTTAGCGGATGCCCAGGTCGGAATGGATCACCTGGTACGCGACGACGAGAATGGCACCCGCCTGGAAGAGACGCGCGGCGGGGCCGCCGAGATTGCGGGTCGTGTGCGTCTGCGGTTTGTAGAGGCCGATAGTGACTTTGACGTCGTCGCCGAGGAGGCGGTTTTGCCTGATGACGCGACGCATGCTGTCTCGACCTCGGAAATTCCGCTGGCCATGACCCGTTCGGAGGGGCGTGCCGTGACCGAGCGCTGGCTGTCCGAAGCGCGGGTCTCCATCGACACAGTGCGCCTCGTCCTGCCGCCGTCGCTGCTGTCACTCGGAGCCGGCGATGTGATCGGCCTGAGCGAGGCCGGCGGCAAGGGTCTCTTCCGGATCGATCGGGTCGAGCAGATGGGAAATGCCCAAAGGATTGATGGCGTTCGGATTGAACCTGAAAGCTATCGGCCCATTGATATCGAGCAGACTCCGCCCGCAGTGCGTCCCTTCGTTCCGCCCGTGCCCGTCTTGCCATTGTTCCTGGATTTGCCGCTGATGACGGGGCAGGAAGAGCCGAGTGCGCCGCATCTTGCCGTCACCGCCCGGCCATGGCCGGGGTCAGCTGCCCTCTACTCTTCGGGCAGCGATTCCAACTATCAATTGAACCGCCTGATCGAGGCGCGGTCCACCATCGGCGTTTTGGAGACCGCGCTCGCGCCCGGCAGTTCAGGCCTGATCGACCGGACGGATGGCGTCACGGTACGTCTCATCTCGGGCTCCCTGGAGAGCGTTGACGATGATGCGTTGCTGGCCGGCGCCAATCTGTGCGCGGTTGGCGACGGCACGGCGGACGGGTGGGAGATGATACAGTTTCGGGATGCCGAGCTGATCGATCGCGATACCTACTTTCTGAGTCATCGCCTGCGGGGCCAGCTGGGCACGGAGCGCTCAGCTGGGTCCGGATGGCCGGAAGGCAGCTATCTGGTCATGATGAACGGCATACCCGGGCAGATCGAGTTGTCGGATGCGCTTCGGCGGCGGGCACAGCACTATCGCATCGGGCCTGCTGGGCGGGCGGTCGATGACCCGTCCTATCAGCATGCGGTGCTTTCCTTTGAGGGGATCGGCCTGCGTCCGTACAGCCCTGCCCATCTGCGCGCGGTGACAAGCACCAATGGAGAGACGTCTGTCACTTGGGTCCGCCGCACGCGCATCGATGGTGACAGATGGGACACACCCGAGGTCCCAATGGGTGAAGAGAGTGAGGCCTATTTGCTGCGCATCATGCAGGGTGATGCGGTGCTGCGAGAGGAGATCACATCGGCACCCATGTGGACCTATGACGCCGGCGCCAGGGCGGAGGACGGGGTCAGTGGATCCTTCGACGTCGAAGTTGCGCAGATATCCGCCAAGTTCGGGCCAGGAGTATTTGCCCGAATAACCGTTGAAAGCTAAGCGGCCGAGATAGAACCCATGCCGCGCGGTCGGAATGATTTCCGGCCGCGCCAAGTCTCGTGGCAGCATCGCAGAGTTGCCAATGTATGCGATTGAAGAACCTAACCACGCCTTTGCATTTCGTCCAGGCCACCTATGTGGTATAAGAGCGCCGCACAAAAGGAGCTTTGGCCATGGGCAAGTCGCACGCACAGCTGACGAAATGCGATCCGGTATGGCACCAGATCACCACCGAGGCCGAGGACGCCATTCGGGGCGAGCCCTTGATGGGCGGCATGATACATTCGAGCATCCTTCATCATAAAACGCTCGAATCCGCGCTGGCCTATCGAACATCGATGAAGCTGGCCTCGAACGAGATGCCTGAGCAGATCCTGCGCGAGATTTGCGACTGGGCCTATCGCAAGGATCCCGATATCGGCATTGCCGCGCGGGCAGACATCGTCGCGGTATTCGACCGCGATCCGGCCTGCGATCGGTTTATTCTGCCGCTGCTCTTCTTCAAGGGATTTCAGGCCATTCAGGCCCATCGGGTCTCGAACCTGCTGTGGCGCGAGGGGCGCCGGGATATGGCACGCTTCTTCCAGATGCGGGTGTCCGAGGCATTTGGCGTCGACATCCATCCCGCTGCCAAGATCGGCAAGGGCATCATGATCGACCACGCACACAGCATCGTCATCGGCGAGACGGCGGTCGTGGGGGACAACGTCTCGATGCTGCATTCCGTGACGCTTGGCGGGACCGGTAAGGAAGAGGAAGATCGTCACCCCAAGATCGGCGATGGCGTGCTTATCGGGGCCGGCGCCAAGGTTCTCGGCAATATCAAGGTGGGCCATTGCAGCCGTATCGCCGCCGGCTCGGTCGTGTTGGAGGAAGTGCCGCCCTGCAAGACGGTGGCGGGGGTGCCCGCGCGGATCGTCGGCGAGGCCGGATGTGATCAGCCTTCTGTGCGCATGGACCAATTGCTGGGCGTGCGCTGAAACTTTTACGCTTTTGAAATGATAAAGCACCGAGCGATTGCTCGGTGCTTTATTTTTGGCTGTTCTCTGGTTTCGGGGATTTGGCCGATTAAAACGCGTTATCCGCCAAAGTCGAAATTGCGTTATGCCGCGGCGACATGATGCTGTCGGCAAGGCTGTTGAGCGGAGCGCTGCTTTTACGCGATCCCAGCGGCATGGTGAATCCAAGCCTGATAGTATCTTCGTCCGCGTCACCGAACCCGCCGACATCCAGATTGGTGCGGGCCAGTTCGAGCGACACCTGGCCGGGCAGATTGCTGATCTGCTGCAGGTCATAGCCCACGCCAAGCCCGTAGGACGTCGCATCCACATTCAGCGCGTCAAAATCCACGCGGCTGATGCCACCGAACCCGATGAAGCCGATCCCAAAATCGTGGCTGGCACCGATACCGATGCTGGTCAGGTTGGTCCCGCCGAAGGCCGTATTCAAGTCACTCAGCTGCCAGTGACCTGCAATCTTAGTTTTGTCCGTGGGCGTATAGGCAACATTTACGCCATAATCCATCCAGTCATCATTCGAGCCCAGCCCGGAAATCGACGCATCAGCACCGCCGACGTTGACTTCCATCTGCAGAAGCTGGCCGCTGTATCCGCCGGTCACACCATAAGACGTGACATCCGCGTTGACGTTGAAAAGACCGTTTCCGTCCAGATCCGTATAATCGACATACGCGCCGAACATCGCGCCTGAGTACATTTGATACTGAAGCTTTGCGCCCAGGTCCGTCACGCCGATATCACCGGAACCATCAGGGTCGGAATGAGCGAAGGATCCGTCCAGATCGATACTCCACCCGTTTTGGAATGCGAAAGTTCCGGTTCCGTCCAGCGTGTAGGTGTTGGCATCGCCACCACCGTCCGAAATGGAAGAGAAACCGTACCCAAGCGTTGCGGCACCAGAGAAATCTTGTGCGCTTGCCAAGCCCGGCACCGCCAAAAGTGCACAAGCCATAATCATGTTCGTTTTCACTGTCATGACACCCACCTCATATTGTTATTATTGATAAGCATCTAGAATCATGAACCGACTCTGCACTTCAAGTGAATTTGAATAATTTTCGAAGATTAGAAAAACACAGCCTTGAATTGCGGAAGTGTGTGACGTTCAAACCATACCCGCAGCAAAGTAAAAAGCGCGCCACTTGGCGCGCTTTCAGGTTTCAATCGAAGCCGGAACTTTATTGCGGCGCGTGTGCCTCAGGCCAACATGACCATCGGGTTTTCCAGGTTCTCAACGATGTGTTTCAGCAGGTCTGCACCCATCGCGCCGTCGATCACCCGGTGGTCGACACTGAGCGTGACGGACATGACCGTCGCAATTGCCAATTCGCCATCCTTGCCGACGACAGGCTTTTTCACGCCCGCTCCCACGGCGAGGATCGCGCCATGCGGCGGGTTGATGACGGCGTCGAAATTGTCAATGCCGAACATTCCAAGGTTCGAAATGGCAAAGCTGCCGCCCTGGTACTCGTGCGGCGCCAGCTTGCGATCACGTGCGCGAGCGGCCAGATCCTTCATCTCGGCAGAAAGGGACGACAGCGACTTCATGTCCGCGTCCTTGAGAACCGGGGTGAAAAGCCCGCCCTCAATGGCGACCGCAACCGCCACATCCGACGGCTTGAGCTGCAGCACACGATCACCGGCCCAGACCGCATTGGCGGCGGGCACGGCCTGAAGAGCCAGCGCGCAGGCCTTGATGATGAAGTCGTTGACGCTCAGCTTGACGCCACGCCCTTCCAACTGCTTATTCAGATCGCCGCGGAATTTCAGCAGCGCGTCCAGCTTGATATCGCGGCGCAGGTAGAAATGCGGCACGGTCTGCTTGGCTTCGGTCAGGCGGGCGGCGATAGTTTTGCGCATGCCGTCCAGCTTGACCTCGGAATACTCACGTCCCTCATAGATCTTGGCAACCGCATCGGCGGACTGCCCCGTCTTGGCAGGCTCGGTCGCGGCGGGGGCGCCCACGGCATCCGCCTCGGCCGCGCCTGCCTTTTTGGCGGGCTTGGCAGTGGCGTTTTCGACATCGGCCTTGACGATGCGGCCATTCGGGCCCGAGCCGTCAATCTGGGTCAGATCCAGACCCTTGTCCGCCGCGATCCGGCGCGCGAGGGGCGAAGCGAAGATACGCTCGCCATCGACGTTTTTGGGCGCGGCGGGCGCCTCGGAAGCCTCGGCGGAGGCGCTCTCCTTGGCGGGCGGCTTATCATCCGATTTGGGCGCAGCCTCCTTGGCGTCATCTTTGTCAGGCGCAGCCTTGCTGGCACCCTCCTCGATGTCGTCGGTGCTCTCGCCTTCTTCCAGCAGGACGGCGATGGCGGTGTTCACTTTCACGCCTTCGGTGCCGGCCTCGATCAGGATCTTGCCGATCGTGCCCTCGTCCACGGCCTCGAATTCCATCGTGGCCTTGTCCGTCTCAATCTCGGCCAGCAGATCGCCAGAGGACACGGTGTCGCCCTCCTTGACCAGCCATTTCGCCAGTGTGCCTTCCTCCATCGTCGGGGAAAGCGCGGGCATCAGAATTTCTGTCGGCATCGCTCTTTCTCCTTACCGGTAGATCACTTTATGCACCGCGTCCAAGACCTCCTTGGTCGAGGTCAGGGCCAGCTTTTCGAGGTTGGCGGCGTAGGGCATGGGCACGTCCTTGCCCAGGCAGTTTATGACGGGCGCGTCTAGATAGTCGAACGCGCGCTCCATGATCACGGCCGAGAGGTGATTTCCAATGGACGCCACCGGGAAGCCTTCTTCGACCGTCACGCAGCGGTTGGTCTTCTGAACCGAGGCGATGACAGTGTCATAGTCGATGGGGCGCAGGGTGCGCAGGTCGATGACCTCAGCTGAAATCCCATCCTCGGCCAATTTCTCGGCAGCCTCCATCGCATAGGTCATGCCGATGCCAAAGCTGACGATGGTCACATCCTCGCCCTCGCGCCAGATGCGCGCCTTGCCGAAGGGAACGGTATAATCCTCCATCACCGGCACATCGAAAGACTTGCCGTAGAGGATTTCGTTTTCCAGAAAGACAACCGGGTTTGGATCGCGGATCGCGGTTTTCAGCAGTCCCTTGGCGTCCGAGGCCGAATAGGGCTGCACCACCTTGAGGCCCGGAATATGCGCATACCACGCCGCATAGTCCTGACTGTGCTGCGCGCCCACGCGGGCGGCGGCGCCGTTGGGACCGCGGAAGACGATGGGGCAACCCATCTGCCCGCCCGACATGTAAAGCGTCTTGGCCGCCGAGTTCAGAATCTGGTCAATCGCCTGCATGGCAAAGTTCCAGGTCATAAATTCGACGATGGGGCGCAGACCGCCAAAGGCCGCGCCGACGCCGATCCCGGCAAAGCCATGTTCGGTAATCGGCGTATCGATCACACGCTTGGCTCCGAATTCCTGCAGCAGGTTCTGGGTGATCTTGTAGGCACCCTGATACTCGGCCACTTCCTCGCCCATGATGAAAACGTCGCCATCGCGGCGCATTTCCTCGGCCATCGCCTCGTTCAGCGCCTCGCGGACAGTCTGCTTTTTCGTCTCGGTGCCTTCGGGCCAGTCGGGCGTGCGGTCCGGCTTCGGGGCTTTTGCCTGCGCGGGAACAGCCTTGGGGGAGTCGGACTTCTTGTCACCCTTGTCCTCGGCTTTCGGCTCTTCCTTGGGCGCCTCGGCTTTGGCGCCGGCATCCGTGTCGATATCGTCGGCGCTCTCGCCCTCTTCCAGCAGAACGGCGATGGCGGTGTTCACCGCAACGCCCTCGGTGCCGGCCTCGATCAGGATCTTGCCGATCGTGCCTTCATCGACGGCCTCGAACTCCATCGTGGCCTTGTCGGTTTCGATTTCGGCCAGGATATCCCCGGACGAGACGGTATCGCCCTCCTTGACCAGCCATTTGGCCAACGTGCCCTCTTCCATCGTGGGGCTGAGGGCGGGCATGAGAATTTCTGTCGGCATATGCGTGGCTCCTCAGGCTTTCTGCGGGACTTCGTCGGCGTAGACATCTGTCCACAGCTCGCTCTCGTCCGGCTCAGGGCTTTCCTTGGCAAACTCGGCCGAGGCGTTGACGATCTGCTTGATTTCCTTGTCGATGGCTTTCAGATCTTCCTCGGTCGCGTGCTTGCCGGTCAGCAGCAGGTCTCGGACATGCTCGATGCAGTCCTTCTCGTCGCGCATCTTCTGCACTTCTTCCCGGGTGCGATACTTGGCCGGGTCCGACATCGAATGCCCGCGATAGCGGTATGTCTTGATCTCAAGGATGTACGGCCCCTTGCCCGCGCGGCAATGCGCGACGGCCTTTTCGCCCGCTTCCTTCACGGCCAGCACGTCCATGCCGTCCACCGCTTCGCCAGGAATGCCGAACGCGTCCCCGCGCTTGTAAAGGTCGGGCGTCGAGGTCGAGCGCTTCTGCGCGGTGCCCATTGCATACTGGTTGTTCTCGATGACGAAGATCACGGGCAGATCCCAGAGCTTGGCCATGTTGAACGTCTCGTAGACCTGGCCCTGGTTCGCGGCGCCGTCGCCGAAATAGGTGAACGTCACGCGGTCATTTTCGCGGTACTTGTCCGAAAACGCGAGGCCGGCCCCCAGCGGCACATTCGCGCCGACAATGCCGTGCCCGCCGTAAAAATGCTTCTCCTTCGAGAACATGTGCATCGAGCCGCCCTTGCCGCGGCTATAGCCGCCCTCGCGGCCCGTCAGCTCGGCCATGACGCCGTCGGGGTCCATCCCGCAGGCCAGCATATGGCCATGGTCGCGGTAGGTGGTAATACGCTTGTCGCCCTCTTCGGCAGCGGCTTCCAGCCCGACGACAACGGCCTCCTGCCCGATATAAAGGTGACAGAACCCGCCGATCAGGCCCATCCCATAGAGTTGGCCCGCCTTTTCCTCGAATCGACGGATCAGCAGCATGTCGCGATAGTACGCCTTCAGCTCATCCGCCGAAGCGTTTGATTTGCTTGCTTTCTTCTGGGCAGCCATTGGCAGGTATCCCCTTGGTTGGCACGTGAATCGTGAATAGTTTAACGCTAAACTATTCGCGGCACAAACAGTTGCGCGGCTGGTCTCACGATAGGCACGCCCCTGCCCATCAGGCAAGCCGGTTCCGCGATGGCGCCGAAATTCGGTGCGATCAGGGATCAAAGCCTTGATTAACGGATGACGATTTCGTCCGTGCGCAGCAGGCCCAGAACCGAGCGCGCCTGTTCGTCCAGCAGATCCAGATCCAGATACGTGTCGGAAAGGCGATGCGTCAGGTTTTCCATTACCGCCACCTCGGCATTCAGCGTATCCAGTTGCGCCTGCAGCTCGCTCGCCTCTGCCTCGATCTCGGCGCGGCTGAAGAGGCCAAAATCCCCCTGCACCGCGGCAAAGGTGAAATACGTGCCCAGCGCGAAAGCGATCACGAAATAGATGAAAACGCCCAATGGGGGCTTCTTGCGATAGGTCACCGGTACTGCCTCGTTCATATGCCTCTGGGCGGGCTTTGGGCCACAGTGCCACAGCGACGCAGCGTTTGGAATCACATTTATGCGTCGCATGGTTGGCGTTGCAATCTTGTGGCAGCCTCGCCTATGTGCACCCGTCAAGGCAGAACGCCAGATGCCCCACACCCGCCGTGACTAATCCGGCCCATATGACGAGACCGACACGCAAGCCGTGACCAATAACCCGATATGCGCGGCGATCTGAGCCTTTGGGCGGGCAATCCTGCACCACAAGACCATGGCTTCGGGGCCGATTTTCAGCAAGAAGAATAGGGACAGTCGTGCTCCCGCCTCGCCCTTAGCCGGCGACAGAAGCCGCGTGAATGCTGTTGATCGTGGCGCCGATGGTCTCGTTGAACTCTTCGTCGGACTGGTCGGCGGACAGACCTTCGGTCAGGGCGCGGCTGAAGCTAGCGATGATGCCGGTGTTCTCGGAAAGGCGGCGGTTCGCCTCGTCCCGGCTGTACCCACCCGAAAGGGCAACGACGCGCATGACGGCGGGGTGCTGTGTCAGGGCACGGTACTGGTTCGCGGTCTCGGGCAGGGTGAGTTTCAGCATCACCTGCGTGCCTTCGGGCAACGCATCCAGATGCCGCTGCAACGCCTCAAGCAAGAGCGCCTCAGCCTCGGCCTTGTCTTTGATGGTGATCGTGACCTCAGGCTCGATAATCGGGATCAGGCCGTGGCCCAGTATCTGCCGGCCCACCTCGAATTGCTGCGCGACGACCGCCTCGATCCCGCTGGCCGAGGCCGCGTCGATAACCGAGCGCATTTTGGTGCCGAAAATTCCGGCGGCAACGGCACGCTCGCAAAGCATATCCAGATCCGGCATCGGCTTCATCAGGCGCACGCCATCTTTCTCGTCCTTCAGGCCCTTGTCGACCTTGAGGAACGGCACGACGCCGCGCTCTTCCCAGAGGTATTTCGCGGAAGGCTTGCCATCGATCTGGCGGTCCATCGTCATCTCGAAGAGGATCGCGCCGACCACCTTGTCACCGTTGAAATCGGGCGCCTGCGCGATGCGGGCGCGCATCGCGTGGATCATGTCGAACATGTCAGCATCGCCGCTATAGGCACTTTCGGGCACGCCATATTGCGCCAGCGCCTTGGGGGTCGAGCCGCCGGACTGATCGAGCGCCGCGACAAAACCGTTTCCGGCGCGAATCTTGTCTGCTTGGGCTGTGTTCGGCATGTCTCGGCTCCGCTGATCTGGAATTCACTGTCAGCCGTGCTTTTAGGTCAGCGCGCGCATGCTTGCAATTGTGGTGGCGCTAACGCGCTGCCCGGTCTTCACCCTTTGAGCGCGGCGACTCCGGGCAGATCCTTACCTTCCATCCATTCGAGGAAGGCGCCGCCTGCGGTGGAGATATAGGTGAAATCCTCGGCCACACCCGCGCGGTTCAGCGCCGCGACGGTATCACCACCGCCTGCAACCGAGATGAGGCTCCCTTTGCGGGTCAGCTCTGCGGCGTGGCGCGCCGCATCGTTCGTGGCGGTGTCGAAGGGCGTGAGCTCGAACGCGCCCAGCGGGCCGTTCCAGATCAGCGTCTTGGCAGTGTCCAGCACCTGCGCCACACGCCGCACGCTTTGCGGGCCGGCGTCCAGGATCATCGCGTCGTCGGGGCACAGATGCACGGCCAGCGTCTCGTGCGGGGCATTCTCGGCGAACTCGCGCGCAATGACGATATCGGCGGGCAGGACGATCTCGCAGCCCTCTGTGGCGGCCTTGGTCATGATCTCGCGCGCGGTGGCGGCCATGTCATGCTCGCAAAGGGATTTGCCCACATGCAGACCCTGCGCCGCGAGGAAAGTGTTGGCCATGCCGCCACCGATGACAAGGCTATCTACCTTCTCGACGAGGTTGCTCAGAAGGTCCAGCTTGGTCGAGACCTTGGCGCCGCCAACAACTGCCACGACGGGCCGTTTGGGGTGGCTCAGCGCCGCCTCCAGCGCCTCCAGCTCGGCCTGCATCAGGCGGCCTGCGCAAGACGGCATCAGATGCGCGATGCCAGTGGTGCTGGCATGGGCGCGGTGGGCGGCGGAAAAGGCATCGTTGCAATAGACATCGCCCAGTGCGGCAAGGCGGTGGGCGAACTCCGGGTCATTCGCCTCTTCGCCGGGATAGAACCGGATGTTTTCCAGCAAAAGCACCTCGGCGGCGGCGGCCTCGGCCGTCAGGTTCTCGGCGCCGTCCAGCGTTTCGATCAGCCGCACGCTATGGCCCAGCGCCTTTTCCAGCGCGGGCAGCACGACGCGCAGCGACAGATCCAGAACGACCTTGCCCTTGGGCCGGCCGAAATGGGCGATGAGGACGGGGCGCCCGCCCTTGGCCAGAATATCCTCGACCGTGGGCACGATCCGCTCGATCCGCGTGGCGTCGGTGACGCGGCCATTCTCGACCGGCACGTTGATATCGACGCGCACCAGCACACGCTTGGCCGTCAGGTCGATGTCGTCGAGGGTTTTCCAGCTCATGTCGCTCTCCTTGGCCGCGGGATCGGTCGCCGCCCCTCTTGGCGCGGCGGCGCGCAGCCGTCAAGACGGGCGCGCTTGGCAAGCCCCGTCCAAGCCCCTAGATATTGCAGCAACGCATTTCAAATAGAGGAGGCCGCCATGGCCGAGATCAAAGACCCCGAAAACACCATCCTGATCGAGCTGAAGGACGGCACCGTCGCGATCGAGCTATTGCCCGATGTGGCTCCCGGCCATTCTGACCGCATGAAAGAGCTGGCGCGCGGCGGCGCCTATGACAACGTCGCGTTCCACCGGGTGATCGACGGTTTCATGGCGCAGACGGGCGATGTGCAGAACGCCAACATGGAAAAGGATTACAACCCTCGCGCCGCCGGCACTGGCGGCAGCGATCTGCCCAACCTTAAGGCCGAGTTTTCTAAGATCCCGCATGATCGCGGCACGCTGGGCGCGGCGCGCAGTGCCAATCCCGACTCTGCGAACAGCCAGTTCTTCATCAATTTCAAGGACAACCATTTCCTCAACGGCCAATACACGGTCTATGGCCGCGTCATTCAGGGCATGGAGCTTGTCGACAACATCACCAAGGGCGAGCCGCCCGCGAATCCCGACCGCATGATCAGCGTCAAGGTGGCCGCAGATGCGTAACCTTCTGGCAGCTTTCCTGATCACCGCAGGCGCGCCCGCACTGGCTACCGGCCTTGAAATCGATATCGCGGGCGAAGCGAATGGCACCGTGACCATCGACCTTTTCGAGGATTTCGCCCCGAACCATGTCGAGCAGATCGTGACCCTGGCCGAGCAAGGCGCCTATGACGGCGTCGTCTTTCACCGCGTGATCGACGGATTCATGGCGCAGACAGGCGATGTCGAGTTCGGCAAAATCGAGGGCGGCGACATGCGCCGTGCAGGCTCTGGCGGCAGCGATCTGCCTGATCTCAAGGCTGAATTCTCGGATCAGCCCTTTGAAGAGGGCGTCATCGGCATGGCCCGCAGCCAGAGCCCGGACAGCGCGAACAGCCAGTTCTTCATCATGTTCGGCGCCGCCGCGCATCTCAACGGCCAATATACCGTGGTCGGCAAGGTGACGGATGGCATGGACGTGGTGAACGCGATCAAGCGCGGCACCGGCGGAAATGGCGCGGTTGTCGGCCAGCCTGACGTTATGACCGACGTGCGCGTCATCGACTGACCTTGGCGCACTCTACGCATGCCACGGGCTATGAGCCTCTGAACACGCTCAAGCCCGTGGCAAACGATATCTGGGTTATCGACGGGCCTGCGCTGCGCTTTTACGGCATGCCCTATTCGACCCGCTGCACGGTGGTCCGGCTGCAGAATGGCGATCTCTGGGCGCATTCGCCGACCGCCCTTACAGATGAGCTTTGTTCCGAACTGGACGCACTCGGTCCGGTGCGCCACCTCATCGCGCCCAACTGGATCCATTACGCATCTGTCGCAGAGTGGCAGGGCGCCTATCCCGAGGCAATCGCCCACGCCGCCCCCGGAGTGGTCCGCCGCGCGGCGAGGAAGGGGATAAACGTCACCTTCGATCATGATCTGGGTCAGAACGCGCCCGCCCCCTGGGAGGCCCAGATCGACCAGATGATCGTTCAAGGCAGCAATATGCACCAGGAGGCGGTGTTTTTTCACCGCGCCTCGGACACACTCATTCTGGCCGACCTCATCGAGAATTTCGAGACGGCCAAACTTCCGATCTGGATGCGCCCCCTTGTCTGGATCGCCGGTATCGACGACAGCGATGGCAAGATGCCACCCGACATGCGGATGACCTTTCGCAAGGCCGCGCTGGCCGACTCTGTCGAGCGGATGATTGCATGGGCGCCGGAGCGCATCATCCTCTCGCATGGCCGCTGGTACCAGCGCGACGGCATCGCCGAGTTGCGCCGCGCCTTTCGCCGTGTTTTGCGCGACCGCGAGTGGACAGCGGCGATGGACCGGATCGAGGCGGATCGCGCGCGCTCCGACGACTAAGCGCAGCACCCTGCTTTTTCTTGGTAAAAATACCCCTTGTGGACCATGCGATGCCAGGCGCGACGTCCAAAGCGGAGCGCTAGCGCATCCAGATTTCGACCCGGCGATTGGCGCCGCGGCCCCATTCGCTATCGTCGCAGGCCATTGGCATTGCCTCGCCAAAAGCCTCGGTCTCCAGTTGCAGCCGATCCAGCTGCGCCGTCTCGGCGCTTTGGATCACCGCATCGCGCACCGCATCGGCGCGGCGCAGCGCGATGGTTCTGTTGGCCGCCGCCGGACCCTCGCCATCCGAAAAACCGACGAAGAGTAGCTGCCGCCCGTCGTAGAACCCGCTTTCCAGCGCGCGCGCGAGGCTATCGACGTTCGAGCGTGATTGCGCATCCAGCCGAGCAGACCCCGGCTCGAACCGGAAAGTGGTGGTCAGGCGCTTGAGCGGGCTGAGCACGCGCACCATGCCCTGCAGATCCTCAAGGCTCACATCCTCACCCGCGCGCAGCACGGCATTGGCAAAGCGATCACCCTGATCGTCGATGGCGATCTCCTCGGGCAGTTGATCGACGAAACCGGCACGGCGGATCACCAGCTGCGCCGCCGGCTCGCGGGTGAAGGCGAGGAATTCGCGCATCAACTTCGGCAGGCGCCGCGCGGGCAGGTATAGGAACATGGGCGCCGTCAGGGGATAGTCTTCGGTCTTGACCGCGCGGCGCGTGGCGGTCATGCCAAAGCCGCATTCCCCGGTCAGCGCCAACTCGAAGGTCAGACCCCTTTCCGACCGGCTGCCGATCCCGATCGCGAACGGGTCCTGTGCCACCGCCTGCGACAGCGCCTCACCATCCAGGTGCCGGATCGCGCCCTCGACAAAGCTACCCGCGTCGCCGCGCAGCATCCGCCGCTCGGTCGACTGACCAAGGCCGGTAGTGGTGTCGTGCAGATGCACCGCGATGGGCGCATCCGCGCCGCCAAGGCTGACCCAATCCGTGATCTCGCCCGACAGGATCTGCGCCAATTGCGGCGTAGTGACGGATGTCACCGGGTTTCCCGCCGAAACCAGAGGCACCAGCGCATCCAGCGCCAGAACACGGCTGCGCCGCGCGTCGCGCAGATCGCCGAGGCCCACCTCGCGGCCCCGGATCGCTTCGGCCCGCGTAACCTCGCGCAGGGACATCACCATGTCAGCCTCGCCCGCCAGCAGATCGGCGAAACCTTCATCCGTATTGGTCAGCCGGATGTGAAACTGCCCCCGCGCATCGCCGCTTTGCGGGTCCGAAAGCGTGTAGCTGAACGCGATGTCTGTGCTGTTCTCGCGCGACAGCTCCAACCCCTGTCGCAGGGCAAAAGCCTCGATCAGGGCGGGCATCAGGACGCGGCCCATCGTGGGCGCCCCCGACAGGGTCGCTTCGGCCACATAGGCATTCAGATTGGGGCATCCCGGCCCCTCGCAGAGCACGCCCGAGCCATCGACTGTCAGCTCGCCATAGATGGTATCGACGCGGTAGAATTCACCGTCAAAGCCCAGAAGGTCGCCCGTGATGGTCACGTCCCCGTCGCGCGACGTCAGCGTGACGTCCTGCGCCGCCGCGCCAATAGCCGCCAGACAAGGAAAAAGTGCGGCGAAGATCGCCGCACGTAGCTGTATCATCTGGTTGCCCTCAAGCCCGCGTGTCAGTTGCGTGCAATCGTGAGGTCATTCAGCAGATTATTCAACACCAGAAAGTCCCCGACCGCATCGCATTGCGGCATCATCAGCGTCACATCCTGGACGCGCAGCGCACCGCCCACCTCCAGCTCAAGGGCCTGCGCCTCGATATCGCGGTTGCAGTTGGCCTCGGTCACCTCGGCTTCGACGCGCAGCTCGACCTGGCCATCGCGGCCCTCCAACTGGCTGGGGAAAGTGTAGACCTCGGCCATCAGTGGGTTCGGCTGATCCGCGTTTCCAAGGCGGGTCAGAAAGCCGTGGTTGCCATCGGCGGCGGCGGCCACATCGCGGCTGGCGCCGGACCAGACATGGCCCTCGTCCGCGTAATCCGAGCCGAATTCCAGCGCATGAAGCTGTAGACCTGCATCGCCCTGCCACTGCACCGCGACGCGCTGATAATAGCCAATGCCCTCTACCTCGGCACTGGCCACAACCCCCTGTCCATTGGCAAAGGACGCGATGAACGACGCACGGCGCGACAAGGCAGGGACCAGCATGCTGGCATAGCCGCCATCATCCGTCACTTCGGTGAACATCATGCCGTTATGGTGCAGGGTAAACCGCTCGCCCGGGGCGCAGGGCGCATCCAGCGCCAGCGCGACCATCGCGCCAGCGGCCGCATCGGCCTGCAGGGAATAGTCGCAGATCAGGCTTGGGGCAGGCTCTTCCGCCGGCAGGGCATCGGTCAGGATTTGCCCCACGGCATCGTCCAGCGCCGCCTCGCGGATCTCACTGAGTGCCGGCAGGTGCGGCAGCTTTCCCGGTGCGGGCGCGGCACTTGGCAATGTCGGTGCGGCAGACGTCAACGTGATGGAGGACAGATGCAGCGCCCCATTTGCAGCGGCCGCGCCCTGCGGAACGCTCGAGCCGAGGACGGGCGCGGGGCTTTGCTGTGCAACCGGAGCAACAGCGCTGCGCGATTGCATGAAATGGCCCGCGCCCAGCGCCAATGCCAGCGTGCCACATCCCATCGCGATCATCTTGAGCTTATCCATACCCTACCTCCACACGCCTGTAAGATCAGGTCGTTCAAGGTGGGTACCTGCCGAAAAGGGCGCGCATGTGGCATAAGCGCGGAGTCATTCGGGCCGCCATGTGGCAGCCCGATGGTGGTATCAGTGGATCAGGCGATGCGCCCGTGGCAATGTTTGAACTTCTCGCCGGAGCCGCACGGGCAGGCCGAATTGCGCCCGGGATTGCCCCAGGTGGCCGGATCGTTCTCGTCAAAGCCTTCCCGCGCAGCCTCGGAGGGACGCTGGGCAGTCTCGCGGCCATCCTCCTGCGGAGTGGCCGCATCGGTTTGAGCCTTGAGCGCCTTGCGCTCCTCGATCATCTTTTGCAGCATCGCCTGCTGATCGGCCTCCGACACCGGCTGCACCTGGCCCAGTTTCTGGGTCACGTCCTGACGCAGGCTGTCCAGCATCGACTCAAAGAGGCTGAATGCCTCGTTCTTGTACTCGTTCAACGGATCACGCTGCGCATAGCCGCGGAAGCCGACGACGCTGCGCAGATGCTCCAGCGTCAGAAGATGCTCGCGCCACTTGGCGTCGATGGTCTGCAGCAATAGCTGCTTTTCGACCATGCGCATGTTGCCCGCCCCGAAGGCGACGGCCTTCTTCGCCATCATCTCGTTCGCGTGCTTCTCGATGCGCTCGCTGATATCCTCGTCGTCGACGCCTTCCTCATCGGCCCATGCCTGCACCGGCAGGTCCATGTTCAGATGCTCGAGGATGGCGGCGTGCAGCCCCTCCATGTCCCACTGATCGGCATAGGTCTTGGGCGGCATGTATTGATCGACCAGATCGTCGATCACCTCGCCGCGCATGTCCTTGACGATCTCGCTCAGGTCGTCGGCGCGCATGATGTCGAGCCGCTGCTTGAAGATAACCTTGCGCTGCTCGTTCATCACGTCGTCAAATTTGAGCAGCTGCTTGCGGATATCGAAGTTGCGCCCCTCGACCTTGGCCTGCGCGCGCTCCAGTGACTTGTTCACCCAGGGATGAATGATCGCCTCATCCTCTTTCATGCCAAGACCGGACAGCACCTTTTCCAGACGCTCGGAGCCGAAGATACGCATCAGGTCGTCGTCCAGCGACAGGAAGAACGACGATTGCCCCGGATCGCCCTGGCGGCCCGAGCGGCCGCGCAGCTGGTTGTCGATACGGCGGCTCTCGTGCCGCTCGGTCGCGAGAACAAAGAGACCGCCTGCGTCCTTGACCGCCTGCTCTTCTTCCTTGTGGCCTTCTTCGATGCGGGCGCGGATCTCAGCCGGATCGCCCTCGGGGTCGGCGTGTATCGCCTCCATGATCTTGAGGTCGATATTGCCGCCCAGTTTGATGTCAGTCCCGCGGCCCGCCATGTTGGTGGCGATGGTGACGGCGCCCAGCTTGCCCGCGTCGCCGACGATTTGCGCCTCTTTCTCGTGCTGGCGCGCATTGAGGACGTTATGCGGGATGCCGGCATTGGTCAGTAGCTGGCTGATCATCTCGGACTTCTCGATCGAGGTGGTGCCGACCAGCGTCGGCTGGCCCTTCTCATGCGCTTCCTTGATCTCCTCGACGACGGCCTTGTACTTCTCGGCGGTGGTGCGGAAGACCGCGTCATCCTTGTCGATCCGCGCGATGGGCCGGTTGGTGGGCACGGCGACCACGCCCAGACCGTAGATTTCGGCAAATTCATCAGCTTCGGTCATCGCCGTGCCGGTCATGCCCGACAGCTTGTCATAGAGACGGAAATAATTCTGGAACGTCACCTGCGCGAGCGTCACGTTCTCGGGCTTGATGTCGGCGCCCTCCTTGGCCTCGATGGCCTGATGCAGGCCGTCCGACAGACGGCGGCCCGCCATCATGCGCCCGGTGAATTCGTCGATCAGCACGACCTCGTCATCACGGACGATGTAATCCTTGTCCTTCTGGAACAGCTTGTGCGCGCGCAGACCCTGATTGACATGGTGCACGATGGTGGTGCTTTCCGGGTCATAGAGCGACTGGTCCTCGGGCAGGATGCCGCGTTCGACCAGCAGGGTTTCAAGAAACTCGTTGCCCTCGTCGGTGAATGTCACACCGCGGGTCTTTTCATCTACCTTGTAATGGTCTTCCGCCAGTTCGGGGATCAACTTGTCGATGGCGATATAAAGATCGCTGCGATCCTGCGCGGGACCCGAGATGATGAGGGGCGTGCGCGCCTCGTCGATCAGGATGCTGTCGACCTCGTCCACGATGGCATAATGATGCCCGCGCTGGCTCATCTGGGTCAGCTCGGATTTCATGTTGTCGCGCAGATAGTCGAAACCCAGCTCGTTATTCGTGGCATAGGTCACGTCGCAGGCGTAGGCGCGCTGCTTTTCATCCTCGGGCTGTTGGGGATAAACAACGCCCGTCGTCATTCCGAGGGCGGAAAAGACCGCGCTCATCCATTCGGCGTCCCGCTTGGCGAGGTAGTCGTTGACGGTGACGATATGCACGCCCTTGCCGGTCAGCGCGTTGAGATAAGCCGGTAAAGTCGCGACCAGGGTCTTGCCCTCGCCGGTCTTCATCTCGGAAATGTTACCCTGATGCAGAAAGATCCCGCCCATCAGCTGCACGTCGAAGGCCCGCAGGCCCAGCGCGCGGCGCGCGGCCTCGCGGCAGTTGGCGAAGGCTTCGGGCAGTAGCGCATCAAGACTCTCGCCGCCCTGCAGGCGCGCACGCAACTCATCGGTCTTGGCGATGATGCCGGCGTCGTCCAGTGCCTCGATCTCGGGCTCCAGCGCGTTGATCTTGGCGACCAAGGGGCGCGTGGCCTTGACCTTGCGGTCATTGGGCGTGCCGAAAACCTTACGGGCGA
The DNA here is from genome assembly GCF_043355935.2 of Roseovarius roseus. NCBI lineage: Bacteria > Pseudomonadati > Pseudomonadota > Alphaproteobacteria > Rhodobacterales > Roseobacteraceae > Roseovarius > Roseovarius roseus. Next base: position 381,650 of record NZ_JBHFPE020000003.1, on the reverse strand, counting down.
CCGTTCCTAAACCCAGCATGTGCAATCCGTTCCCGTCTTTTGATTTCTTCGTGTTCGGCAATGCCTTGTCCCGTTTCCATTGCACCCCTATCTCGGGAGGGGTATCAGCGGGATATGCCTTTATTCAAAGGCGATGTAAGCGCCTGCTGGCTTAGTGTCAACGTCGCGCACCCTGCGCGGCACCTGCCGAAGACAACTGTGAAGGAACGTTCAATGCTAGACCGTATCAAACCGATTGCCACCTGCGCCATGCTGATGGGGGCACTCGGCGCTGCGCCGGTCCTCGCCCAAGACGACGCGCCCAGCGCGGATACCGTCGTTGCCACCGTGGATGGCACCGATATCACCCTTGGTCACATGCTGATCCTGCGCGCCGGACTGCCGGAGCAATTTCAGCAAGTGCCCGCCGATGTGCTCTTTCCCGGCATCCTCGATCAGCTGATCCAGCAGACGCTGCTGTCGGATGCGCATGAGGGCGATCTGCCCCGCCGCGCCGCGCTGGCCCTGGAAAACGAGCGCCGCGCGCTGATCGCCGCCGAAGAGATGGCTGCGATTTCCGAGGCTGCCGTCACCGACGAGGCGATTCAGACCTATTTCGACGACAACTACACCGGCGGCGATCCAGTCACCGAATACAATGCCGCGCATATCCTGGTCGAGACCGAGGAAGAGGCGCAGGCGCTGGTCGAAGAAGCTCGCGGTGGCGCCGATTTCGCCGTCTTGGCCGAAGAGCATTCCACTGGTCCCTCCGGCCCCTCCGGCGGCGCGTTGGGCTGGTTCAGCGAAGGCATGATGGTCGAGCCGTTCCAGACCGCCGTGGAAGGCATGGAAGCGGACAGCATCAGCGATCCGGTTCAAACCCAATTCGGCTGGCACGTGATCAAGCTGATCGAGACTCGCGCCAAGGATACCCCCGATCTTGAGCAGGTGCGCCCCGAGATCGTCGACGCCCTGCGTCAGCAGGCGATCGAGCAGAAGGTGACCGAGCTGCAAGAGAGCAGCAAGATCGACCGCAAGGCGGGCGATGAGATGGACCCCACCGTGCTCAATCAGATGAACCTTCTGGAAGAGTAAACGCACGTGGCCAAGATCACCTCCGTCTCGCCACTGGCGCCCGCCGCCTTCCCGGACCTCCCCGTGATCAAGGGGGTTCGGTTTGCCAGTATCGCCGCCGGTGTGCGCTATCAGGGCCGCACCGACGTGATGCTGGCGCATCTGGCGCTGGGCAGCACGGTGGCGGGGGTGTTCACCCGATCGGCCACCCGGTCGGCCCCGGTGCTGGACTGCCAGGCCAAGATCGGCCGCAGCGGAGATGAGGGCGCGGCCATTGTCGTGAACTCGGGCAATTCCAATGCCTTTACCGGCGCGCGCGGGGTCGAGTCCGTGCGCGCCGTGACCGGCGCCGTGGCCGATACGCTCGGTCTGCCCGCGCACCGCGTCTTTTCCTCCTCGACCGGCGTGATCGGTGAGCCAATGAAACACGAGCGAATCATCGCCGTGCTGGGCGATCTGAAATCTGCGCTGCGCGAGGATGGCATTGCCGATGCGGCCCGCGCGATCATGACGACCGACACCTTCCCCAAGGGCTCGGCCACCGAGGTGGATGTGGACGGCAAGACGGTGCGCATCGCGGGTATCGCCAAGGGATCGGGCATGATCGAGCCTGATATGGGCACGATGCTGGTCTATATCTTTACCGATGCCGCCGTGCCGCAGCCGGTGCTGCAATCCATGGTTTCCGCCCTGAACCGCACAACGTTCAACTGCATCACGGTCGACAGCGATACATCGACCTCCGATACGCTGCTGGTCGGCGCGACGGGTGCCTCGGGCGCGCAGATCACCGAGCATTCCATCGGCTTCATGGAAGGGCTGCGCCGCGTCATGCTGGACCTCGCGCAGCAGGTTGTGCGCGACGGTGAGGGTGCGACCAAGCTGGTCGAGATATCCGTCACCGGCGCCGCCAGCGACGCCGATGCGCATCGGCACGCCAAATCCATCGCCAATTCACCGCTGGTCAAAACCGCCATCGCCGGGGAGGATCCCAACTGGGGCCGCGTTGTGATGGCCGTGGGCAAATCCGGCGCGCGCGCGGATCGCGATACGCTGTCGATCTGGTTCGGCGACATCAAGGTTGCCGAAAACGGCTGGGTCAGCCCCGAATATGACGAGGACCGCGCCGCCGCCTACATGAAAGGGCAGGAGTTGATCATCCATGTCGATCTGGGCCTTGGTGGCGGCACCGCGCGCGTCTGGACCTGCGATCTGACGCATGGCTATATCGACATCAACGCCGACTATCGCTCGTGAAGGTCATTCTGGTTTCGGCCGTCGCACTGATCGACGTCGATGGCCGCGTTCTTTTGGCCCAGCGGCCCGAGGGCAAGTCGATGGCGGGCCTTTGGGAGTTTCCGGGCGGCAAGGTGGAGTCGGGCGAGAGCCCCGAGGCGGCCCTGATCCGCGAACTGCACGAAGAGCTGGGCATCGACACCTGGGCCAGCTGCCTCGCGCCGCTGACCTTTGCCAGCCATAGCTACGACGATTTCCATCTGCTCATGCCCCTCTTTGCCTGCCGCAAATGGGACGGCATCGTTCAGGGGCGTGAAGGGCAGGCGTTGACATGGGTGCGCCCAAACCAGTTGCGCGACTACCCCATGCCGCCGGCCGATATTCCATTGATCCCGATCCTGCGCGACTGGCTGTAAGATCGGCACAGAAAAAGGGCGCCACTCGGGGCGCCCTTCGTTATTTCTATCACGTGTAGATCAGTCCAGCGTGCGCGTGATCTCTTCGCGCTCGAAGATCTCGATAACATCGTCGGGGCGGATATCCTCGTATTTCTCGAAGGCCATACCGCATTCCTGACCCGATTGAACCTCGGCCACTTCGTCCTTGAAGCGCTTGAGCGTTTTCAGCGTGCCTTCGTGGATCACGACATCGTCGCGCAAGAGGCGCACACCGGCCGAGCGGCGCGCGATGCCCTCGGTAACCAGGCAGCCCGCAACCTTGCCGACGCCCGTGACCTTGAAGACTTCCTTGATCTTGGCATAGCCGATGAACTTCTCGCGGATCTCCGCACCAAGAAGGCCGGAGGCCGCTGCCTTGATGTCGTCCACAAGGTCGTAGATCACCGAATAATACCGGATCTCGACGCCTTTCTGGTTCGCGCTCTGACGTGCGGGCGCATTTGCCCGGACGTTGAAGCCGATGACCGGCGCGCCCGACGCTTCGGCAAGGCCGATATCGCTCTCGGTGATGGCGCCGACGCCGGAATGCAGCACACGCACGCGCACCTCTTCGTTGCCGATCTTCTCCATCGCCTGAACGATCGCCTCGGCCGAGCCCTGAACGTCTGCCTTCACGAGAATCGGCAACTCGGCCACGTTCTCGTTCTGCTTGGCCTGCGCCATCATCTGGTCCAGCGTGACCGCAGCACCGGCTGCAGCGCGCTTTTCTTTGGCGGCATTGGCGCGGTATTCCGCGATCTCGCGGGCCTGCGCCTCGGTGGCAACGACGTTCAGAACATCGCCTGCCTCGGGCGTGCCGTTGAGGCCCAGAACCTCGACCGGAACGGACGGGCCCGCCTCATTGACGCGGTCGCCATGGTCGTTGATCAGCGCGCGGACCTTGCCGTACTGCTCGCCCACGACAAAGATGTCGCCCCGGCGCAGCGTGCCCTTTTGCACCAGAACGGTCGCAACGGGGCCACGGCCCACATCCAGCTGCGCCTCGATCACGGCACCCTCGGCGGCGCGGTTCGGGTTCGACTTCAGCTCAAGGATCTCGGCCTGCAGCGCGATGGCTTCCAGAAGCTCGTCCAGACCCTTGCCGCTCTTGGCGCTGACCTCGACATCCTGCACATCGCCCGACATCGCCTCAACGACGACCTCGTGCTGCAGAAGATCAGTGCGCACCTTTTGCGGGTTCGCCTCGGGCTTGTCGACCTTGTTGATCGCGATGATCATCGGGACCTTGGCGGCCTTGGCGTGGTTGATCGCCTCGATGGTCTGCGGCATGACCGCGTCATCGGCAGCCACCACCAGAACCACGATATCCGTCACCTGCGCGCCGCGGGCGCGCATCGACGTAAACGCGGCGTGGCCGGGCGTGTCGAGGAAGGTCAGAAGCGAGCCGCTGTCGGTCTTGACCTGATAGGCCCCGATATGCTGCGTGATGCCGCCAGCCTCGCCGGACTGCACCTTGGCATCGCGGATCGCGTCCAGAAGCGACGTCTTGCCGTGGTCGACATGGCCCATGATCGTCACGACCGGGGGACGCGGCTTCATATCCTCGTCCTTGTCCTCCACCGATGCGATCACGTCCTCGACATCTGCGTCCGAGACACGGACGACGCGGTGACCGAATTCTTCGACGATCAGTTCCGCAGTGTCGGCGTCGATCGCCTGATTCTGCGTGACCATCATGTCATTCTGCATCAGGGCCTTGACCACATCGCCGACACGCTCGGCCATACGCTGAGCCAGCTCGGCCACAACGATCGTTTCCGGCAACTGCACGTCGCGGATGATCTTTTCACGCTCTTGCGTGCCGCCCATCGCCTTCTGACGCGCGCGCTCCTGCTTGCGCTTCATCGCGGCCATGGATTTCTGGCGGCCACCTTCGCCGCCCGAAAGCGCCTGGTTCAGCGTCAGCTTGCCCGAGCGGCGATTGTCGTCGCCCATGCCCTTGCCCTTGGCGGGGCGCTTCTGCTCGGCGTCGCGGTCCTGACTCTTGCGGGGGGCCGAGGACGGGGCCGCACCGCGCGGGGCGGCGCGGGCGCCTTCCGGCTCGGCGGGGGCGGCGGCAGCTTCCTTGGCCGCATCGGCGGCAGCACGGCGCTGGCGCTCGTCCTCTTCTTCCTTGGCCTTGAGCGCCTCGATGCGCTCCTGCTCTTCGCGCTCCTTGGCCTCAGCCTCTTCGCGGCGGCGCTGGCGCTCTTCCTCGCGCTCTTTTTCCTCGGCCTCGCGGCGCGCGGCATCCTCGCCCTCGCGCGCCTTCGCGGCCTGAAGCGCCTTCATACGGCGCTCCATTTCGGCATCCGAGATGCCTGCGGGGCGCTTGGAAGGATCACCAATGGGCGCGGGTTTGCCAGCGCCTGCCACGTTGCCAGCGCCCGGCTTGGGCACGACGACGCGCTTGCGCTTGGTTTCCACCACGACGTTCTTGGTCCGACCATGGCTGAAGCTCTGCTTCACGCTACCCCCACGGGGACCGCCACGAACACCCAATGTCTTCTTTCCGTCGTTGTCGCTCATCTGGTCTTCTTCCCTTTCCGATGGCCGCTGCCATCGTCCGAAACGCGCAGGCCCTTGAGCCTTGCCGCTTCCTCTACAACACGTTGCGTCAAACCGCCAGCAGACAGTGCCGCATGGATCGTGGTTTGCCGCCCAAAGGCCTGTCCCAGTTCATCGGCGGTCAGCCAGCCGATGAAAGAGCCGAAATGCGGCGTGCTGAGCTTGGACTTTCCACGCTCGGAGCCGTCGCTGGCCTGTATCAGTACTTCGGCTTCTTCCTTGTCGAGGCTTCCTTTGACCTTCTCGTAGCCCGAAACAGCGCGACCACCCTTTCGCGCAAGACTGATCAAATTGACCACCCGCTGCGCCAGCAGCTTTTCGACCCAGTCGGACAGTCCTTCCGGCACGGTGACCGGCTGTTTGGCGGCGCGGGCAAAAAGACCCTTTGTCGCCGCCTTGTCGATCGCGGCGCGATCCGCAGACACCCAGATGCCGCGCCCCGGCAGTTTTTCCATCAGATCCGGGGCCACCTGGCCCTCGGGCCCTATGACAAAACGGATCAGACCGTGTTTTGGTTGCACCTCACCCGTGGCGATGCATTTACGCTCTGGACCGTCTTCCCGGTCTTTGGGTTGCCCGCCGCGTCCCATCAGGTGCACTCCGAGGCCTGCGATCAGGCCTCGGCCTCCTCATCGGTTGCGCCCTCGGAGCCGTCATCGGCGCCTTCTTCCAGTTCGGTCGGATCGACCCAGCCTAGAAGGACGCGCGCAGTCATCACCATGTCCTGCGCTTCTTCCAAAGAGACGTCGAAGGGCTCGAGCAGGCCGTCATCCTTGATGCGCTCGCCATCCTGAACGGTCCAGCCGCCGGCCAGCTCCCAGTCCGCGCAGGTCGCAAAGTCTTCCAGAGTCTTGACGCCATCCTCGGCCAGCGCCAGAACCATTTGGGGTGTCAGGCCCTCGAATTCAACCAGGCTGTCCTCGACACCCAGCTCGCGGGCCTTGTCCAGCGCCTCTTTGGCCTTCGCCTCGAGGATATCGCGGGCGCGGGCCTGCAATTCGCCGGCGGTGTCCTCATCGACGCCGTCGATGACCAGCAGCTCGTCCAGCTCGACATACGCGACCTCTTCGAGGTTGGTGAAGCCTTCGGACACCAGAAGCTGGGCAAAGAACTCGTCCAGGTCGAGGTTGTCCATGAAGAGCTTGGTGCGCTCTTCGAACTCCTTCTGGCGACGCTCGCTATCCTCGGCCTCGGTCATGATGTCGATGTCGAGGCCGGTCAATTGGCTGGCCAGACGCACGTTCTGGCCGCGACGGCCGATGGCAAGGCTAAGCTGATCCTCAGGCACGACGACGTCGATCTTGCCGGCTTCCTCGTCGAGAACGACCTTCGAAACCTCGGCGGGTTGCAGCGCGTTCACGAGGAAGGTGGGCTGATCGTCGTTCCACGGGATGATGTCGATCTTCTCGCCCTGAAGCTCGTTCACGACGGCCTGAACGCGGCTGCCGCGCATGCCGACGCAGGCGCCGACCGGGTCGATGCTGCTGTCATAGCTGATGACGGCGATCTTGGCGCGGCTGCCGGGATCGCGGGCGACGGCCTTGATCTCGATGATGCCATCGTAGATTTCGGGCACTTCCATCTTGAAAAGCTCGGCCATGAACTCGGGCGCGGTGCGCGACAGGAAGATCTGCGGGCCGCGCTGCTCGCGGCGCACGTCCTTGATGTAGCAGCGGATGCGGTCATTGGGGCGATACGCCTCGCGGCCGATCTTCTCATTGCGGCGCAGGATGGCCTCTCCGCGGCCCACATCGACGATGACGTTGCCATACTCTTCGCGCTTGACCAGACCGTTGATGATGGTCCCGGCGCGGTCCTTGAATTCCTCGAATTGGCGGTCCCGCTCGGCTTCGCGAACCTTTTGCAGGATCACCTGCTTGGCCGATTGCGCGGCGATACGGCCCATCTCTACGGGGGGGACTTCCTCAATGAACTCGTCGCCGACCTTGGGGTCGTCCATGTATTGCTTGGCCTGATCGACGGTGAACTCGGCCTGATAATTCTCGACGGCGTCATCTTCGACCACAGTGCGAACGCGGGTGAATGTCGCGCGGCCTGTCTTGCGGTCGATGCTGACGCGAATATCCATCTCGGCGCCGTAGCGCGACTTGGCAGCGCGGCTGAGCGATTCTTCCATCGCCTCGACCACCAGACCGGGGTCGATCATCTTTTCGCGGGCGACAGCCTCGGCGGTCTGCAACAGCTCCAGCTGGTTTGCGGATGTAATTGCCATGGATTTCAGTCCTCCTCAGAACCGGTATCAGTCTGGATTTCGTCAAAATCGGTTTCGTTGATGCTGCCCGCCGCCTTGCGCTGACGCAGCATTTCCTTGATCAGCTCATCGGTCAGAACCAGCTTGGCATCGGCCAGCCAGTCGAATTCGAGGCCGATGGTGCCCTCTTCCACGTTGATCAACACCTCGGTGCCCTCGACACCGGCCAGAACACCTTTGAAGCGTTTACGTCCGCCCACAAGCTCATTCGTCTCGATCTTGGCCTCATAGCCCTCGAACGCCTCGAAATCCTTGAGCCGCGTCAGGGGCCGATCGATGCCGGGGCTGCTGACTTCGAGCGTATAGGGATCGGTCAGCGGATCCTCGACATCCAGCGTGGCGCTGACGGCGGTCGAGACCTTGGCGCATTCATCCACCTCGATGCCGCCGTCGGGACGGTCGACCATGATCTGCAGCGTATGATACTTGCCGCCCATCAGGCGCACGCGCACCAACTCCAGCCCCAGATCCTCGATCACCGGGGTGATGATCTCGGCCATGCGGCGGTCGATGGCGGCTTTGGCGATAAGGTCGTTGGTCATGGGTCTCGGGTCAGTCTTGTTCAGGATCGGAAAGCACAAAAAAACGGGCGCGCGGCCCGTTGAATTATCCGGTGGTACCCTTCGGTGTGGACCCGAAGAGCGCCGCTATTGAGAGGGGATATAGCGAGGGGCGCGCCGGGATGCAAGGGCCATGACCCGGGCCGGCGATCAAGCGCGCCTTAGCGCATCCATAATCCGCACCAGTTCGGCGCTGATGCCTGGCTCTGACAGGGCATGACCCGCAACGGGGATCATGTGCAATTGGCATCCCTTCCACGCATGAGACAGCGCGTGGGCCGTCATCGGCGGGCAGATCATGTCATAGCGGCCTTGCACAATTGCGCCGGGCACCTCGGCCAGAGCGGCGATATTGTCGATGATCCAGCCGTCATGTTCGAGAAACCCGGCATTGATGAAATAGTGATTCTCAAGCCGGGCAAAGGCGCGGGCGTATTCGGCGGGGCTGTCGCCGCCCATCCCGGAGGATCGCACAGTGGCCAGCGCGTTTTCCCAACCGCTCCAGGCCTTGGCATGCAGAACCTCGGTGTGTTGATCGCCGGAGAAAAGGCGCTTGTGGTAGGCCGCAATCATGTCGCTGCGCTCGCCTTCGGGAATCAGCGCTTCAAATCGGGACCACGGTTCGGGCCAGAAGCGTCCAGCACCGCCGCCATAGAACCAATCGAGCTCTCCTCGCGTCATGGTAAAGACGCCGCGCAGCACCAGATGCCGGCAGCGCGCGGGGTGCGTGATGCCATAGATCAGCGCCAGCGTTGCACCCCAGCTGCCGCCGAAAATCACCCAGCGGTCGATTTCAAGCGTCTCGCGGATCAACTCGATATCATCCACCAGATGCCATGTGGTGTTGGCCTCGACCGACGCATGCGGTTTCGACCGGCCACAGCCGCGCTGATCGAAGAGGATGATGCGGTAGGTTTTCGGGTCGAAATAGCGGCGCATCGCGGGGCTACACCCGCCGCCAGGGCCGCCGTGAAACACGATGACCGGCATGCCGTCCGGGTTGCCCGATTGCTCGACATAGACCTCGTGGCCATCACCCACGTCCAACATCCGGCGGTCAAACGGCTCGACCGGCGGATAGAGATACTGGACTGCGCTCTTTGGTCCCGAGATTTTATCCATGCCCGCCCTATGTTATGTACTGCGGGCAACAGCCACAAACGGTGTGCCAGCCGGCACAACTGAACACAGGGGAATGCGGAATGCAAAGGGCAGCATCCACGATAGACGATGCCGAAGTCGCCAAGTTTCAGGCAATGGCCGAGGAATGGTGGGACCCCACCGGCAAGTTCAAGCCTCTGCACATGATGAACCCCTGCCGCCTCGACTACATCACGCAGCAGATCGCCGCCGAGTTCGAGCGTGACCTTAGCGAAGACGCGCCATTCAAGGGGCTGCGCATCCTCGATATCGGCTGCGGCGGTGGCCTCTTGGCCGAGCCGATGGCGCGCCTTGGCGCAACCGTGGTCGGCGCCGACGCGGCCGAGCGCAATATTCCCGTTGCTCGCCTTCATGCCGAGCAGTCGGGGCTGACCATTGACTACCGCCACACCACCGCCGAGGCGATGGCCGAGGCGGGCGAGCAGTTCGACGCCGTGCTGAACATGGAAGTGGTCGAGCATGTCGCCGACCCGCTGGCCTATCTGACCGCCTGCCATGACCTGCTGAAGCCGGGCGGCCTTCAGGTCTGCTCGACCCTCAACCGCAATCCGAAAAGTTACATGATGGCCATCATCGGCGCCGAACATGTGATGCGCTGGCTGCCCAAGGGCACGCATGACTGGGCGAAATTCATCACGCCGGATGAGCTCTACGAGCTTCTGTCGCAAGCAGGCCTTGAGCCGGTGGATCGTAAGGGCTTCGTGTTCAATCCCATCAGCTGGAAATGGTCGATCTCGGACCGGGATCTGAGCGTGAATTACGTGACGGCCAGCCGCAGGCCAGCCTAGTCCTTAGGCTCCAAGCGGGCGCGCAGGCTGCGCAGCACCGGCAGCGCGGCGCGTACCTGCCCCTCGCCCAGCTCGGCCACGACCTCGGAGATCAGCGGCGTGATCGAGGCGACGGCGGCATCGCGCGCGGTGCGGCCGACCGGGCTGATCGAAACCAGCTTGCGTCGCGCATCGTCCCAATCGGGACGGATGTGGACATATCCCGCCCATTCCAGCTTGTGCAGGGTGTTGGTCATGGCGCCGCGTGTGACGTGAAAATTCTTGGCCAGCTCCGCGGGGCTCCGCTCCACCCCTGCCCTTGCCAGATGGTTCAATACCGAGAAATGCGAGACCTCCATCCCCTTCGGCAGAACGCGGCTCAGCTGATTGCGGATCAGCTGATCATTGGTCAGGATCTCGCTGAAGAGCGCGACGGCCAGGGCATTGGTGGGCGTGTCTTCCATCAGGGGCCGCCGAATTCCGGATCTTGTATCAGCGCGGGAATGCGCTGGCGCGCTTGTGCCACTTCGGCCATGTCCAGATCAACGTAAATCACCCCTACCCCCTTGCCGCCATCGGCCAGAACCTCGCCCCAGGGCGCGACGGCCAGACTGTGACCATAGGTCTGGCGCGGCTTGCCCGCGCTTGCCTCATGCGTGCCGCTCTGCGCGGGGGCAAGGATGTAGGCGCCCGTCTCGATCGCGCGGGCGCGCAGCAATGTGTGCCAATGCGCGGCGCCGGTGACGGGCGAGAATGCCGAAGGCACGGTCAGGATCTGCGCGCCCTTCTGGGCAAGGTTGCGGTAGAGATGCGGGAAACGGACATCATAACAGATAGTCATGCCCACCGCGGCAAAGGGGGTCTGTGCCAGTACCGCCCCGCCGCCGGGGCGATAGCCCGCCGATTCGCGATAGCTTTCGCTGTCGCTGATAGTCACGTCGAACATGTGGATCTTGTCATAACGCGCCGCGATGGTGCCATCGGGTGCGATCAGGAACGAGCGATTGGCAAAGCGGCCATCCGCATCCCCCGTCTTGAGCGCGAGCGAGCCGATCAGCAGCCAGATGCCACGCTGCGCAGCCGCGTCCCGCAGCGCGGCGAGGGTGATGTCATCGCCTTCCAGCGCCAGAACCTCTTTCTGCCGCGTGCGGCTGGACGACACACAATTCGTCACCTCCGGCGTCAGGACGAATTCGGCCCCGCCCCCTGCCGCCTCTTCGATCAGAGGCAGCGTCTGGCGGAGGTTCGCGGCAGGATCATCGCCGCTGCACAGCTGGATCAGCGCGGCCCTCATGCCGCGAGAAGCGCGTCCAACTTGCCCGCCCGCTCCAGCGCGAAGAGCTCGTCACACCCGCCGACATGAACCTCGCCCACGAAGATCTGCGGCACGGTGCGCCCGCCATTCGCGCGCTGCACCATCTCGGCCCGGCGCTCGGGCTGACGAGCAATGTCGATTTCGGAAAAGTTGACGCCCTTTTGGGACAAGAGGCGCTTGGCCGCGGTGCAAAAACCGCAAAGCGGGGAGGTGTAGATTTCGACGGGGGCCATGCGGGCAATCCTTGTATCCGGGGTTTGCCCCCGAATCTAGGCATCCTTGGCGGCCCGCGCCAGTACCAGAATATCAACGCCCGCCGCACCTGCGGCAAGGCAAGCCTCGGTCGCCGCCGACAGGGTCGCGCCCGAGGTCATCACATCATCCACCAGCAAAACGTGCCGCCCGGCCAGCCGGTGGCGCCTCTTGGGATGCACGCGGATTGTCCCCTCCATCGTGGCAAAGCGTGCATCGCGGCCCATTCCGCCCAGCGACGGCGTTGCACGCGGGCGGATCAGCAGATCGGGGCAGATCGGGCGATCCACCTCGTGCGCCACGGCGCGGGCCAGCAGGGCAGACTGGTTGTAGCGCCGTTTCAGCAGGCGCAGCCAATGTAGCGGAATGGGCGCCAGCAATGTATCGGGCCGCAGGAGAGGCCGCGCCGCGCGCGCCATCCAGACGGCAGCCGGCCTGCCATGTCATGCCGGTCGCCATGTTTCAGCTTCAGCACCATGCGCCGGCCATTGCCGTCATAGACCAGCGCCGCGCGCCCGGCCCCCCAGGGACGCGGCACGCGCAGGCAGTCGTCGCAGGTCAGCAGATCCCCCGGCGCATCCGGCCCGGCCGGCAGGGGCACGCCGCAGGTGTTGCAGGTCTGCCCTGCGATGAACGGAGTATCGCGCCAACAGGGACCGCAAAGACCGAAGTCACTATCCACCAGATCGCCGCAAAAGGTGCAGCGCGCCGGGTAGATCAGCCGGATCGCGGATTGAAACCGGGCCGCCTTCATCTATATGTCGCCCACATGATCAAGGCTGCTCCCCTATGACGACGCTCCTGACAGACCGCGCGGCCCTCTTGCGGCAGCGCGCCCGCGCCAAGGCGCGCGGCGCGGCGATGTTCCTGCATGATGCGGCCATCGCCGAGGTGCAGGATCGTCTGGAAATGGTTAACAAATCATTTACCGCGCCCGCCATCGTGACGGGCTGGCCCGGTCACTGGCAGGCTGCCGTGGAGGGCGCCGCCATCGTTCCGGATGACGAGACCCTCGTGCTGGAAGAGGGCGCGCATGATCTGGTCGTCCACGCGATGTCGCTGCACTGGGCCAATGATCCGGTTGGCCAGTTGATCCAATCGCGCCGCGCGCTGCGCCCCGATGGCCTCTTTCTGGGAATCATGCCGGGCGGTACAACGCTGCATCAGCTGCGCGCCAGCCTTGCGCAGGCCGAGGCCGAACTGTCGGGCGGCCTTTCGCCGCGCGTCGTGCCCACGGGCGAGGTGCGCGAACTGGGCGGGCTGCTGCAACGGGCGGGCATGACGCTGCCCGTGGTCGACAGCGTGCCGCTCACTGCCAGCTACGCCAACCTCACCGCCCTGATGCACGATCTGCGCGCGATGGGCGAAGTGAATGCGATGCAGGCGCGACCGCGGCATTTTGCCCGGCGCGCTCTTTTCGATCATGCGGCACGGATCTATGCCGAGAATTTCGGCACCGAGGATGGCCGGATTGCCGCCACCTATGATCTGATCTGCCTCACCGGTTGGTCGCCCGATGCCTCGCAACCTCAGCCGCTGCGCCCCGGCTCGGCCAAGACGCGGCTGGCCGATGCACTCGGCACCGATGAGACGCCTTTGCGCGATTGACCCCCGCGCGGTTTCGCTTATGTCCGGTTGCACAGCCAGCGCCACGCGCATCAGCCAAAGGACCACGAGCCCATGACAGAGCCTGCCAAGGATGCCACCCGCCCCGTTCACGCGCCCAAGAATCACCCCAAGGTGCCGCGCGAAAAGACCGGGATCCTTCTGGCCAATCTGGGCACGCCGGACAATTACGACTACTGGTCGATGCGTCGCTATTTGAACGAGTTCCTGTCCGACCGCCGCGTCATCGACTATTCGCCGTGGAAATGGCAGCCGCTGCTGCAACTGATCATCCTGACCAAGCGGCCCTTCACCAGCGGCGCGGCCTACAAATCCATCTGGAACGAAGACAAGGGCGAAAGCCCTCTGATGACCATCACACGCGATCAGACGGAGGCGTTGCGCGCCGCGCTGACGGCCGAGTACGGCGAAGATGTCATGGTCGATTTCTGCATGCGCTACGGCAATCCGTCAACCGACTCCAAGGTGCGCGAGATGACCGAGGCGGGCTGCACCCGCATCGTCTTCTTCCCGCTCTATCCGCAATATGCGGGGGCAACCTCGGCCACGGCGAATGACCAGTTCTTTCGCGCCTTGATGAAGGAAACGCGCCAGCCTGCCGCGCGCACCGTCGAGCCCTATTTCGACCACCCCGAATATATCGACGCGCTCGCCCGCTCGGTCGAGGAGGCCTATGCTGGCGAGGCCGATCCCGAGATCCTCGTCGTGTCCTATCATGGCATGCCCAAGCGCTACCTGATGCAGGGCGATCCCTATCATTGCCAATGCCAGAAAACGACGCGCCTGCTGAAGGAGCGTCTAGGCTGGGACGACAGCCGGATCACCACGACCTTCCAGTCGGTGTTCGGCCCCGAGGAATGGCTGAAGCCCTACACGGTCGAAGAGGTCGCGCGCCTAGCCAAGGAGGACGGCAAGAAACGCATCGCCGTCATCGCGCCGGCGTTCTCGGCCGATTGCATCGAGACGCTGGAAGAGATCAACGAAGAGATCCGCGAAAGTTTCGAGCATGCGGGCGGCGAGGAGTTTACTTATATCCCCTGCCTCAATGACGGCCCCGCGCATATCGAGGCGCTGACCAATGTCATCCGCGAAAATCTGCAGGGCTGGGTCAAGCGCGGCGCAAGCTGAACGCAAAAGGCGCCGGACCTCGCGGTCCGACGCCTCTTTAGTCTGAAATCAGACTGGCTGCATTTGCGCGGCTCGCAATAGAGCCGCCCGAAATGCTTAGTCGGCTGCGATCACAGCTGCGACGATCGCCAGCAGAACCAGCGGAACCCAGACGCCGGCGGCGGACGAGCTTGCATTGGTTTCTTCGACGATGACCGGAGCTTCCATAACGGGGGGCTCCATGTTGCCGGCGAAGCCAGCGGATGCAGCTGCGGACAGAGCGGCGGCCAGAACGAGTTTCTTCATAGTATCCTCCAGAAATTAGCGTGTCGTCGCACCTCGCGACGGCGGGCACCCAAGACGTTTACCTCGTGTCAACCCACAGATCAGCAAATTTCCGTGATTGCAATTGAACTCGCGGTACAGGTGCGACCTTACGTCCCGGCATTGTCAAATTAGCAACACCTGCGTGCCCACTTTGGTCAGGGAGAAAAGCTCGGCAATGTGCTGATTATAGAGGCCGATACAACCGCTCGAGGATTTGCGGCCGATCTTGCGTGTGTCATGCGTGCCGTGGATGCGGTAGTATTTCCACCCCAGATAGAGCGCATGCGTTCCCAGCGGATTGTCCGGGCCCGGCGGCACATAGCGCGGCCAGTCGGGATTGCGCCGGAGCATATTGGCGGTCGGGCTCCAGCTGGGGCCCTCGACCTTGCGGACGACACGAGTGCGTCCGCGCCGAGTCAGATCCTCGGATAGCGGGATCGACGAGGGGTAGAGCTTGTAGGTCCTGCCATCCTCACCCCAGAAATGCAGCGCGCGCGAATCGATGTCCACCAATACCGCGCCGTTTCGCAAGGATTTGAAGTAAGGCTGCCACGTCAGTGATCGAAAGCTGGATATATTCCGGCGCACGCTGGAGGTGATGGGCTGCTCCATTTCAATCGTGCCGACGTTCTGCGCCAGCGCAGGTGCCCCGATCACGGCGGCAGTTCCCGCCAAAAAGCTACGTCTGTTCAACGGCTTGAGTGAATTATGGGTCATGGTGGCCTCCCCGGCGAACGGATTGCATGGATGGGCAGGAATGATATGGCGCGAAAGTCGCAGTCGCAATTCAAACAATGGCCCTCGGCGAAGTTCCCCTCATGTGGGTTTGAATCGCAACGCCCGCGCCTGTAGGGATTATCGAAACACTCAATCTGGATGGTTCCCTGCCCATGTCGCGCATTCTGATACTTCTCGTCTCCGCCCTGCTTGCCCTCAGTGCCTGCGCCCCGCAGCCGTCCCAACCCCAGATCGGGGCCGATGGAAAGCCGCTGCCCAAAGTGTATCGCATCGGCTTTGGCGATACGTCGGCCATTCAGTACCGCATGCTGGATTCGGTCAATGCCCTGCGCAGCGCCGCCGGCCGACAGCCGGTTCAATTGAACGCGCAGCTGAACGCCGCTGCGGCGACCCATTCGCGCGACATGTCGGTGCAGAACCGACCGTGGCATTTCGGTTCGGACGGCTCCTCGCCCATCGACCGGGTCGAACGCGTCGGGTTTACCGGTGGCCTTGTCGGCGAGGCGATCTCGGAAACCTACGAGACCGAGCTCGAAACCTTGGCCGCATGGATGGAAGAGCCGCGCACGCGCAACGTGATCCTGTCGCCCAAAGCCAACAACATGGGCTTTTCCTGGCTTCAGGAAAGCGGCGGCAAGATCTGGTGGACCCTGGTGATGGGCGGCTGACGCTCCCAAAGCCCGACACGTGAAAAGCAAAGCGCCGGAGCAGGGAGACTGCCCGGCGCTTTCATTTTGTAAAAGAACTCCGGCCCGCCCCGCTGCCGGGCGCCCCCTCAGGGATGGAGCGTGATCGGTGTGCCATCCTCGACCATGGCATAGATCCACTCCATCTCCTTGTTGGAGACGGCAATGCATCCGGCAGTCCAGTCCGGCCCCTTGCGGCCGCGGAACCCGTTCGGCTGGCCATGGATGAAGATGTCGCCACCGGGACTTTTCTCAAGCGCGCGTGCCTGCGCGCGATCGAATGCGTTGGGATAGGATATGCCGATCGACAGGTGGAACTTGCTGTTGGGATTGCGCCGGTCTATCAGGTACGTGCCCTCGGGCGTGCGCCCGTCGCCTTCCTCGTACTTATGACCCGACGGGGCAAAGCCCAGATCGAAATCATAGGCTTCCAGCACCCGGTTGTGGTGCAAAAGATACATCTTGCGCTCGGTCTTCTTGACCAAGACATGCGTGACCTCGGGGCCTTTATACGTCTTGAACTTTGATCCGCATGCCGACAGGCCCACAACCATCAGCGCGACAGCCAGAAATTTCCAGATTCTCATTTGCCCTACTCGATTTGTTTTTCGCCTAGATAATCAGAAAGCAGGCCTTTGAGATAGAGAAAAAAGGTTTCCGTCGCCTAAATCCGCGTCAGCTGTGCCACCAGTTCCACATGGCTGGACCAACGGAACTGATCGACCACGCGCAGATGATCCAGCCTGTATCCCGCCGCAACGGCAGTGGCGGCGTCACGGGCAAAAGTTACGGGATTACACGAGACATAGGCGATGCGGGGCAGGCCTGCCGCGATCAGCTCGGCCATTTGCGCCTCGGCCCCGGCGCGGGGCGGGTCGATGACCGCGCCGTCATAGCGTTTCAGTTCATCCGGCAGCAGCGGGCGGCGGAAAAGGTCCCGCGTCTCGACGCTGACCTGTTTCAGCCCCGGCGCCTTGCGCCATCCGGCATCCAGCGCCTCGGTCATGCCCGCATCCCCTTCAACTGCGTGGACCCGCGCGCCATCCGCGAGCGGCAGCGCGAAGGTGCCGCAGCCCGCAAAAAGATCGACGACATGCCCCGCGCCGTCCAGCGCCGCGCGCACATCGGTCAGAAGCGCAGCCTCGCCTTCGGCGGTGGCCTGCAGGAACGCGCCCGGCGGCGGTGTCACATCCGCCGCGCCAAAGCGTTGCATCGGCAGGCGGCGCGTCGCAATCACCTCGCCATCCCAGGCAAGACGCGCCAAGTCATGTGCCTCGGCCAGCTGCGCCAGAAGGATGCGCAGCGGCCCGTCAAGAGGCTTGCCATTCACCACGTTCACATCCAGCCCGCCCCAAGACAGGCAGGCGGCGACATCCAGCGCGCCCTTGCGGCTGGCCGCATTCAACGCCAGCGCCTCGGCCACCGGAATGGCGCACATCAGGTCGGGATGCAGCAGGTGGCAATCCGGAATTTCCACGATGACATCCGAGGCGCGGCCATGAAAGCCCGCCATCGCCCCCTTCTTGGTGCGCCGCGCCGAGAGGGTGGCCCGCCGCCGCGCCTGGGCGGGCGAGGTGGCAATGGGCAGAAACGGCGCCTCGATCCGGTGCGCCGCAAGCGCCGTGCGCACCACATCCTCCTTGAAGGCCGCAACGAAGGCGTCATCGGCGTGCTGTAACTGGCACCCTCCACAAGCCTTGAAATGGCGGCAGGGCGGGGCAACGCGGCGGTCACTGGGCGCTTCGATCCGGATATCGGTCAGGCGCTGGCCTTCCAGCGTGCCGGTCACACGCTCGCCCGGCAGGGTCATGGGGGCAAACACCGGGCCTGCGGCGATCCCGTCGCCCTGGTGCCCAAGCCGTTCGATCAGATAGCTCATGCGTCTTTTCCCAACAATTCTTCGCGCTCCAGCGCAAAACCCGACGCAATCCAGCGCGCCTCGAGGGTTTTCAGCCGCGCGCCTAGAGCGGCCCCCTGATAGCCGGGCATCAGATCGGCTGCACGCACAGGAAAGACCTGCCGCGCGCCGGACGCGGCCGCCCGAAGCGCCCCGGCATCCAATGGCTGCTCCAGCAGCGCCGCGCGCAGCAGCAGGATATCGCGCGCAGTCTCGGCCCCGTGGCGGTACCCCAGAACCGCAGGCGCGCAGAGGGTGCCGACGCCGCCCGTAAGCACATCCAGTCGGGCCGCGTCCGCGTTGCTGAGCCGAAGCCGATCGCGCGGGTCGCTACCGCCGAGGGCGGCAAGGCGGCGAACCGGCTCGGGGGCGAAATGCGCCTCACCTTCCAGGTGCACGAGGGGCGCAAGCGCGCGGTGATCCGCGCCCGGCAGAACACGGCCCAGCGCACCGACCTGCGCCATTGCGGCAACGGCGCGGGATGGATCGGGCGCCGCCAGCATGCGCATCATCTCGGCGCCGACACGCTCGCGCGCGAGATCGTCCAGCCCGTCCAGATGCTCGGCCACGGCGGCCAGACCGTCGGGGTCGATGCCACGGCTGCCGCCATACTGGGCATAAAAGCGAAAGAACCGCAGGATGCGCAGGTAGTCTTCGCGAATGCGCTGTCCCGCATCCTCGATAAAGCGCACACGGCGCGCCAGCGCATCTGAGAGCCCGCCCAACGGATCGATCACCGCGCCATCGTCGCCGGCATAAAGCGCGTTCATCGTGAAATCGCGGCGGCGCGCGTCCTGCCGGATATCGTCGGTAAAGGCGACGGTGGCATGGCGGCCATCGGTCTCTACATCCCGGCGGAAGGTGGTGATTTCAAACGGCACCCCGCCCGAAATCAGCGTCATCGTGCCGTGATCCGCGCCCGTCGGAATGGCCTTAAGCCCAGCGGCATCTGCCAGCTGCGCCATCTGCTCTGGCGTGGCGTCGGTCGCCAGATCCAGATCACCGATTGGCTCGCCCAGCAGGGTATTGCGCACCGCGCCGCCCACCAGATAGGCATGGTAGCCCGCCTTGCCGAACGCGGCAAAAATCGCGGCCATCGGCGCATCATGGAGCCAGGGCGCATCGATCTTCATGTGCGCTCCGCCACGTCGGCCAGCGCGCGCAGCATCCGCGCGGTCGCGCCCCAGATATAATAGGGCCCGTACGGCACAGTGTAGTAGCGCCGCATGGTCCCGCGCCAGTAGCGCGCCTCGATCCGGTATTGGGCGGGGGCCAGGACATGCTCCAAGGGCACGTCAAAGACCTCGGCCACCTCGCCGGCCTCCGGCACCGGCGAGAACGGCGCAAGAACACGGCCGATTACCGGGGTGACGAGGTAGCCTGTCACTGTCTCATGCCGGGGCAGATGGCCCAGCACCTCGACATTCGCGGGATCAAGCCCGATTTCCTCATGCGCCTCGCGCAGCGCAGCGGCGGTGACATCGCTGTCGCTCTCATCCTGCTTGCCGCCCGGAAACGCGATCTGGCCCGGATGCTGCTTGAGCACGGAGGACCGCTGCGTCAGCAGCAGGCGCGCGTCCCCCCGCGTCATCACCAGCGGCACCAGCACACCGGCGGGGCGCAGCTTGCGCCCCTCGGGCAGGATGGTGCCGGGGTTCAGATCGAAATCTGACGTCGCCGCGCCGGGCCGGCCCAGCGCGCCGGCGATCCTTGCGATGACATCATCCCCGCTCATGCGCTGTCGTCGCCGCCCTTGCCACCCGTCGCCTCGAACCCCAGTGTGGCGGGGTCCATCTCGTAATGGGCGCCGCAAAACTGGCAATCCGCGGTCACAAGGCCTTCCTCGGTGGTCATCGTCTCGATGTCCTTGGCCGAATAGATCGAGAGGCTCTGGCGCACGCGCTCTTCCGAGCAAGTGCAACCAAAGCGGATAGGCTGCGTATCGAAGACGCGCGGCGCCTCTTCATGGAACAGGCGCAGCAAAAGATCCGTCGGCGCCACGCTGGGTCCGATCAGCTCCAGCGCGTCCACCGTGTCCAGAAGCACGTTGGCCCGGTTCCAGTTCTCGCCTTCGAGACCGTCCGGGACCACATCCTCGGGCTGAAGCAGACCGCCATCACCGGTGCCGCCCTCGGGCTGGGTCATGAGCGGCGAGGCCTTGGGCATATGCTGGAGCATGACACCGCCGGCGCGCCAATGTTCCTGCGTATCCGTCTCGGTCGAGCGGCCAAAACTGAGCGCAAAACGCGTCGGGATCTGCTCGGATTGCGCGAAATAGGCCTCGGCGCAGGCGCGCAGGCTGCCGCCCGCGAGGGGCGTGATCCCTTGGTAGGGCGTTGTGCCCTTTCCCTGATCGATCATGATGGCGAAGTAGCCCTCACCCACCTGCGCGAACGGGTCGGCCTCGGTCAGCCGGTCCGGGTCATAGCTGGCATAGGCGCGGATGCGCGCGGGCTCGCCATCCTCTTGCGGGCCGTAATAGTCGGTGGTGATCATGCGCACCGGGCCGTTCGACTGCACCTGCAGGGACAGTTTCCAACGCAGCTTGATCGTCTGCCCGATCAGCGCGGTCAGCAGCGACATCTCGGCGACCAGCGCCTCGACGACAGGGGGGTAGTCATGTTGCTTGAGGATACCGTCCAGAACGCCGTCCAGTCGCGCGACGCGCCCCCGGATGTCTGAATTGTCCAGTTGGAACGGCAAGACCGTGTCGTCCCAAGCGATTTTTTCACCGATGCTCATGGGGGTTTCCTTATGTGCCGGAGATTGGCATATCGCGAAGATATAGGAAGGGGCAACCCGGCGTCCAATAGGAGCGAGCCAGATGATACCCAGAGTGGGCCAGCCGCCGCAGCGGGGACAGTCCTACCGGCTGCGCCACGGCGTCTATGCGATCCTGCCGATGGATGGCGGGCTCTTGGTGACGCTGCAACATGCGCCGGAGGCGGAACTGCAGCTGCCCGGCGGGGGGATCGATCCGGGCGAGTCGCCGCTGCAGGCGCTCTACCGCGAGGTCGTCGAGGAGACCGGCTGGTCGATTGCCGCCCCACGCCGCGCCGGCGCCTTTCGCCGCTTTGTCTTCATGCCGGAATACGACATGTGGGCCGAGAAGCTCTGCACGATCTACGTGGCCCGGCCCGTACGCGCCCTCTGCACCCCGACCGAGCCGGGGCATACACCTTTGCTCATCGATCCCGGCACTGCCGCACGTGAACTTGGCAACGAGGGCGATCGGCTGTTCGTCAAACGGTGGGCGTCGCTGGCTTGATCTCGAGCAGGATGGCCGAGACATCGTCGGCAAACGTATCGCTTCCGGTGAAATCAGCCAGCTTCCAGACCAGCGCCTCGAGGCAGGAAAGCGCTCTGACATCACGCAACTCGCCTAGCAGATCGGCCAACCCGGCATCATCGAGCAGCGTGTCGTCCGGCGCGGCGCACTCCGTCACGCCGTCCGAGTGGATCATCAGCCTGTCGCCCGGATATAGCTGCACAGCAAAGTCCTGATACTCGGCGCCGGGGATCAATCCAACGGGCAACCCGCCCTCGCCCACCATTTCGACACTGCCATTGGCACGCTGAATGGCGGGGTAAGGATGCCCCGCCTGCGCCATCACGACCCGCCCCGTCGCCAGATCGACATCCGCAAGGAGGAGGGTGAAATAATGCTCGGTATCAAGCTCACTCAGGAAGAGGTCATTGAGCGCAGCGATCGTTTCAGCAGGCGGGCGCGGCACATAACTGCCATCGGCCAGACGCCTCAGCGCAACATTCTGTTCGGGTGCGGCGCCTGACAGATACCCTGCCAGCCGTGCCGTCATCAGGGCCGAGCTGACGCCATGCCCCGAGACATCGATGCCATAGAGCCCGATGCGCGTCTCGCTGACCGGAAACATACCGACCAGATCACCGCCCACATGCCCGGATGAGCGCAGCATCATCGAAACCTCTGCCGTGCCATAATCACGGTGACGGTCGCTGACCAGAGACTGCTGCAGCTTCTTGGCCTCCATCAGGTCGGCATCGAGGGACGCATAAAGCGCCTGAAGCCTGTCCAGCGTCGAATTGACAAGGCGGTTCTTCTCGGTCAGTTCGCGCTCCATATCGAGGATGCGCTCGCCGGCGGCGATGCGCGCGCGCAGCTCGCCCGGGTCGACCGGCTTGGTCAGAAAATCATCCGCGCCCGCGTCAAGCCCATGAGCGATCTCCGCCTTGTCGGACTTGGAGGTCAGCAGGATGAAATAGCCATAGCTATCCCGCGTCATCCGGCGGAATGCGTCACAAAATTCGACGCCGGACATCCCCGGCATCATCCAGTCGCTCAGCACCAGGTCGGGGGGCATGTCTCGACACATCTCAAGCGCTTGGCGGCCCGACTCCGCCTCGGTCACCGCGAAGCCCCATTTCTTGAGAGACGCGGCCAGGATGCGGCGCTGCAATCGGCTGTCATCCACGACCAGAACGCGCTGAATCGCACGCGGCGAAACGGGGGCGTCCGGCGGCGCGGATAAATGGGTGATCTGGGACAAAATGGCTCCCTCCGGACTCAATTCACGGAACTTAGCGCACTGCGCGTTAACAGGCCGTGAACGTGCAACGATCGGAAAAACAAGATTTCGGTAACGTCGCCTTAACGCCGTTTGCGGAAAGTAAGCCCAGCAGGAGGACAGCGATGATTGATTGGGCTAGGATTGCGGAACTGCGCAGCGAAATCGGCGCCGACGATTTTGCGGAGGTCGTGGAGCTTTTTCTGGAGGAGGTAGAGGGAGAGATCACCCAATTGCTACCCGGCGCCGACGCACAAACCCTGGAATCGCGCCTTCATTTCCTCAAAGGAAGCGCGCTCAACCTAGGCTTCACCACCTTCTCATCCCTTTGCCAGCATGGCGAATCCGCGGCGGCAGACGGGCGAACGGATGCCGTGGACCTACCCGCGACAATCGCGAGCTACCACGCGGCCAAAGCCGAGTTTCTCAGCGGCTTGCCACGTCTGGGCGCAGAATGAACCGGCTAGCGGGACTAGATCAGGAATTCCGCAAGGACGCTGTCATCGGTGATATCGCGATAGGTAAATCCCGCCTCCGAAAATGCGGTAAGCAGGCGCGCGAAGTTCTCTTCGCGGCTGGTTTCGATACCGATCAGGACCGAACCGAAATTGCGCGCCGATTTCTTGAGATACTCGAACCGCGCGATATCATCATCCGGACCCAGCAAGTTGAGAAAATCCTTGAGCGCACCGGGGCGCTGCGGCAGGCGGAGGATAAAGTACTTCTTCACGCCGGAATGGCGCTGGGCACGCTCCTTGACCTCGGGCAGACGCTCGAAATCGAAATTGCCGCCGGAGGTGACACAGACCACGGTCTTGCCCCGGATCCGGTTGCGCATGTCCTTGAGCGCATCCACCGCCAGCGCGCCCGCCGGCTCCAGCACGATACCCTCGATGTTCAGCATCTCGATCATCGTGGTGCACAGCCGATCCTCGTTGACCGTCACCACTTGGCCAGGATCAAGATGACTGAGCCGCGCAAATGTCTTGGCGCCGATCTGGGCCACCGCCGCGCCGTCGGCAAAGTTGTTGACGTGATCCAGCCGCACCGGCGCGCCCGCCATCAGCGCCGCCTGAAGGCTCGCGCCGCCTTGTGGCTCCACCAAGGTTATCTCTGCCCGGTCCGCGAGATAGCTTGTCACACCCGATGACAGGCCACCGCCACCGACCGGCATGACGATATGATCCGGCATTCCGCCAAGATCGCGCTCTATCTCGACCATCACGGAGGCCTGCCCCTCAATCACATCCTCATCGTCGAAGGGCGACAGGAAATGCCCGCCCATACTGGCGCAATAATACTGCGCGGCGGCGAGTGTGACATCGAAATAATCCCCGGTCAGCTCGATCCGGATGTTGTCTCCACCAAAAATCCGGGTCTTGCCGATCTTTTGCTGCGGCGTCGTCACCGGCATGAAGATCACGCCCTCGACCCCGAAATGGCGGCACATGAAGGCAACGCCTTGTGCATGATTGCCCGCGCTGGCGCAAACAAAGACCGGCGCCGGGCCGCCCTTCGCCAGCACCTTGCGCATCGCGTTGAACGCGCCGCGCAGCTTGTAGGACCGCACCGGCGTCAAATCCTCGCGCTTGAGCAGGATGTTGGCCTCATAGCGCTCTGACAGATGCTCGTTGCGTTGCAGGGGCGTCGCGTCGAACACATCACGCATCGCGGCTTCGGCCGCCCGTGCTTTTTGCTGAAAATCACTCATGTCGACATGCCTGCCCCAAGCAATGTGCGCGCGCAAGAGGGCAGATGCGCCGGTCTCGTATCCGAAAGCCTCGGTCAAATCCCCGACGCCTCATGATCGGCAGATCCTGCCCCACCTTGCCCAGCGCCAAAAAACCGGATACCTCCCGCCGCGACCCTGACAAAGGAAATGCACATGTCTGCGCCCAAGAAAGTCGTGCTGGCCTATTCCGGCGGCCTCGATACCTCGATCATCCTGAAATGGCTGCAAACCGAATATGGCTGCGAGGTGGTCACCTTCACCGCCGATCTCGGTCAGGGCGAAGAACTGGAACCGGCGCGCGACAAGGCGATCACCCTCGGGATCAAGCCCGAGAACATTCATATCGAGGATGTGCGCGAGGAATTCGTGCGCGATTTCGTCTATCCGATGTTCCGCGCCAATGCGCTTTACGAAGGGCTCTACCTGCTCGGCACCTCCATCGCCCGTCCGCTGATCTCCAAGCGGCTTGTCGAGATTGCCGCCGAAACCGGCGCCGACGCCGTGGCCCATGGCGCCACGGGCAAGGGCAATGACCAGGTCCGGTTCGAACTGGCGGCCTATGCGCTCAACCCCGATATCAAGGTGATCGCCCCCTGGCGCGAATGGGATCTGACCAGCCGGACCAAGCTGATCGACTTCGCCGAGAAAAACCAGATCCCCATCGCCAAGGATAAACGTGGCGAGGCGCCCTTCTCGGTCGATGCGAACCTCCTGCACACCTCGTCCGAGGGCAAGGTGCTGGAAGACCCCGCCGAGATGGCACCCGATTACGTCTATCAGCGCACGGTATCCCCCGAGGATGCACCGGACACGCCCGAATTCATTGAGATCGGGTTCGAGCGCGGCGATGCGGTCTCGATCAATGGCGAGGCGCTTAGCCCCGCCACAATCCTCACCCGTCTGAACGAGCTGGGCGGGAAGCACGGCATTGGCCGGCTTGATTTCGTCGAAAACCGCTTTGTCGGGATGAAATCGCGCGGCATCTATGAAACCCCCGGCGGCACCGTCCTGCTTGAGGCGCATCGCGGGATCGAGCAGATCACGCTCGATTCCGGCGCGGGCCACCTCAAGGACAGCCTGATGCCCCGCTATGCCGAGTTGATCTACAACGGCTTCTGGTTCTCGCCCGAGCGCGAGATGCTGCAGGCCGCCATCGACAAGAGCCAGGAACACGTGACCGGGACCGTCAAGCTGAAGCTCTACAAGGGCGCCGCCACCTGCGTCGGTCGCTGGTCGGATCATTCGCTCTATTCCGAGGCGCATGTGACGTTCGAGGATGACGCGGGCGCTTACGATCAAAAGGACGCGGCCGGCTTCATCCAGCTGAACGCGCTTCGTCTCAAGCTCCTGGCCGCACGCAACCGCCGCCTGAAAGGCTGAACACAGCTCTGGAGGGCAGGCGCCCCCTGCCCTTCATCTTGCTAAAAATACTCAAAAAACGCCGCAACGCGCGCGGCTATACGTTATCTGGGCGACCGCTTCGCCAAGATACGCTGCAACGTTCTGCGATGCATGTTGAGCCGCCGGGCGGTCTCGGACACGTTGCGGTCACACAGCTCATAGACGCGCTGAATATGCTCCCACCGCACGCGATCCGCGCTCATCGGATTTTCCGGCGGAGGCGGCATGTCGTCACCCGTCGCCATCAGCGCGTTGGTGATGTCGGTGGCATCCGCGGGCTTGGAGAGGTAATCCGTGGCGCCGATCTTGACCGCGGCCACGGCGGTGGCAATCGCGCCATATCCGGTCAGAACGACGACGCGGCTTTCGGGGCGATGCTCGCGGATGACCTCCACGACGTCCAGCCCGTTGCCGTCCTCAAGGCGCAGATCGCAGACGGCGTAGGCCGGCGGGCGGGCCTCCGCCGCGGCCCGTCCTTCGGCAACGGAGGTGGCAACCTCGACGTCGAAGCCACGCTTTTCCATCGCCTTTGCCAGGCGACGGACAAACGCTTCGTCATCATCGACCAACAGCAGCGACGAATCGCTGCCAAGGTCCAGCTGGGTTTCGGCCATCACACGCGCTCCAATTCACTCGAATGCTTGAATAGGAGTTAGGCCGCCCCGGCCTCCGCGTCAAACGGCGAAACGCCGTTCAGCTGGCCTCGACAAAGCACTGAACCTTGTCCGCCATCTCCTCGCCCGTGGTTTCGCGGCGGAAAAACTCGACAAAGCCGCGGCCGGGCAGCGTCAGATAGGTGAAGGTCGAGTGATCGACGAGGTAGTATTCCTCTTCCCCTTCGGCAGGCTCATGGGCCTTGTAAAACGTACGGTACGCTTGACTGGCGGCTTTGACCTGCTCGGGCGAGCCGGTGAGGCCCAGCATGCGAGGATGCATTGCGTCTGTGAAATCTGCAACGACCTCTGGCGTATCGCGCGCCGGATCGACCGAGATAAAAATCGGTTTGACCATGATCCCGCGTTCTTCGAGGATTTCGGTCGCCTCGGCGTTGCGCGCCACGTCCAGCGGGCAGACATCGGGGCAGAAGGTGTAGCCGAAATAAATCAGCGAGGGCTGGTCCAGCACCTCTGCGCTGGTGACGGTCGCGCCTGTCTCATCGACCAGCGTGAAATCCCCCCCGATGCTTGCGCCGCCATCGGCAACGGCCGTGCTGCGGCACTGGGCGAAGTCCCCGCCCCCGTCGCGGCCGGCCGTGATCAGGTAGATACCCCCCAGCACGATGATCAGGGCAAGGCCGGCGGCGATGGCGAAAATGCGGGTCATGAGGGAATCCTTCCGGCTGGGCAAGTGCATGTGATTGTGCCACATCTACCCCATGCCTCTACCGACACAACAGGGCGAATTATCGCAGACAGGCGCGCAGATCGAGGTCGCTCCGCGCGGCCGTGGCGCCTGGATCCGGTTGCGCACGCTGATCCTGCTGCGCTGGTGGGCGATCATCGGTCAGATATCGGCGGTGATCGTGGTCGAGCGCTATATGGGCATCGAGATCGAGACGGGTCTTTGCTATCTTGTAATCGGCGCGGCCATCGTCAGCAACCTCGTCGCCTCGCTGGTCTTTCCAGCGACCAAACGGCTGAGCGAGACGGAGAACCTCGCCGTCGTGCTCTTCGATCTGCTGCAACTGGGATTGCTGCTTTATCTCACCGGCGGGCTGAACAATCCGTTCTCGGTTCTGATCGTCGGGCCGGTGATCGTCTCGGCCTCGTCTCTCTCGTCCCGATCGACCCTGTTTCTGGGCATGACGGCCATTCTGATCGTCACGGCGCTGGCACGGTTTCACCTCGATCTGCGCAGCGAGGCCGGCTTTGTCATGCAGATGCCCGCGATTTTCCTGTTCGGAACATGGGTCGCCATCGTGATCGGCATCGTCTTCCTCGGCGTCTATTCACGCTGGATCGTAACCGAGATCCGCGCGATGTCGGGCGCGCTGCAGGCGACGCAAATGGCACTGGCGCGGGAACAGAAGCTGACGGATCTGGGCGGTGTCGTCGCCGCCGCCGCGCATGAACTAGGGACACCCCTGGCCACGATCAAGCTGACCAGCGCCGAGCTGGCCAGCGATCTGCCCGAGGGCAGCGACATGCGCGAGGATGCCCTGCTGATCGGCCAGCAGGCCGACCGGTGCCGCGACATCCTGCGCTCAATGGGCCGGGCCGGCAAGGATGACCTGCATCTGCGGCAGGCCCCCTTCACCGCCGTCGTCGAAGAGGCGGGCGAGCCGCATGCCGACCGGGGCAAGACGCTTCTGTTCGACCATGCCGCAGTGGGGGGCGATACGGGCGGCCCGCCGGTCATCCTGCGCCGCCCCGAGGTGATCCACGGGCTGCGAAACCTCATTCAGAACGCCGTCGATTTCGCCGATGCCCGCGTCTGGATCGAGACGCGCTGGTCGCCCACGCGCATCACGCTGCGCATCATGGATGACGGGCCGGGATTTCCCCCACATTTGCTGAGCCGCATCGGAGATCCCCTGATTCCGCGCCGCGCACGCGGCTTGGGATCCAAATCGCGTCGGCCCGAATATGAGGGCATGGGCCTTGGCCTTTTCATCGCCAAGACGCTGCTGGAGCGCTCGGGCGCAGATCTCAGCTTTGCCAATGGATCGGACAGTTTTCAGGGCGATTCGGGCATGCATGAGAGGACTGGCGCCGTCGTCGAAGTGGTCTGGTCCCGTGCAGAGCTGGAGGTCGGCAAGGATCGCCCGACTGGCGGCATCGGGCGGAACATGCCGATAAACGACTGATTTTCCGACCGTTCCGGGCTTCGTATCGATTTACGTGTATTGCTTAACCGCGCGTTAACCAGTGTCGGGACAAATTCAGTTCCAGGCAGGGACGAAGGGGACGCGCTGATGCTGTGGCTACAACTGGGCTTGATCGCCGGGGGGATTTCCTTCGGTATATTGTGGCTGAATATTGTGGCTGATCGGGCGTCTGGCCCCGTCTCCCCGCAGCGCGCCCGAAATACCGTCTCCGCCCAAAGGGGAGGCCGTCTTTCTCTTCGACGGGGACGTCATGTCGGATCACGACGCCGGGGCGCTGCCAGAAGGCGAGCCCGAGGCAATGACTTGGCCGAAAATCCGCGACTGGCTGTCCCCGCGCTTTGATGGATTGCCGGAGAGCCTGAGTGATCTGTCGCCCGTCGCCACGATCAAGCTGCGCCCGCGCGAGGATCATGACACCGCGCGGCTCAAATTGGTGCGCAGTGTTCATGGCACGCGGGTCGTGCTGAGTGATCCACCGCATGCCTGCCCGGCCGAGCGGCACGAAATGCTGATCGCCAAGGCCCGCATGGAGGATATCACCGACGCATTCGCGCGTGCGCCTCATCCCATCTGGAAGACGGGCCTGGGCGGTAAGGTCATCTGGCAGAACGACGCCTCGAAGGTGGCCTTCGATCCTGCGGCCCATAGCGACACGCTGTCCAATGACGATAGCGGCAAGGGAGGCGTCACCCGCCTTTCCGTTACGCCCGAAGGTGCAGCGCGCACCCGCTGGTACGAGGTCAGCCGGGCAGAGCATTCATGGGGTGCGCTGCATCATGCGACGGATATTACCAAGGTCGTCAATGCTGAGCGGATGCAGAAGGATTTCGTTCAGACCCTGACCAAGACCTTTGCCTATCTCACGATCGGCCTCGCCGTTTTCGACCGCAATCGCAAGCTGGCGCTGTTCAACCCGGCCCTTGTTGACCTCACCTCGCTTGGCGTCGATTTCCTGAGCGGTCAGCCCGACCTCATGGCGTTCTTCGACAAGTTGAGGGATCGGCGCGTCATGCCCGAGCCGCGAAGCTATGCCTCTTGGCGCACCCAGATTGGCGAGGTGATCGGCGCAGCCGAAGGCGGCCTGTATCAAGAAACGTGGTCGCTGCCCAACGACGTCACCTACCGCGTCACCGGAAGGCCCCACCCCGACGGGGCGGTCGCGTTCCTTTTCGAGGATATCTCGGCCGAGGTGATGCTGGCCCGGCGCTTTCGCTCGCAACTGGATCTGCGGCAGGCGGCGCTGGACAGCATGCCGGAGGCGGTCATGGTCATCGGCCCGAACGGCGTTCTCGCCTTCTGCAATACCTCGGCCATCGACCTTCTGGGCGTCGATCCGGACACCTGCTTTGCCGACATGTCGATTTCGGATCTGATGCGCGCCTGCGCTCGGGCCCTGCCCGCGCCGCCTGTCTGGACTGAGGTCGAAGAGCAACTGCGCATGCGCCAGCAGAAAAGCGCGCTGCGCAAAGCCGCCGAGATCGCGCCGGGCCACAGCCTGACATACCGGGTCGAGCTTCTGCCCGGTGGCGCGCGAATGCTGATCCTGCGCAGCCGCGCCGAGTCTGCCGCCAAACCCCCTGCCCGGCTCGCGGCTGGCTGATCGCTGTTGCAGGCGACGGCGGCGCGTGTAGTGTCGGGCCATGCACAGCCGCACCACCTGCACCCTACCCTCTGACGGCCCGGACCGAACCTGCGACATCGCATGTCGGCTTGGTGCCCTTCTGGGGCCGGGCGATACCGTCTTGCTCAGCGGCGATATCGGCGCAGGCAAGACGCATTTCGCGCGCTGCCTCATCCAGTCGCTGCTGACGGCGCCCGAGGACGTTCCCTCACCCACCTACACGCTGGTGCAGACCTACCTTGGCAAGCCCGGCGAGATCTGGCACGCCGATCTCTATCGGCTGGGCGATCCGAACGATGTGTTCGAGCTGGGCTTGACCGAGGCGTTCGAAACCGCGATCTGCCTGATCGAGTGGCCCGACCGGCTGGGCGATCTGGCGCCGCGCACGGCGTTGGGACTGGACATCACGGCCGGGGATGCGCCCGATGACCGTGTTCTGACATTTTCCGGCGATGTCGCCGCATGGGCCGCACGGCTGGAGGACCTTGCAAATGACTGACCGCACCGAGCTTGCAGCCCGCTTTCTGAACGGTACGGACTGGGCGGGCGCAGACCTCTCGCCCCTCGCCGGTGATGCGTCGAACCGGCGCTACATGCGTGTGGCGCGCGGCGGCGACAGTGCCGTCCTGATGGACGCGCCCGCCGAGCGCGGCGAGGATGTGCGGCCCTTTATCGCAATCGCCGGGCACCTGTCGGACATGGGCCTGAGCGCGCCACGCATCTTGGCGCAGGATGTCCAGAATGGCTTTCTACTGCTTGAGGATCTGGGCGACGATCTCTTTGCGCGGGTGATCCCTCGCACCCCTGCATGCGAGAGAGGTCTCTACGAGGCCGCGACCGACGTGCTGGTCCACCTCCATGCACAGGCACTGCCACCCGATCTGCCCCCCTATGACCCGCCCTTGATGGCCAACTTGGCGATGCTCGCCTTCGATTGGTATGCGAATGATCCGGACAGTGTCCGGCGCGCGGCGGCGCATGCCGCTGTTCTGGCCACCCTGGCCTCCGATGCCAGCGAGAACACCGTGCTGATCCAGCGCGACTACCACGCCGAGAACCTGCTCTGGCTACCGGATCGCGAAGACCCAGCGCGGGTCGGATTGCTGGATTTTCAAGACGCGATGCGGGGGCATCCGGCCTATGACCTCGTCTCGCTCCTGCAGGATGCCCGCCGCGACGTGCCCGCCGAGATCGAACAGGACATGATCGCGCGCTATGTCGAGCGGACAGGGGTCGATGCCCGGCAGTTCGATGCGGCCTATCACGTGCTGGGCGCACAGCGGAACCTGCGGATTATCGGCGTCTTTGCCCGGCTTTGCCTGCGCGACGGCAAGGGGCATTACATCGACCTCATCCCGCGCGTCTGGGCGCTATTGGAGCGTGATCTGGCCCATCCGGCGCTGGCGCAGCTGGCGCCGCTGATCATAAGCGCATTGCCCGCCCCGACACCTGAATTTCTCAACGATCTGAGGCAACGATGCGCCACACTCCCGACGCCCTGATGCTGTTCGCCGCCGGGTTTGGCACGCGGATGGGCAGCCTGACCCAGGACCGCCCCAAGCCGTTGATCGAGGTCGCGGGGCGCCCCCTTCTGGACCACGCGCTGGAGATTGCCGAGGCGGCGCGCATCGGGCGCATCGTGGTCAACACGCATTACAAGGCCGAGCAGATCGCCGCCCATCTGGCCGGGCGCGATGTCGCGATCTCGCATGAGGCGGGCGAGATCCTCGATACCGGTGGCGGGCTCCGCGCTGCCATGCCGCTTTTGGGTGGCTCACCAGTCTATACGATGAACACCGATGCTGTCTGGCGCGGCCCGAACCCTCTGGCACAACTGGCGCAGGCGTGGGACGAAGGCAGGATGGACGCGCTGCTGCTGTGCCTGCCCCCCGCCCAAGCCATCGGCCACGTGGGCAGCGGCGATTTCACGCTGGACGATCAGGGCCGCGCCGCGCGCGGGCCGGGCCTTATCTACTCGGGCGCGCAGATCATCCGGACGGATGCGCTGGCCAAGATGCCCGAGGGCGCGTTCTCGCTTAACAAACTATGGGACAGGATGATGGCCGAGGGCCGGCTTTATGGCACGGTCTACAGCGGCCAATGGTGCGATGTCGGGCATCCGGGCGGCATTGCCCTGGCCGAGAATATGCTGGCGATGCCCGATGTTTAAGCGCGAGGACACCGCGCGCGTCTTTGGCCTTCCGCCCGGCGTCGATTTTCCCGATCAGCTGATCGCAGGGACGTTGAGCCGCCTTGATGGCGCGCCGCCCGAGGCGCTGGGACGCGTGCATCTGATCGTCAACACCAGGCGGATGGCCCGGCGGATTCAGGGGCTGCTTGCAGTGGGCCCCGCGCGGTTGATGCCCCGCATTTCGCTGGTGGCGGAACTGGGACGCGACTGGACAATGACCGATATCGCCCCGCCCGCCCCGCCGCTGCGCCGGCGGCTGGAGTTGATTCAGTTGATCTCTTCCCTGCTCGAGGCGCAGCCGGATCTGGCTCCGCGCACCGCGCTTTACGATCTGGCCAACAGCCTTGCCACCCTGATGGACGAGATGGAGGGCGAAGGCGTCTCGCCCGACGTGATCGATCGGCTCGATGTCAGTGACCAGTCCGGCCATTGGGAGCGCATTCGTACCTTTCTCAACATCGTGCGCCACTTTACCGAAGGGCGGGGCGCACCGGGGGCCGAGGCGCGGCAACGGCGCGTAATCGAACGGATGATCGCGCGGTGGCAGGACGCACCCCCGCAGCATCCGGTTCTGCTTGCCGGGTCGACCGGATCGCGCGGCACGACACAGATGTTGATGCAGGCCGTGGCGCGCCTGCCGCAAGGGGCCGTGATTCTCCCCGGCTTTGATTTCGACACGCCCGAGCATGTCTGGGCCTCGATGAGCGACGCGATGCTGAGCGAGGATCACCCGCAATACCGCTTTCAGGCTCTGCGCAACGCGCTTGGGCTGGACGAGGTGCCGCGCTGGATCGAGGCGCAGCCCTACAGCCCGGCACGCGCCAAGCTGGTATCGCTTGCGCTGCGCCCGGCGCCGATCACCGATCAATGGCTGGATGAGGGGCCAAGGCTGGACGGGATCGCCGAGGCGATGGACGGTGTCACCCTGATCGAGGCGCCGTCGCACCGGATTGAGGCGCTGACCATCGCGATGCGCCTGCGCGAGGCCGCCGAGACGGGGCAAACCGCCGCGCTGATCACGCCGGATCGCGGATTGACGCGGCGCGTTGCCGCCGCGCTGGACCGCTGGGGCATCATCCCCGATGACAGCGCGGGCATCCCCTTGCACCTGTCGCCGCCGGGACGGTTTCTGCGCCATGTGGCGGAGCTGTCGCTGCGCCCGCTGACCGCCGAGGCGCTGTTGACGCTGCTCAAGCATCCGCTGACCCATACAGGCGGCCAGCGCGGCACGCATCTGCGCCTCACCCGCGAGCTGGAGCTGAACCTGCGCCGCAACGGGCCTCCCTTCCCCACCGCTGAAAGCGTCGCGGACTGGGCGGCAAAGCACTCCGAGCCGTTGGCGGCGGATTGGGCCAATTGGATCGGGCGCTGGCTGACCGGGCAGGACGCGCCGGATGCGATGCCGCTCGATACCCGTGTCACCAGGCATCTTGCCGCCGCCGAGGCTATCGCGGATGGCTGCGCCCCCGAGCGTGCCAGCGAGCTCTGGCAGAAGGATGCGGGCAAGACCGCGCGCGATGTCTGCAACCTGCTGACCGCCGAGGCGGAGCATGGCGGCGACATGACGGCGACGGATTACGCCGCCCTCTTCGCCGCCCTTTTGCGGGGCGAACAGGTGCGCAGCGCCGAGGCGCCCCATTCCGGCATCTTGATCTGGGGCACGCTGGAGGCTCGTGTTCAGGGCGCCGATACGCTGATCCTTGCCGGGCTGAACGAGGGAAGCTGGCCCGAAGCGCAGACACCCGATCCGTGGCTGAACCGCGCGCTACGGCACCGCGCCGGTCTGCTCTTGCCGGAAAGGCGCATCGGTCTGGCAGCGCATGATTTCCAGCAAGCGGTACTGGCCAGCGAGGTCTGGCTGACCCGCAGCACCCGCTCGGACGAGAGCGAGACGGTCGTGTCGCGCTGGCTGAACCGCATCCAGAATCTGATGTCGGGCCTGCCGGAACAGGGCGGGACGGCCGCACTGGCCGCGATGCGCCAGCGAGGTCAGGATTGGCTGGTCCGCGCCGCGCAACTGGAGGCGACTCTGCGCATAGATCCGGCGCCGCGTCCTGCCCCTTGCCCGCCCCTGGATGCGAGACCAAACCGCCTGTCAGTGACTGAGATCAAGCGTCTGATCCGCGATCCCTACGCCATCTACGCCAAGCATGTGCTGGGTCTGCGCCCGCTCGATCCGCTGATGCGCGCGCCCGATGCGCTCTTGCGCGGGATCGTGCTGCACGCGGTGCTGGAGCGCTTCATCAAGGATAGCGTCGACGCGCCGGAACGGCTGACACGCGAGGTGCTGATGGACCTTGCGCAGGACGTGCTGTCGCGCGAGGTCCCTTGGGCCGAGGCGCGCACGCTTTGGCTTGCGCGGCTTGAGCGTGTGGCCGACTGGTTCATTGAGACCGAGGAGGCGCGCCGCGCCCTCGCCATGCCCACCGCTTTCGAGGCGAGAGGTCAGGCGGAGATGGCCGATCTCGGCTTTACCCTCGTCGCCGAGGCCGACCGGATCGACATCGACGCGCGTGGCTGCCTGCATATTTACGACTACAAGACCGGCAAGCCGCCCGGCCCCAAGGAACAGACGCAGTTCGACAAGCAATTGCTGCTGGAGGCCGCCATCGCCCAGCGCGCCGGGTTCGGCGATCTGGCCCCCTGCCAAGTGGCGCGCGCCGTCTATATCGGCCTCGGCGCGATACCGGCTGAGACGCTGGCGCCGCTTGATGACGAGCCGCCCGAGAAGGTCTGGGAGGGTCTGCATGATCTGATCGCGGCCTATCGGAACATTCGCAAGGGATATGTCGCGCGCCGCGCCATGCGCAAACAGGACGATGCGGGCGATTACGATCAGCTGGCACGCTTTGGCGAATGGGACATCACCGACGATCCCACCCCGCAGGAGATGACATGACCCAGCGCGACGACGCCACATTGCGCCAGATCACGGCGGCGCAGCCGGGCAATTCGACATGGCTCAGCGCGAATGCCGGATCGGGCAAGACCCGCGTTCTGACCGACCGGGTGGCGCGATTGCTGCTGAACGGGGTCGATCCGCAGCATATCCTGTGCCTCACCTACACCAAGGCCGCGGCCAGCGAGATGCAGAACCGCCTGTTCGCACGGCTGGGCCAGTGGGCCATGCTGGACAGTGCCAGCCTAGGCCTCGCGCTGCGCGATCTGGGGGCCGAGGGGCCGATGGGCGACACCGCCTTGCGCGATGCGCGCCGCCTGTTCGCCCGCGCGATCGAGGCGCCGGGCGGCCTCAAGATCCAGACGATCCATTCCTTCTGCGCCTCGCTTCTGCGCCGCTTTCCGCTGGAGGCCGGGGTCAGCCCTCAATTCGTCGAGATGGAGGAGCGCACAGCCAAGCTCTTGCGCGCTGAGATCGTCGAGGAAATCGCCGCCGGCCCCCACGCCGCCAAGCTGGACGCGCTGGCACGCTACCACACAGGCGAGACACTGGACGATTTGACGCGTGAGATTGCCAGCCGGGCGCCCATGTTCGAAGCGCCCTGGACCGAGGCGGGCCTCGCCAACGCGATGGGCCTGCGCCCGGACGTGACCGCGCGCAGTATCGAGGATGAGGTATTTTCGGGGGGAGAGTCGGCTTTTTTCAGCCGTCTAGTGAATGAAATGGCATCAGGCAAGCCAACCGATACAAAGGCAGCGGTCAAGCTGCGCCACATCTCATCGCTCGGCTATGACGCTCTACCGATACTGGAGGATGTGTTCCTCACCAAGTCCGGCAAGGCGCCCTTTACCGTTTCTTCGCGGTGCCCGACCAAGGATGTGCGCACGGCGCTGGGTGACGGCATGGACCTGATCGACGCCTGGTTGCACCGGGTCGAGGCGGCCCGGCCAAAGCGCATCGCGCTGGAGGCGACGCGCCTCGCGGTGGCGTTGCAGGAATTCGCGCAGGTTTTTCTGCCCGCCTATGCGAAGGCCAAACAGCTGCGCGGCTGGCTCGATTTCGACGACCTGATCCTGCGCGCGCGGGCATTGCTGACACGCTCGGACGTGGCGGCCTGGGTGCTTTTTCGGCTGGATGGAGGTATCGACCACATTCTAGTGGACGAGGCGCAGGACACCAGCCCCGTGCAATGGCAGGTGATCGACCGTCTGGCACAGGAATTCACCGCAGGCGAGGGCGCGCGGCAGAACGTGGAGCGGACGATCTTTGTCGTGGGCGACAAAAAGCAGTCAATCTATTCGTTCCAAGGCGCCGATCCGCGTGAATTCGACCGGATGCAGCGCAATTGGTCGGATCGCCTCGCCGCTGCCGGAACGCCGTTGCAAAGCCAGCGACTCGAGCATTCCTTTCGATCGTCCAGCGCGATTCTGGATGCGGTCGATGCGACCTTCCGAAACTTGCAGGATTCGGGGTTTTCCCCGGATCAGAGCCACATTTCCTTTTGGCCGGACATGCCGGGCCGCGTCGATCTGTGGCCCGTCAATCCGGCGGCCGAGCCTGCCGATCCGCCGCCTTGGCATACGCCCGTCGACATCAAGGCCGAGGATGATCCAAGTGTCATTCTGGCCCGGCAGATCGCGGATACCATCGCGCGAATGATCACCGAGCAGCAGCCCATTCCCGGCGGCGACGGCATGCGCCCCGTGCGCGCGGGCGATTTCCTGATCCTCGTGCAGTCCCGTAGCGACATCTTTCACGAGATCATCAGCGCCTGCAAAACGCGCGGCCTGCCCATCGCCGGGGCCGACCGGATGAAGGTCGCGGCCGAGCTGGCGGTCAAGGATCTGGCGGCAATCCTGTCGTTCCTATCGACCCCCGAGGATGATCTTTCGCTGGCCATCGCGCTGCGCTCGCCCCTTCTGGGCTGGGACGAGGCGCAGCTCTATGCCTTGGCGCAGGGGCGCGGGCGCAAATACCTTTGGGAAGTGCTGCGCGACAGGGCAGAAAATTTTCCCGACACGATGGCCGTTATGAACGACCTTCGCGATCAGGCCGATTTCCTGCGGCCCTATGATCTGATCGAGCGCATCCTGACCCGCCATGATGGCCGCCGCCGGATGCTGGCGCGTCTGGGCCCCGAGGCCGAGGACGGCATCGACGCGCTTTTGTCTCAGGCGCTGGCCTATGAGCAGAAGGCGGTGGATAGCCTCACCGGCTTTCTCGTCTGGCTCGAGACCGATGACCTGGAGATCAAGCGCCAGATGGACGCCGCAGGAGATCTGATCCGCGTGATGACCGTGCATGGTGCAAAGGGGTTAGAAGCGCCCATTGTGATCCTGCCCGAGACGGGCAAGCGCAAGAATGAGGTGCGTGCCCAGTTGCTTGACCTCGGCGGGGCGCCTGTGTGGCGCGCAAAATCAGGGGTTATACCGGAGGCCCAAAGCACCGTTCTCGACCGGATGAAGGATGCCCAGGCAGCCGAGCGGGACCGTTTGCTTTACGTGGCCATGACGCGCGCGGAAAAATGGTTGATCGTCGCCTCCGCCAAGGAGCCGGGCGAGAATGGCGATAGCTGGTACGAAAAAATCAGGGGCGGCCTGACACATTTGGGGGCTGCCCCTTACCGCATCCACGGCGGCGACGGCCTGAGGCTGGAGCGTGGCGATTGGACCGGCGCGGTGCAGGCCCCAGCGCCCGAGGAAATGCGCCAGCCGGCCCCCCTGCCAGCCCATTTCAGCACCCATGCCCCCGCCATGCCGGACGCCACCGCGCCGCGCAGCCCGTCGGATCTGGGCGGCGCCAAGGCACTGCCGGGTGACGCCGGTCAGGACGAGGATGCGGCCAAGCTGCGCGGCACGCAGATCCATGCCTTGCTGGAGTTCCTGCCCAACCAGCCCGAAGCCGAATGGCCCGGAATCGCCGCGCGGATCCTGCCCGCAGCGCCGAATGTGCAAGACCTGCTGGACGAGACCGCGCGCTGTATCACCTCCGCCGATCTCTCGCAGCTCTGGGCGCCCGCCGCGCTGCCCGAAGTCGGTATAACCGCCGAACTGTCGGGCCTTGGCCGCCTGCAAGGGGTGATCGACAGGCTGATCCTGACGGAGGGCGCGGCCTTGATCGTCGATTTCAAGACGAATGCCACCGTACCCGAGACGCCCGAGGCCTGCCCCGACGGCCTTTTGCGGCAGATGGGAGCTTATGCGGCGATGGCCGCGCTGTTATATCCGGACCGCCGGATCGATACCGCGATCCTCTGGACCCGGACCGCCACACTCATGTCCCTGCCGCACGATCTTGTGACATCTGCGCTGGCGCGGGCTGTGGCAACTTGACCTTGCGCCCCTCGCTCCATAGGTAATTGTCGAACCCAAGCGCAGGAGAGACCCATGGCAACCGTAGCCGTCACCGATGATACTTTCGACGCCGAAGTAAAGAATTCCGACATCCCCGTCGTGGTGGATTTCTGGGCCGAGTGGTGCGGCCCGTGCAAGCAGATCGGCCCCGCTCTGGAAGAGCTGTCGAGCGAGATGGAAGGCAAGGTCAAGGTCGTGAAAGTCGACGTGGACAGCAATCCGAACTCCGCCGTGGCGATGGGCGTGCGCGGTATCCCCGCGCTCTTCATCTTCAAGAACGGGGAGGTCGTCTCGAACCGTTCGGGCGCAGCCCCCAAGGCCGCCCTGCAAAGCTGGATCGAAGACTCGATCTGAGGCGACCCTGGCACCGTGATTTCAAAGGGCGCCCCGGTGGCGCCCTTTTTGCTGCGCGCTGCAAAACTTGCGATCTGCCCGCGCGGCTTCCATATAGGCGCAAACGCGACAGGAGGACGACAATGGCCAGCGACCAATTTCCCGGATGGCACGGCACCACCATCATCGGCGTGCGCAAGGGCGGCGAGGTGGTGATTGCCGGTGACGGACAGGTCAGTCTTGGCCAGACGGTGATCAAGGGCAGCGCCCGCAAAGTGCGCCGTCTCAGCCCCGGCGGCTTCGAGGTGGTCGCGGGCTTTGCCGGATCGACCGCCGATGCCTTCACCCTGCTGGAACGGCTGGAGAGCAAACTGGAGGCAACACCCGGCCAGCTGCAGCGCGCCAGCGTCGAACTGGCCAAGGACTGGCGCACCGATAAATACCTGCAAAAGCTGGAGGCGATGCTGATCGTCACGGACGGCAAGGATCTCTATGTCATCACCGGCGCCGGCGACGTGCTGGAGCCCGAGCATGACGTGACCGCCATCGGATCGGGCGGGAATTTCGCCCTCGCCGCCGCGCGCGGCATGATCGACTCGGATCGCAATGCCGAAGAGATCGCGCGCGCCGCCATGGCGATCGCCGCCGATATCTGCGTCTACACCAACGGAAACCTGACCGTGGAGAAGATCGGCGGCTGACCCCCGCCGCTTGTCTTTCCGCTGCCCATGCTTACGTTCCCCGAGACCGCAAAAGGAAACCGCATGACCGACCTGACCCCCCGCGAAATCGTGAGCGAGCTTGACCGCTTCATCATCGGGCAAAAGGACGCCAAGCGGGCGGTTTCCGTCGCGCTGCGCAATCGCTGGCGGCGCAAGCAGCTGTCCAGCGATCTGCGGGACGAGGTTTACCCCAAGAACATCCTGATGATCGGCCCCACAGGCGTCGGCAAGACCGAAATCAGCCGCCGCCTGGCCAAACTGGCGCGCGCGCCCTTCATCAAGGTGGAGGCGACCAAGTTCACCGAGGTCGGCTATGTCGGCCGCGATGTCGAGCAGATCATCCGCGACCTTGTCGACAGCGCCATCGCCATGATCCGCGAGCAGATGCGCGAGGACGTCAACTCAGCCGCCCGCACCGCTGCCGAAGAGCGCGTCATTTCGGCCATCGCAGGCGAGGATGCCCGCGACGGCACGCGCGAGATGTTCCGCAAGAAGCTGAAATCGGGCGAGCTCGATGACACCGTGATCGAGTTGGAAGTCGCCGACAGTTCCAGCCCGATGGGCATGATGGACATTCCCGGTCAGCCCGGCGGCGGCCAGATGATGAATTTGGGCGACATCTTCGGCAAGGCATTCGGTGGGCGCACCACCAAGCGCAAGGTAACCGTTGCGGACAGCTATGACATCCTGATCGGCGAAGAGGCCGACAAGCTCCTCGATGACGAAACGATCAACCGCGCTGCGCTGGAGGCGGTCGAGCAGAACGGCATCGTCTTTCTTGACGAGATCGACAAGGTCTGCGCCCGCACCGACGCGCGCGGAGGCGAGGTCAGCCGCGAAGGCGTGCAGCGCGACCTGCTGCCCCTGATCGAGGGCACGACCGTCAGCACGAAATACGGCGCGGTCAAGACCGACCATATCCTCTTCATCGCGTCCGGCGCATTCCACATCGCCAAGCCATCGGACCTTTTGCCCGAACTTCAGGGCCGCCTGCCCATCCGGGTCGAGCTGCGCGCGCTGACCGAGGCTGATTTCGTCCGCATCCTGACCGAAACGGACAATGCCCTTACCCGACAGTACACCGCCCTCATGGGCACCGAGGAGGTTACCGTCGATTTTACGCAGGACGGCATCGAGGCTTTGGCGCGCATCGCCGCCGAGGTGAACTCATCGGTCGAGAATATCGGCGCGCGCCGCCTTTACACCGTGATGGAGCGCGTCTTCGAAGAGCTGAGCTTTGACGCGCCCGACCGCGCCGGCGACAGCGTGACCGTCGACGCCGCTTTCGTCGACAAGAACCTGGGCGAGCTGGCCAAATCCACCGATCTCAGCCGCTACGTGCTCTAGCGCCGCACCCGGCTTTTCTTGGGGTAAAATACCCGGATCCTGACTATGCAGGGCGCGATGATATTTCTTCATCGCGCCCTGCAGCCGTTTCACGCTTTCCTTCTTCGCACTTTCGCGCCACCAAAGGCGGATGCAAACGCTCATCTTCCTGCGCGATAACGCCCGCTGGCTCGCTGCCGGGGTGCTGCTGACTTTCCTCAGCAGCTTCGGTCAGACATTCTTCATCTCGATCTTTGCAGGGGAAATCCGCGCGGCCTTCGGGCTGAGCCACGGGGAATGGGGCGGGATCTATTCGCTTGGCACGACGGTCTCGGCCGTTCTGATGGTCTGGGCGGGCGGGCTGACGGATGTGTTTCGCGTGCGCGTCATCGGGGCCGTCATCTTTGGCGGGCTGGCGCTCGCTTGCGCCGCGATGGCGCTCAATCCGGTCTGGTGGCTCTTGCCCGTCATCATCTTTGCGCTGCGCTTTACCGGGCAGGGGATGAGCAGCCATATCGCCGTGGTCGCCATGGCGCGGTGGTTCATCGCGGCGCGGGGCCGGGCGCTCTCGGTGGCCAAGCTGGGCTTTTCGCTGGGCGAGGCGGTGCTGCCGGTGACCTTCGTCGCGCTGATGCTGGTGATGGACTGGCATTTCCTGTGGCTGATCGCGGCGGGCATAGCGGTGATGGGCGCGCCCGTCCTGCTTCTCTTGCTGCGCCAGGAACGGACGCCGCAAAGCCATGCCGAAGGCGGGCAAAGCCTCGGGATGGAGGCGCGGCACTGGACGCGCAACCAGACGTTCCGGCATTGGCTCTTCTGGTTCATGATCCCGGCATTGCTGGGCCCCTCAGCCTTCAACACCGCTTTCTTCTTTCACCAGGTCCATATTGCCGAGGTCAAGGCGATGTCCCATGTCGAGCTGGTGGCGATGTTTCCCTTCTATACCGCCGTGAGCATCGGGGCGATGATCCTCAGCGGCTGGGCGCTGGACCGGGTCGGCACACCGCGGCTGATCCCGTGGATGCAGGTGCCGATGGTGGTGGCTTTCGCGATTTTCGCCATGGCCCAGAGCAGCTGGGGCATGCTGGCGGGCTTTTTCTTTCTGGGTCTGAATACCGGGTTCAACAACACGCTGCCTTCGGCCTTCTGGGCCGAGTTCTACGGCACCCGGCACATCGGCTCGATCAAGGCGATGGCGGCGGCCGTCATGGTGCTCGGCTCGGCCATCGGACCGGGCGTCTCGGGCGTGGGCATCGACCTTGGGATCGGGATCGAGACGCAATTCTGGTGGATCGCGGTCTTCTTTGTCATCTCCACGACATTGATGGTGATCGGCGTTGGCCGGGCCAAGGTGCTGCTACCGGGGCCGGCGTAGATAGACGTAATAGGCGCCGCCGCCGCCATGGCGGTTATGGGCGTTGGTCACCTGCAGGACGAGGCCGGCCAGCGGCGGCACACTCAGCCAATGGGGCACATTGTGGCGCAGCACGCCGTGGCGCACGGGAATCGGGCCATCCTCATCGCTGCGCCGCCCTTTGCCGGTGATGACCAGAACCAGACGCTTGCCCTGACCATGCGCGCGCAGGATGAAGCCGCGCAGCGCGCCATGCGCGCGGTCCGCGGTCATGCCATGCAGGTCGATACGCGCCTCGGGTGCCAGCTTGCCACGTTTGAGCCGGCCGTAGGCCTTGTGATCCATCGCGACGGGCTGCGATTTCAGCCTGTCCGCAAGGGCTGGCAAGACATCATGCGCGTGACCGCTACGGGAGGCCTTCTGCCCAAGTTTGAAATGTTGGACGGGGGCGGGGGCAGGGCGCTCCGGCTCGTGCTTGGGCGCGGCGGGTTTGGGCGGCGCCTTTGGACGGGGCTGCGCCGGGTGCAGCGCCTCGGCCGTGCGCGCCACCTGCCGCCACAGGTCCAGCTCGTCGGGTTTCAGGCGCCTGCGGGACATCAGATGGCATCCGGCGCCAGCGCATAGGCGCGCTGAATCGGCATCAGGACCAGCATCCGGCCCGGATCACGGAGTTGGCCCGCCGCCCGGCCTGCCGCATCACCCGTCCCCATGAAGAGGTCAGCGCGCTGCGCGCCCTTGATGGCCGAGCCGGTATCTTGGGCGATCATCAGGCGGCGCACCGGATCGGCGCCGTCTTTTTCGATCCAGACAGGCGCCCCCAGCGGCACGAATTTGGGGTCGATGGCCACGGAGCGGCCCGTGGTGATCGAGCGGTTCATCGCGCCGCGCGGCCCAAGCTCGGGCCGTAGATCGTCGATCCGGCGGAAAAAGACATAGGACGGATTATGCAGCAGTAGCTCGGCACCGTCTTCGGGATTGCGCCGCACCCAATTCTTGATCACCTCGGCTGACACCTGATGGACCTCATAGATCCCGCGCCGCACCATCTCGGCTCCGATCGAGCGGTAGTCATGCCCGTTCGAACCGCCATATCCAACACGAATCATGCGCCCATCTGTTAGTTTGATCCGTCCAGACCCTTGAATTTGCAAGAAGAACAGCTCTACCGGGTCGTCGACCCAGGCAATCTCGAGCCCCCGGTTCTGCATCGTCTCGCCACTCTCGATCTCGCGGCGGCTGAGCCAGATGCTGGCGGCGCGTGACTCGGGCGGCTGACGGTAGATTGGATAGCGAAATCGATCGCTTCGCCGCAGTGAACCGCTCAGTTCGGGCTCGAAATACCCCGTGAAAAGGGCAGGGCGCCCTTCGGTGATCAGAACGGGGCGAAAGAACAGCTCAAAAAAATCCCGTGCGCCGGGGCCGTTCTGCGCCAACGCGCAGAGCGCGCGCCAGTCGACATCCGTCATGTCGGCGCAGGTATCATTGAAAACGCGAAGGGCGGCAGCGTGATCGTCACGCTCCCACCCATCCAGATCTTCAAAGCTGAGAATATCGTAGCGCGCCTCGGCCTGCGCTGCGGTGCCGACAAGCCCCACCGCAAGCGCAACTGCGGCAAGCGCCGCCTTGATCATTCGCCCGTCGCGACGAGCCGCCAATTGGGATCGTCGGCGCCCATCATGCGCTCGAATGTCCAGACGTCCTTCTGACGCTTGGATTTACCGGGCTCGCCCTCGATGACCTTACCCTCGGCATCCTTCACGACCGACACAAGCTCGCCCACGAATTTGACGGTGATATCCGCCACGCCTTCCTCAAAGCTGGCACTGGACAGCGTCATGTCGCGAATACCGATGAATTCGGCTTCGATCGTCAGGCCTTTCTCCTCGCGGATGGCGACCACCTCGGAGAAGGAGTCGTAGACATCTTCGGACAGAAATTCACGCACCTCTTCCATCTCACCGCGCTCGAAGGCCATCAGGATCATCTCGTAGGCGCCGCGTGCGCCGCCAAGGAAATCGGCCACGCCAAAGGATGGCTCGGCTCGCTTCATCTCGGCAAGGGCCGCTGCGGTCTCGCTGTCTTCGGGCACGTGGTCGATGATGTCGCGGTCTGGCCCGCCCTCGATCACCTCAAGGTTATGCGTGCGCTGCGCCGGGGCAGGGCGCGCCTCGGGCGACGGCTCGTGTCCGTCGCGCGTGCCCAGAACGCTTTTCAGCCTCA
Source organism: Roseovarius roseus (assembly GCF_043355935.2). Classification (NCBI taxonomy): domain Bacteria; kingdom Pseudomonadati; phylum Pseudomonadota; class Alphaproteobacteria; order Rhodobacterales; family Roseobacteraceae; genus Roseovarius; species Roseovarius roseus. The sequence goes on along the minus strand of NZ_JBHFPE020000003.1, from coordinate 337,125 downwards.
GGATCAGGAAAACAGCGATGCCCGCAAGCACCAAAAGCTGCAGAATGGGCGAGTTCATGAGCACCTCATCAGGGCAATACGTTGAAATTCGTTTACTTGCGTTCTTATGTAGGGGTCGAGGCGGGCCAAGTCCACCTTGGCGCGCAGCAAACCCGAAGGACATCCTGCCATGTGGCTACTCTTTGCGTTCATGATCGTTCCGATCGTTGAAATTGCCCTCTTCATTCAGGTCGGAGGGCTGATCGGACTGTGGCCGACGCTTGCCATTGTTATCATAACCGCGATCCTCGGGACGTGGCTGGTTCGGACGCAAGGCGCGCTGGCCCTGAGCGAGCTTCGCGGCTCATTCTCGCGGCAGACGGACCCGACCGAGCCTCTGGCGCATGGGGCAATGATCCTGATTGCCGGTGTCCTACTGCTAACGCCCGGATTTTTCACCGATGCGGTCGGGTTTGCCCTGTTGACGCCGCCCTTCCGGCGCGCTGCATTCGAATACCTGCGCAAGCGGGTCAAGGTTCAGACCTTTTCGACCGGGCCTCAACCCGGGCCTCAACCCGGGCCGCGAACGCAAGGGCCGAACACGATCGAGGGCGAATATGTTGAGGTCGATCCCGAGAGCACGCCGCGCGGCCCCTCCGGCTGGACCAGGGATTGAGGCAATGATCGCGACCTGCTAGACCATTTGCCGAACAGCTATTCAGGAGAGACCGATGGCCGAGCAGGAAAATGGTGCCGCAAGCGCCGAGCAACCCCAGATCAAGATGCATGTCCTCACGCAATTCGTGCGGGACCTGTCCTTTGAAAACATCTTGGCCCAGCGCGGCTCGGGCGGCGAAGTGCAGCCCGACGTTACGGTCAGCGTCAATCTGGACGCCAAGAAGCGTGCCGCCGAGCATCAGTACGAAGTGATCGCAAAGCTGAAGATAAACTCCAAAAACAAGGGCACCGAGGACGATCTGTTCCTTCTGGAGCTGGAATATGCAGGCGTGTTTCACGTCGAGAACGTGCCGGAAGAGCAGCTGCATCCCTTCCTGATGATTGAATGCCCGCGCATCATGTTCCCGTTCTTCCGCCGCATCGTGTCGGACGTCACGCGCGACGGTGGCTTCCCGCCGCTGAACATGGAGAACATCGACTTTGTCGCGATCTACCGCAATGAAATCGCGCGCCGCCAGGCAGAGCAGCAGAACCAGCCCAGCGGCACAGCCTAAGACGTCCTGCGCCAGAGCGGCGCATCACCCAGCGTTTCGATGAACGCCTCATGCGCGGCGGCCTCTGCTTCGGTCAGCCGCGCAGGCAGGGGCGTCGGCCTCGGGGCTGGGCGCCAGCTGCTTTGCGTCTCTGTTCCGCTGGTTTGGGTCTGCGCCTGGCCCAGGATCAGGCCTGGCTGGCGGCCACCGATCAGCTCCAGATAAACCTCGGCCAAGATCTCGGAGTCCAACAGCGCGCCGTGCAGTGTGCGGGCGCCGTTGTCGATATTGAACCGGCGGCAGAGCGCATCCAGCGACGCGGGCGAGCCGGGGAATTTCTTGCGCGCGATGGCCAGCGTGTCGATGGCTTGCTCCCACGGCAATTGCCGCTTGTTGAGCCATCGCAGCTCGGCGTTCAGGAATTTCATGTCGAAGGCGGCATTGTGGATGACCAGCTTGGCATCGCCCACGAATTCCAGAAATGCGTCTGCAATCTCGGCGAAGACGGGCTTGCCCCGCAGGAAATCATCGCCCAGCCCGTGCACCTTGAAGGCATCCTCGGGCATCGCGCGCTTGGGGTCGATATATTGATGGTAGGTCCGGCCCGTCGGCATGTGATTGAGTAGTTCGACCCCGCCGATCTCGACGATGCGGTCCCCTTGGTCAGGCTCGAATCCGGTTGTTTCTGTGTCGAGCACGATTTCACGCATTCGATCTCTCCTGTGTGATCGCATCCATCACAGCCTGCACCTGGGCCTTGGCGTGTTCAAGCGTATCGGTCTCGATCACCCAGGTCGCGCGCGCACGTTTTTCCGCATCGGACATTTGCTTGGCAAGTATGGCCTCGAACTGCGCCTCACTCATGGTTCCGCGGTCCAGAACACGGGCGCGCTGCACCTCGGGCGGGGCGGTGACGCAAACCGTGCCATCCACCTTCGCATCATACCCGCCCTCAAAGAGCAGGGGAATGTCCAGAACGACGATATCAGCCTCTGCATTGGCCAAAAACGCCTCGCGGTCGGCGGCGACCAAGGGATGCACGATGGCCTCGATACGGGCTAGCGCAGTTTCCTCCTCGGCGATGATCTGCTTGAGCGCGTCGCGCGACACCGCACCGTCCTGGATCGCCTTCGGAAATTGTACCGCGATTTCGTCCACCGCGCCGCCACCCGGCGCATAGAGGCGATGCACCGCGGCATCCGCATCCCAGACGGCACAGCCAAGATCCGCGAACATGCGCGTGGTCGTCGATTTGCCCATCCCGATGGAGCCGGTGAGACCCAGAATATACCTCATCTGAGGGCGGCGGCGCGTGTTGCGCTGTCGACCTCGGGGCGCTCGCCAAACCACCGCTCGAATCCGGGCACGGCCTGATGCAGGAGCATGCCAAGGCCATCGACGGTATGGCAGCCCATCTGGCTGGCCACCTCAAGCAGCTTGGTCTGCAACGGCGCATAGACCAGATCCGTGACAACCGCGCCTTTTTGCAAACCGTCAAGCGGCACTCGAAGCGGCGGGTTTCCAATCATTCCCAGTGACGTGGTATTCACCACCGTCGCAGCATGGTCCAGCATGTTGCCCGCCTGAACCCAGTCAAAGACGCGCACCCGTTTTCCGAATTCCTGCGCCAGCGCATCCGCGCGCACACGGGTGCGGTTGGAAAGAAGGATTTCCGGCACCCCCGCATCGAGAAGCGAAGCGATAACCGCCCGTGACGCGCCGCCCGCGCCCAGGACGGCGGCGGGCCCCGATCTGGCATCCCAGCCACACGGCGCGCTTTGCAAATTCTTGATGAACCCATAGCCATCCGTGTTGTCCGCATGGATTTTCCCGTCCTTGCGGAAAATCAGGGTATTCGCCGCCCCGATCAGAGTGGCGCGGTCCGTGACCAGATCCGCGATCTGAAGAACTTTTTCCTTGTGCGGGATCGTCACGTTGACCCCGACAAACCCCGCCTTGGGCAGAGTGCGCAGGACCGTTTCCAGATTGTCGGCGGCGACATTCATCGGGATGTAATACCCCGCGATCCCGCGTGTCTTCAGCCAATGCTGGTGGATCTTGGGCGAGCGTGAATGGGCAATCGGGGTGCCGATCACGCCGGCAAGGGGGATACCGGGTTCGCTCATGTGTCAATCTCTCCGCGGGTGGCGAGGTAGCCGATCAGCTCCAACAAGGGCAGGCCGAGGACATGGAAATGATCGCCGATGATGCGTTGAAACAGTCGCACGCCTTCTTCTTCCAGTTTATAGGCGCCAACGGAATGACGGATACTGTCCCAGTTGCGCGCGGTGTAGTCATTCAGATAGCTATCCGATACATCACGCATCTGCATCTGCACAACACCGACATGGCGCCATTGGGGCCGACCCCCCTCGCAGATCACGGCAGCCGAGATCAGGCGGTGTGTATTCCCGCGCAGCCGGGTCAGTTGGTCCCGAGCTTCCTCGGGGCTTTGCGGTTTGGACAGCAGATCACCATCGAAGGCCAGCACCTGATCGCAGCCGATCACCAGCGCGTCCTTGTGCCGCTCACTGATCTTGCGTGCTTTCATCTCGGCCAGCGCATCGGCCACGTCGCGCGGCGACGCGCCCTCGGCCAAAAGCGCGGATTTCACCGCATCCTCATCGACGCGCGCAGGCACGGCGTCACAAGGAATGCCAGCGTTTTCCAGCAAACTGCGGCGAATGGCGGATTGCGAGGCCAGGACGATGCGCGTGCTCATGTGGAAAACCCGAGGAACAAGTGGCGGAGAATGTGCCACAGATATCCCCATTTCGCCGGAGGCGCCACCGGGCCGGGGAGAACCCGCATCTTTCACGGCGGCCCAGCCCTTTCATCCCGTCGTGGACTGTATGGAATCCGGTGCGGGAGGAATCAGTCAGGCCCCGGTTTTCTCCACAAGATGGAGGGCCCGCAGAGCGGACAATGCACGCCAGTTTTCGGAGCAAATATGACATGACCATCTGCCTGCGACAGTTTTCCACAGCGCTGTCCATAGGCGGCGCGGCTGTTGCCATTTCTGTGGATAGCGCGGTAATCCACAGGCAGGGCGCCCCCCTACTTAATCATCATCCTTTTCTATATTTCTTATTTATTATTGTAAGGATGGCTCAGCGATGAACGGGACATGATATGATCGACTTGCTTGCCGGCCTCTATCCCTGGACGAAGGCGCTTCATATCGTTTCGGTCATCGCCTGGATGGCGGGGCTGTTCTACCTTCCCCGCCTTTTTGTCTACCACGCCGAGGCCTCGACCCCGGGGGACAGCCGCGATGAGATATTCCAGGTGATGGAGCGCAAGCTGCTGCGCGCGATCATGAACCCGGCCATGATCTCGACTTGGCTCTTTGGTCTGCTGCTGGTGATGACGCCGGGCATTGTCGATTGGGGGTCGATCTGGCCCTGGACAAAGGCGGCGGGCGTTCTGGGCATGACGTGGTTTCATCATTGGCTGGGAATGCGGCGCAAGGAATTCGTCACCGGCACCTCATCCGTCAGTGGGCGCAATTTCCGCATTATGAACGAGGTGCCGACGATCGCGCTGCTGGTGATTGTCTTTTCGGTCGTCCTGAAATTCTAGGCTGCGATTGACTAAAGGCCGGGCGCGGCGTATGAGGCGGCAGGGCCTCCCGTCCGGGATACGCCTTTTTCATTTGCCAATTCGATCTGACCCGCGCCGCCAGCGCGCATGAGGTATGCCAATGTCCGATGACCGCCTGAACCTGTTCGACCTCAAGGCGCACACTGCCAAAGACCTCTTGGCGATGGCCGAAGAGCTGGAGATCGAGAACGCCTCCACGATGCGCAAGGGCGAGATGATGTTCTCGATCCTGAAAGAGCGCGCGGAAGAGGGCTGGCTGGTCTTCGGTGATGGTGTGCTCGAGGTGCTTCAGGACGGGTTCGGCTTCTTGCGCTCGCCCGAGGCGAACTATCTGCCGGGCCCGGATGACATCTATGTCTCGCCCGATATGATCCGCCGCTATTCGCTGCGCACCGGGGACACGATCGAAGGCGAGATGAAGCAGCCCGACGATACCGAGCGGTATTTTGCGCTGACCAGCGTCACCAGGATCAACTTCGAGGATCCCGAGCGGGCGCGACACAAGATCGCCTTTGACAACCTGACGCCGCTTTATCCCGATGAACGCCTGACTCTGGAAATCGACGATCCGACGATCAAGGATCGTTCGGCCCGGATCATCGATCTGGTCGCGCCTATCGGTAAAGGCCAGCGGTCGCTGATCGTGGCACCGCCGCGCACGGGTAAGACGGTGATCCTGCAAAACATCGCCGCCAGCATCGAGCGCAACCACCCCGAATGCTATCTGATCGTTCTGCTCATCGACGAGCGGCCCGAGGAAGTCACCGACATGCAGCGCTCGGTCAAGGGAGAGGTGGTCAGCTCGACCTTCGACGAGCCCGCGACTCGCCATGTGGCTGTCAGTGAAATGGTCATTGAAAAGGCCAAGCGTCTTGTTGAGCATAAACGAGATGTGGTGATCCTTTTGGATTCGATCACAAGACTTGGTAGGGCATACAACACCGTTGTGCCGTCCTCAGGCAAGGTTCTGACCGGCGGTGTGGACGCCAACGCGCTGCAGCGGCCCAAGCGGTTCTTCGGCGCTGCGCGGAATATCGAAGAGGGTGGATCGCTCACCATCATCTCGACCGCGCTGATTGATACCGGCAGCCGCATGGACGAGGTGATCTTCGAGGAATTCAAGGGCACCGGTAACTCTGAGCTGGTGCTTGATCGCAAGATCGCGGACAAGCGAGTGTTCCCGGCAATCGACATCCTTAAATCGGGAACCCGGAAAGAGGAATTGCTGGTCGACAAGCTGGACCTGCAAAAGACATTCGTTCTGCGCCGCATCTTGAACCCGATGGGCACCACCGATGCGATCGAGTTCCTGATCTCGAAGTTGAAGCAGACGAAGAACAACGCCGAATTTTTCGATTCGATGAACACCTGATAATCCGGCTGGGTTGCTGCCAAAGGAGGCAGACATGGATACGATCTACGCAATGTCCTCGGCGCAGGGCAAGGCGGGGGTGTCTGTCATCCGCGTCTCTGGTCCCCTAGCGCATTTGGCGTGCAAGGTGCTATGCGGCGATGTTCCCCTCGCTCGCCAAGCATCCTTGCGGACATTACGGGGAGCCGATGGCCAAGCGTTGGACCAAGCGCTGGTCCTGACCTTCGCCGCTGGCGCGAGCTTCACCGGTGAGGAGTCCGTCGAATTCCAGGTACATGGAAGTATCGCTGTCGTCTCCGCAGTCATGGACGCGCTCGGGGCAATGGGCGGTGTGCGAATGGCGGATCCCGGGGAATTTACCCGCCGCGCGTTGGATAACGGATGCCTCGACGTCGCGCAGATCGAGGGGCTAGCGGACCTGATTGACGCCGAAACAGAAGCGCAACGCAAACAGGCGCTGCGGGTCCTGTCTGGTGATCTGGGTGCACGGGCCGATAGATGGCGACGGGACTTGATCCGGGCCGCGGCGCTGATCGAAGCAACCATCGATTTTGCTGATGAGGAGGTGCCCGTTGATGTCTCACCCGAGGTTGAACTACTCATCTCTGGCGTAATTGCCGACCTAGAGCGCGAGATTTCCGGCACGCATGTAAGTGAGCGCATTCGAAGCGGTTTTGAGGTGGCGATTGTGGGGGCGCCGAATGTCGGCAAATCCACCTTGCTGAATGCCCTGGCCGGGCGCGATGCCGCGATCACATCAGATATCGCTGGAACCACGCGCGATGTGATCGAAGTGCGCATGGATCTTGCTGGCCTGCCCGTAACTCTTCTGGACACCGCAGGAATTCGCGAGACAGACGACAAGATCGAGGCGCTCGGTGTAGATTTGGCGCGTCGTCGGGCGTCCGCTGCGGATCTCAGAGTATTTCTGATCGAGCCAGGTCAGGCTGAGCCAGAGGGATTCGTTGAAGGAGACATTACTCTGATCGCCAAAGGGGATGTTCAGAAGGGAGCCCATTCTGGGGTATCCGGAAAAACCGGATACGGCGTCGATGAACTGGTTCTCAAGATCGGACAAACGTTAAGCCAGCGCGCCACCGGCGCTGGAATCGCAACCCGCGCGCGCCACCGGGCAGCGATGCAACGCGGAACCGCAAGCCTTCAAGCCGCTCTGACGTTTTTGCATGGGGGAGAGGATACCGCCGACCTAGCGGCAGAAGAGTTGCGCAGTGCTGTTCGTGCGCTTGATTCTCTGGTAGGACGTGTCGATATCGAAAGCGTTCTGGATGAGATCTTCGCCAGCTTTTGCTTGGGCAAGTAAGGAGTGTTTCACGTGAAACATTGCGATTTTGACGTTCTGGTTATCGGCGGCGGCCATGCCGGTGCCGACGCGGCGCATGCTGCGGCCAGAATGGGTGCGCGCACGGCACTCGTCACACTTTCGCGGAATGATCTTGGCGTGATGTCTTGCAATCCAGCCATTGGTGGATTGGGCAAGGGACATCTGGTTCGAGAAATCGATGCGCTGGATGGGGTGATGGGACGCGTCGCGGACGCAGCCGGAATTCAATTTCGCCTGCTAAACCGGCGCAAGGGCCCGGCAGTTCAGGGCCCTCGTGCGCAGGCCGATCGCAATATTTACCGGTCGGAGATGCGGGCCGCCCTCGAAAATCAGCCGAACCTGACAATTGTCGAGGGTGAGGCTGCGGACTTCCTGATGCGCGGCGGCGCTGTGGGTGGTATTGTGCTTGCCGATGGTTCAGAGATTTCAGCGAAGACTGTCCTTCTTACGACAGGCACCTTTCTAAGGGGCGTTATCCACATCGGCGATATGTCGCGGCCTGGTGGCCGGATGGGGGGCAAGCCCTCGATCAAACTGGCTGAGCGGATCGACGGTTTCGGGTTACAGATGGGTCGCCTTAAAACGGGAACGCCGCCCCGGCTCAATGCCAAAACTATTGCTTGGGATGACCTCGAAGCACAGCCGGGCGATTCCGACCCGGTCCTGTTTTCTTTTCTGTCCAAATCCTCGCAAGCCCGTCAGATCTCCTGTGGTATTACCCACACGAATGAACAGACTCATGATATTATCAGGAGAAATTTGACCCGGTCCGCGATGTATGGAGGTCATATCGACGGCGTTGGTCCGCGGTATTGCCCCTCGATCGAGGACAAGGTCGTCAGATTTGCAGACAAGGCGTCACACCAGATCTTTCTTGAACCGGAAAGTCTTACGAGCGATACGATTTACCCTAACGGAATTTCCACTTCCCTACCGCAAGACGTTCAGCTTGAGTATGTGCGGTCGATCAAGGGGCTTGAGGCTGCCGAAATCATACAGCCTGGATATGCCATTGAATACGACTACATCGACCCTCGCGCGCTTGACGGATCTCTAGCCCTTCGGGATGTCCCGGGCCTATATCTTGCTGGCCAGATTAATGGGACCACTGGGTACGAGGAGGCAGCGGCGCAAGGGCTTGTCGCAGGTATCAACGCGGCTTTGGCGTGCCAGGATCGACCGGCAGAAATCTTCAGCCGAGCCAGTTCCTACATTGGCGTGATGGTGGACGACCTGATCACCCGAGGGGTGAGCGAGCCGTACCGTATGTTCACGTCTCGCGCAGAATTCAGGCTGTCCCTGCGTGCAGACAATGCGGATCAGCGGCTGACTCCGCGGGGTATCGAGCTGGGATGCATCAGGAGTGACCGTCAGAGCGCGTTTGAAAAGAAGGCGGAGGAAATGGGATATGCACGCGCCCAGCTTGAAAGCCGTCAATTTACTCCCAGGCAGCTGGCCGATATCGGCCTTAAAGTGAACCAGGACGGGACGAAGCGTACTGGTTTTCAAATTCTGGCTTTTCCGGACGTTGAATTCGGGCATCTAATTGAATTGGATGATTCCCTCTCCGAAATTCCTGCGGAGATTTCAGAGCAAATCTCGAAGGACGCCCTCTATGCGAACTATATCGCGCGGCAGGAGCGCGACATTGCTTTGGTCCAGCGTGATGAGGCGCATGTCATTCCAACAGATTTCGACTACAGCGACCTTGGCGGATTATCGAATGAACTGAAGGCGAAGCTTGCGCAGGTCCGCCCGTCGAACCTTGCCCATGCAGCGCGGATCGATGGAATGACGCCAGCAGCCTTGACGTTGCTGTTGACGCGACTGCGGTCGGGATCGAAGGTTCGCACCGGATGACGTCAGAGATCGCAGATGTTTCACGTGAAACAATCGAGAGGCTGCGCGTTTTCGAACGTCTCGCCCTGAAATGGACCGCAAAGATCAATCTGGTTTCAAGGGAAAGCGCTGAAAATCTTTGGGAGCGCCATATCCTGGACTCCGTCCAGGCTTACAATGCTGCGCCGAATGATTGGCGGCACTGGCTTGATCTGGGCTCGGGCGGTGGCTTCCCTGGAATCGTCGTGGCAATTCTTGCAGATCAACGCGCGGACTTGCCTAAGGTAACTATGGTTGAAAGTGACGCACGCAAATGCGCTTTTCTCCGCGCGGCTCTCCGCGAGACAGGCGCCCGCGCGGAAGTATTGACCCAGCGGATCGAGGACGTTGTCCCGCAGAACGCGGATGTCGTTTCCGCGCGCGCATTAGCGGACCTGAAGATCTTACTGGGGCACGCCGAGCGACATCTGCACCCGGACGGAACCGCGATTTTTGCCAAGGGAGCGCGTTGGCGCCGAGAGGTGGAAGCCGCGAGAAGTCAGTGGAAATTCGATTTCGAAGCGGTTAAAAGCAATCTTGCGGCCGATGCCGTGATCCTGAAAATCAAAGGAGTGTCCCGTGTCTGATCCCACCCGTCCGCATGGGCCGCGTATTATCGCCGTCGCCAACCAGAAAGGCGGCGTTGGCAAGACCACGACAACGATCAACCTCGGAGCGGCTCTGGCTGAGCAAGGGAAGAAAGTGTTGATCGTCGACCTTGATCCGCAGGGGAACGCGTCGACAGGTCTTGGGATTGATATCGAGGATCGCGAATTCACGACCTACGAGTTGTTGCTGGAGGATATCGATCTCGGGCAGGTGGTTCAGCCGACGCGGTCGGAGAATCTGACGATCATCCCAGCAACGGTTGACCTGAGCTCGGCTGACATCGAGCTGATTTCAAACGAAAAGCGCAGCTTCTTGCTGCATGACGCGCTGCGGCAAACCGCGATGGATCGTTATGATCTGGATTATGTCCTCATTGACTGCCCGCCGTCGCTCAACCTTCTGACGGTCAATGCGATGGTGGCGGCACATTCCGTTCTCGTCCCGCTGCAAAGTGAGTTCTTTGCTTTAGAAGGTCTGTCACAGCTGATGTTGACCATCCGCGAGGTTCGCCAATCGGCTAACCCGAAGCTGCGGATCGAGGGAGTTGTCCTGACGATGTTCGATGCGCGTAATAATCTTTCCGGCCAAGTGGAAAAGGACGCGCGGGACAATCTGGGAGATCTGGTCTTTAAAACGCTGATCCCGCGTAATGTTCGACTGAGTGAGGCGCCGTCCTATTCGATGTCGGTCCTGGACTACGATCCGCAGTCGCGCGGTGCCGATGCTTACCGGGCACTTGCCAAGGAATTGATGCAAAACCAAGCGCTCGTCGCGGCCTGATGGAAGGATAAAAGATGGCTGACAAGGTTCAAAGGCAGCGCGGGCTGGGGCGGGGATTGTCCGCCTTGATGGCTGATGTGAATGACCGGGACGAAGCGGACCGCGCAGCTCCGCGTCAGCCTGACATGATGGTGCCGATCGAGCAGGTCGCCGCGAACCCTGATCAGCCGCGACGGCGTTTTGACGCCGAGCTGCTGGATGATCTGTCCAACTCGATCAAGGAAAAGGGCATCATTCAGCCGTTGATCGTTCGGCGCAAGGATGGCGGATTCGAAATCGTTGCCGGTGAGCGGCGCTGGCGCGCGGCGCAAAAGGCGGGGCTGCATCAGATTCCGGTCATCGTTCGGGATTTTGACGATACCGAAGTTCTTGAGATCGCGATCATTGAGAACATTCAGCGGGCTGACCTTAACCCCGTTGAGGAGGCGGCCGGATATGTCCAGTTGATGAACAAGTTCGGTCACACTCAGGAGAAGCTTGCGGAGGCGCTCGGCAAAAGCCGGAGCCATATCGCGAACACCATTCGTCTTATGCAACTTCCTGAGATTGTTCAGGAATTCGTGACAGAGGGCAAACTCTCGGCTGGTCATGCGCGTACGCTTATCACTGCGAAGGACCCGGTCGCCTTGGCAAAGAAGGTGATTTCCGGCGATTTGTCGGTGCGCGATACCGAGAAGCTGGTGCGCAAGGCCGCGGCGCCCGCGGGCGATACGGCGGAGGCGCCGGCGCGCAAGTCGCGCGTTGGAGGCGCCAAGGATGCGGATACCCGCGCGCTTGAGGATGATCTTTCGGCAAATCTGGGTATGAAAGTGTCGGTAGATCACAAAGCCGGATCCGAGAGCGGCGCCATCTTGATCAGTTACAAGACACTGGACGAGTTGGATGAGCTGTGCCGCATCCTTTCTACCGGAAAATAGGATCTAATCTGGCAAAAGTTCGGTGATCACCGCGTTCAGCACGACGCGGCCCCGAGGTGTGGTGGCCAGACGGTCACCTGATTGCCGCACCATTCCAAGTTGGGTGAGGTAGTCAATCTTCCCTTGATTCAAGGGCGCGCCTGCAAGCTGGGCGTAGCGCAGCAGGTCGATGCCTTCGGCGATCCGCAGGCCCATCATCAGGTATTCGCCTGCCTGATCCTTAGCCGCGATTGCCTGTCGTGGCTTTTCGGTCTGTCCGGTGTCGGCGCGCGGTAGCCAGACGTCCGGGTGGGGATAGGCCTCTGTCGCCCAGCGCATTCCGTCCAGAGTGAGCCTGCCATGGGCACCCGGGCCGATTCCGATATAGTCGCCGCCCTGCCAGTAAATCAGATTGTGGCGGGATTCCGCACCGGGACGCGCGTGATTTGAGACCTCATAGGCCGCCATTCCGGCGGCATCGCATAGCTCTTGCGTCGCCTCATACATGTCAACGGCCAGATCATCGGTCGGCAGCCCCTTGAGCCCACCCGCATTTAACCGCGCGCCGAAGGCGGTGCCGGGCTCAATGGTCAGCTGGTAAAGCGAGAGATGATCCACTGCCATACCGAGCGCGATCGACAATTCATCCTTCCACGCCTTGAGCGTCTGATCCTGCCGCGCATAGATCAGATCAAAGCTGACCCGCTGGAACTGGGCGCGCGCAATGTCAAACGCGGCCCGCGCCTCGGACACCGAGTGGATCCGGCCCAAGCGTCGCAGATCCGGGTCGTTCAGGGCCTGAATGCCCATAGAGACGCGATTAACGCCTGCTTCGGCATAGCCCGCAAACCGGGTAGCTTCCACCGAGCCGGGATTGGCCTCCAGCGTAATCTCGATGTCATTGGCAAAGGTCCAGTGCTGCCGCACGCGGTCCAGAATGGCGTGGACCGTATCAGGCGGCATCAAGCTGGGCGTGCCGCCACCGAAGAAGACGGAGTTGACCACACGGCCCTGAGTCACCTCGGCATATCGGTCTAATTCACGCAGAAATGCCGCGCGCCATGAATCCTGATCGACAGAATTGCTGACATGGCTGTTGAAGTCGCAATAGGGACATTTGGCCGCGCAGAACGGCCAGTGCAGGTAGAGGCCGAAGCCGCCGTGGCGCCAATCTTCAGCCAAGGCAGCCCTCTACCAACTGTCGAAACGCATCGGCGCGGTGACTGATGCGGTTCTTCTGAGCCGGGTCCATCTGGGCAAAGGTGACGTCAAAGCCGTTCGGCTGGAAAATCGGATCGTAGCCGTGGCCCTGTGCACCCCGCATCGGCCAGATCACCTGGCCCTCAGCTGTGCCGGGGAACACCTCGTCATGGCCATCCGGCCAGGCAACAACCAGTGTACAGCAAAAGCGCGCGGTCCACGGAGCAGGGGCGCCGCTGGCGACCAGCCGGTCATGCGCCTTGGTCATCGCCATGGTGAAATCGCGGCCGGTCGGAGTTTCGGCCCAATCGGCGGTATAGACACCGGGCGCGCCGTCCAGCGCGTCAATCTCGATCCCGGAATCGTCCGACAGGGCCGGCAGGCCAGTGGCCTGGGCGGCGGCATGCGCCTTGATCCGCGCGTTGCCGACGAATGTCGTCTCGGTCTCGTCCGGCTCGGGGAGGTTCCGCTCGGCGGCGCCGGCGACCTTGATGCCATAGGGCGCCAGGAGGTCCGCGATCTCGGCGAGCTTGCCCGCGTTATGGGTTGCGACCAGTAGCGTATCGCCGGTCAGCTTACGCATCGACCGCCGCCAGCTGCGCGGCGGCCAGTTCGGACACGCCCTTTTCGGCCAGGTCCATTAACTGGTTCATCTGATCGCGATTATAGGTGGCGCCCTCAGCTGACATCTGCACTTCGATCAGTTTTCCTGATTGGGTCATAATGAAATTCCCGTCAACGCCGGCTTCGCTGTCCTCGGGATAGTCCAGATCTAGAACGGCCTGCCCGGCATAAAGACCGCAAGAGACGGCGGCGACAGGATCGGTCAGTGGGTCCGACACGACAGCGCCGGTCTTCATCAGCTTGTTCACCGCCAGCTTTAGCGCGACCCAGCCGCCGGTGATGGAGGCGCAGCGCGTTCCGCCATCGGCTTGGATCACGTCGCAATCCACGGTGATCTGACGCTCGCCCAGTGCCACGCGGTCGACACCGGCGCGCAGGCTGCGCCCGATGAGGCGCTGGATTTCCACGGTGCGCCCGCCTTGCTTGCCAGCCGTCGCCTCGCGTCGCATGCGTGAGGTGGTGGAGCGGGGCAACATACCATACTCTGCAGTGACCCAGCCGAGGCCCGAGCCCTTGATGAAGGGCGGCACGCGGTCCTCGATGGTGGCGGTGCACAGGACATGCGTGTCGCCGATGCGAATCATGCAGGACCCTTCGGCATGTTTCGTGACGCCCGTTTCGATTGAAACGGCGCGCATCTCGCTTAACTCTCTACCGGAAGGGCGCATGGATCATCCTCTTTGCAGCTTTCCCGCGGGGATACAGGGGGCCGGGCCGGAATGGCAACCCCGATTGACCCTGCGCCCGGCACCGCCTTAGATAACAGGGTGAGGCAAGGAAACCAGCATGACTGATGCGCGCCAACTGCTCGAGGAAATGAATGACCGCTCGCGTGAGGTGTTTCGCCGCGTGGTCGAGGGGTACCTCACGACCGGCGCGCCCGTCGGATCGCGCAGCCTGACCCGCGAGCTGAGCGAGAAGGTCAGCGCTGCCACCGTGCGCAACGTGATGCAGGACCTTGAATATATGGGCCTGCTCGACAGCCCGCATGTCAGCGCCGGGCGCGTGCCCACGCAAACCGGCTTGCGTATGTTCGTCGACGGATTGCTGGAGGTGGGGGATCTGCAAAGCGCGGATCGCGCGCTGATGGACAGCACCATGTCCTCGAATTCCGATGATGTCGCGGGGGTGCTGGACCGTATCGGGCAGACCCTGTCGGGCGTCACGCAAGGCGCGTCTCTGGTGCTGGCGCCCAAGCATGAGGCGCCGATCAAGCATATCGAGTTTGTCAGCCTAGGCCATGACCGGGCGCTGGTCGTGCTGGTCTTTGGGGATGGTCATGTCGAAAACCGCATCTTCACGCCGCCGCCGGGGCAAACGCCCAGCTCGATGCGTGAGGCCGCGAATTTCCTGAATGCGCTGGTCGAGGGCAAAACGCTGAGCGATGTTCAGACCGTTATTTCGCGCCAGATCAGCGAGCGGCGGCAGGAGATCGACCAGCTTGCCCATGCGATGGTCGAGAGCGGTCTGGCCGTTTGGGCGAAGGAGGGCGAGGGGCCAGACCGCCTGATCGTCCGAGGGCGCTCACATCTGCTCAGCTCGGGTGGCGACGAGGCTGACCTTGAGCGGATCCGTATTCTTTTTGACGATCTCGAGCGCAAGCGCGACATCTCGAACTTCCTCGAACTGGCCGATGAGGGCGAGGGCGTGCGTATCTTTATCGGCTCCGAGAATAAACTTTTCTCACTTTCGGGTTCCTCTTTGGTTGTCTCTCCATATATGAACGCTGACCGGAAGATCGTCGGTGCCGTGGGGGTCATCGGACCCACGCGGCTGAATTACGGGCGCATCGTTCCTATTGTGGATTACACGGCGCAGCTGGTCGGCAAGCTGATCGCTGACAGAAGTTGAAGGGCTGAAAGAATGGCAGAGCGCAACAATGACGAGTTTCTCGACGATATCGAACAGGCCGAGGCCGAAGCGTATCATGAGCAGGAAAACGATGCGTCGGATGAAGAAATCGAGCTGGACACGGTCCGCGCCGAGCGCGACGCCTATCACGACAAATTTCTGCGCGCGCTGGCCGACGCCGAGAATGCGCGCAAGCGGGCGGATCGCGACCGGCGCGAGGCCGAGAATTATGGCGGCTCCAAGCTGTCGCGCGATCTGCTGCCCGTCTACGACAACATGAAACGCGCCATTGAGTCGATCCCCGAGGAGCAGCGCGAGGCGTCAGCCGCCTTCATCGAGGGCATCGAGCTGACTATGCGCGAATTGATCAGCGTCTTTGCCAAGCACGGGATCCGCATCGTGTCGCCCGAAGTGGGCGAGAAATTTGACCCGCAGTACCATGAGGCGATGTTCGAGGCGCCGCTGCCGGGGACGAAGGCGGGCGAGATCATTCAGGTCTCTGCCGAGGGCTTCATGCTGCATGACCGCATCCTGCGCCCGGCCAAGGTCGGCGTGTCGTCGATGCAGGGCTAACCGGCCCGAACTCATATTACCAAACGCGCCCCGGATATCCGTCCGGGGCGTTTTGCGTCAATCAGTGTCTGTTGCGGGCATTTTCGACTTGAGATCATAGATCAGCGCCAGCGCGTCACGCGGGCTCAGCTCGTCCGGCAACACGGCTTTCAACGCTTCTTCCACCTGGGACGGGGCGGCGGGTTTCACAGGGGTCGAGGGCGGTCTGCTGGAAAAGAGCGGCAGATCGTCGATCAGCGCATCCCGCGCGCTGCCGCCCTCGCGCTCACCGCGCTCCAGCGCATCCAGCACGACCCGCGCGCGCTCGATGACGCTGCTTGGCAGGCCCGCCAGCTTGGCTACCTGCACGCCATATGACCGATCCGCCGCGCCTTGCCGCACTTCGTGCAGAAAGATCACGTCGCCCTCGTGCTCCTTGACGGCGACCGTCGCGTTGTCGACGCGGGCCAGTTTGTCGGTCAGGTTTGTCAGCTCGTGATAGTGCGTGGCAAAAAGCGCGCGGCAGCCATTCACCTCGTGCAGGTGCTCCAGTGTGGCCCAGGCGATGGACAGGCCATCATAGGTCGCCGTTCCACGTCCGATCTCATCCAGAATGACAAGCGCGCCATTGTCCGCCTGATTGAGAATCGCCGCGGTTTCTACCATTTCGACCATGAAGGTCGAGCGCCCGCGCGCCAGATCGTCGGACGCGCCCACGCGGCTAAACAGTTGGGTGACAATGCCGATATGCGCCGATGTTGCAGGCACAAAACTGCCGATCTGAGCCAGAAGGGCGATCAGGGCGTTCTGCCGCAGGAAGGTGGATTTACCCGCCATGTTGGGGCCGGTCAGCAGCCAGATGTCGCTGGCGTCCCCCAGATTGCAGTCATTGGCCACGAATGGACCCGCGCCCTGCGCGCGAAGGGACTGCTCCACCACCGGATGCCGCCCGCCGACGATGTTCAATGCGCGGCTATCATCCACCTTGGGCCGACACCAGTTGGCCTCGGTGGCCAGATCCGCCAGCGCGGCGGTCAAGTCTAGCTCCGACAAGGCACGCGCAACCTGGGTGAGTGCGGGGGCATGGTCCAAAATAGCGCGTTTCAGCCAATCATAGAGCCGCTTTTCGATCTCCAATGCGCGGCCCCCGGCATTGAGGATGCGCGTCTCCATCTCCGACAATGGAACGGTCGTGAAGCGCACCTGGTTTGCCGTGGTCTGGCGGTGCTTGAAGGTCTCGTTCAGTGGTGCGGACAGCATTTTCTCGGCATGTGTGGCCGTCACCTCAACGAAATAGCCAAGGACGTTGTTGTGCTTGATCTTGAGTGAAGGGATACCTGCTTGATCGGCATACTCGGCCTGCATTCGGGCGATGACGCCGCGCCCCTCATCCCGCAGTTGGCGGGCCTCGTCCAGTTCTGCCTCATACCCTTCGGCGATGAAACCGCCATCGCGCGCCAGCAGTGGCGGCTCGGCGATCAGGGCCTGATCCAGAAGATCCAGCAGCACATCATGGCCAGTCAGATCATCGGTCAATCGTGACAGGATCTCCGGTAGATCGAGCGTCTGTATCATCTGCGCAATCTGCTCGGCGCCTTCCAACCCGTTTCGCACGGCAGCGAGGTCACGAGGGCCGCCCCGGTCCAGCGCGAGGCGCGAGAGGGCGCGGTCAAGATCCGGCACCTTGCGGAGATGCTGGCGCAAATCCGCCCGGAATCGAGACTGTGCCACGGCGAAGGATACCATGCCCTGCCGGCCGTGGATGATGTCCAGATTGCGTGACGGGCTGGACAGCCTCCGCTCAAGCAGGCGCGCACCGCCAGCGGTAACGGTGCGGTCCATCACAGCCAAAAGCGATCCGGCGCGCCCGCCCGAGAGCGCATGGGTCAATTCGAGGTTGCGGCGTGTGGCGGCGTCGATCTGCATTACTCCGGCCAGGTTTTCACGCTGGGGCGGCTGGAGCAGAGGAAGTTTTCCCTTCTGCGTGATTTCGAGATACTCAACCACGGCGCCCATCGCGGCGATCTCGGCGCGCTCGAACGTGCCGAACGCGTCCAGCGTCTGCACCTCGAAGAGCGCGCAGAGCCGCTTGGCCGCCCCGGTGCTGTCGAAGGCAGAGCGACCCAAGGGCGTGACAGATGCGCCCATATCAGTCACTAAATGGGCGATATCGCCGTCAGCGCCATCCGCGACCAACACCTCGCTGGGCATGAGGCGCGCAAGCTCGGGCCCGATCCGGGCGGGCGGCAGGGGCAGGACATGCAGCGCCCCGGTCGAGATATCCGCCCAGGCCAGCGCATGTTCACCGCGCACCTCGGCAATCGCGGCCAAGTAATTGTGCCGGCGCGCCTCGAGCAGCGATTCCTCGGTCAGGGTGCCGGGCGTTACCAGCCGGACCACGCCGCGCTTCACCACGGATTTCGATCCGCGTTTCTTCGCCTCGGCCGGGTTTTCCAGCTGTTCGCAGACGGCAACGCGAAACCCCTTGCGGATCAGCGTCAGCAGGTAACCCTCAGCCGAATGGACCGGAACGCCGCACATCGCGATATCCTCGCCCAGATGCTTGCCACGCTTGGTCAGAGCGATGTCCAGCGCCTCGGCGGCGGCGGCGGCATCGTCGAAGAACAGTTCGTAAAAATCGCCCATGCGATAGAAGAGCAGGGCATTCGCATGCTCGGCCTTGATTTCCAGATATTGCGCCATCATCGGCGTGACTGTGTCGGTTGTCACGAAACGTCCCCCATCGCTGCGCAGAACCTACAAACCATGGCCGCCCGGCGAAACCCCATTCAGCACGGCAGTTGAGGGCGCGCGCATAGACCGCTATGCAGAAGGAAACGCATTTTCAGGACGCATCCGCAAATGGCAAACCCCAAGTTCACCCCCGAAGAGGCGCTGGCCTTTCATCTCGAGCCGAGCCCGGGCAAGTTCGAGATCACGGCCACGGTGCCCATGACGACGCAGCGGGACCTCAGCCTTGCCTATTCCCCCGGCGTCGCGATCCCGTGCCTGGCCATCGAAGAACGGCCCGAGACGGCCTATGACTATACAAACAAGGGCAACCTCGTGGCCGTGATTTCCAACGGGACGGCGGTTCTGGGCCTCGGCAATCTGGGGGCGCTGGCCTCCAAGCCGGTGATGGAGGGCAAGGCGGTACTCTTCAAACGCTTTGCCGACGTGAACAGCATCGATATCGAGCTGGATACCGAGGATGCGGACGCCTTCTGCAACGCCGTGCGCCTGATGGGGCCGACCTTTGGGGGTATCAACCTCGAGGATATCAAAGCGCCCGAATGCTTCATCATCGAGCAGCGCCTGAAGGAAGAGATGGATATCCCCGTCTTCCACGACGATCAGCACGGCACCGCCGTGATCTGTGCGGCGGGCCTGATCAACGCATTGCATCTGAGCGGCAAGAAGATCGAGGATGTTCGCATCGTGCTGAACGGGGCGGGCGCGGCGGGCATCGCCTGCCTCGAGCTGCTGAAAACCATGGGTGCGCGGCATGAGAATACCCTCATGTGCGACACCAAGGGCGTGATCTATCAGGGACGCACCGAGGGCATGAACCAGTGGAAGTCCGCCCATGCGGTTCAGACGGATCGCCGCACGCTGGCCGAGGCGATGGAGGGGGCCGATGTCTTCCTTGGCGTGTCGGCGAAGGGGGCGGTGACGCAGGATATGGTCGCCAGCATGGCGCCCGATCCGGTTATTTTTGCCATGGCGAATCCCGACCCCGAGATCACCCCCGAGGAGGCGCATGCCGTGCGCCCCGATGCGATCGTCGCCACTGGGCGCAGCGATTATCCGAACCAGGTGAACAATGTCCTCGGCTTTCCCTACCTCTTTCGCGGCGCGCTGGACGTTCATGCCCGCGCCATCAATGACGAGATGAAGATCGCCTGCGCCGAAGCCCTGGCGCGGCTCGCCCGAGAGGATGTGCCGGACGAGGTGGGTATGGCCTATGGGCGCAAGCTGGCCTTTGGGCGCGACTACATCATCCCCGCGCCCTTCGATCCGCGGCTGATCCACACGATTCCACCTGCGGTGGCCAAGGCATGCATGGATACAGGCGCCGCGCGGCGCCCCATCGTCGACATGGAGGCATACGAGGTTTCGCTGAAGGGCCGGATGGATCCGACGGCCAGCATCATGCGCTCGATCAACGCGCGGGCGCGGGCAGCGCAAGCGCGCATGATCTTTGCCGAAGGGGATGACCCCCGCGTGTTGCGCGCCGCGGTGCAATACCAGCGCGCCGGGATGGGCAAGGCCATCGTCGTAGGCCGCGAGGCGGATGTTCAGGCCAAGCTGGAGGCTGCCGGCATGGCCGATGCGGTGTCCGAGCTGGAGATCGTGAACGCCGCGAATACTCCCCATCTGGAGGAGTATCGTGCATTCCTCTACAATCGTCTGCAACGCAAAGGGTTTGATCGTCACGACATTCACAAGCTGGCCACGCGGGACCGGCATGTATTTGCGTCGCTCATGCTGGCGCATGGGCATGGCGATGGCCTGATCACGGGCGCGACGCGCAAATCCGCGCATGTGCTGGAGCTGATCAATCACGTTTTCGATGCGGATGCCGAGCATGGCGTCGCGGGTGTCACGGCGGTGATGCACAAGGGCCGTATCGTGCTGGTGGCCGATACGCTGGTGCAGGAATGGCCGGATGAGAACGATCTGGCCGATATTGCCGAGCGCGCCGCAGCTGTCGCGCGTCATCTGGGGCTGGAGCCGCGCGTTGCCTTCGTCAGTTTTTCGACCTTCGGCTATCCGCAATCGGAGCGGGCCGAGAAAATGGGCCGCGCGCCGCAGGTGTTGGAGAGCCGCGGCGTGGATTTCGAGTTCGAGGGTGACATGACGGTGGATGTGGCGCTGAACACCGCCGCGCAGGAGGCGTATCCGTTTCAGCGGCTGACCGGCCCGGCCAATATCCTTGTGGTTCCCGCGCGGCACTCGGCCTCAATCTCGGTCAAGCTGATGCAGGAAATGGCGGGCGCCACGGTGATCGGCCCGATCCTGTCGGGGCTGGATAAGTCGGTGCAGATCTGCTCCTCTACCTCGACCGCGACGGATATCGTCAACATGGCGGTGCTGGCGGCATGCAAGGTGGGCTGACCGCGCGCAGGGCTCGGTGAGTTTTGAGTATTTTTACCAAGGTGAAGCTGGGGTTACGCTCATCTTGCGGGCCTGCGTGAGAGTTGCACGGCCAGAATGCCGCCCATGATGATTGCGACGCCGATGAGGTCGGTCGGGTGCAGCTGCTCGTTCAGAACGATTGCGGCGATGGCGACCCCAAGGAATGGATTCAGGAAGTGGAAGGTGGCGGCGCGTGTTGCGGTGATGCGCTGCACCAGCCTGAACCAGACCAGCGTCGCGGCGAGGCCCGGGATGAGCGTGGTCCAGGCGAAGGCTGCGCCCAGCTTCCAGCTCCAGTCGACGATCAGCGTTTCGGTGAGGGACGCGACAACCGCAAGCACCGCGCCCCCGACCAGCATCTGAAGGCCGACGACCATCAGGAAATTGCCGCCCGAGGTGGCGCCGCGCACGCTCAGCGTCGCCACCGAGAGCGCGATGGCACCAAGGATGCAGAGCGTCAGGCCATAGGGATCGACCCCGCCGGAAAAGCGCGTACCCATGATGATCGCCACGCCGGCAAAGCCAGCGATAAGGCCCGCGAAGGCAAGGCCGGGAAGGCGCTGGCCGAGGAACAGCCACGAGATGAGCGCTACCAGAAGCGGCATGGTGGAGGCGATGATCGCTGCGAGCGAGGCCTCGACCGTCTGCATCGCGACGAAATTGAGGCCCAGATATAGCGCGTTCTGGCAGATGCCGAGGATGATGCAAGCGCGCCACTGCGCCCGGGTTAGGCGCCAGGATTGGCCCAGCGCCAGCGCGATCGCCACCCCTAGCCCGCCTGAGATGAGAAAGCGCAGCGCCAGCGCACTGAGGGGCGGGGCGGCTTCAACGATGATCCGGGCCGAGGTGAAGGCGCTGGACCACATGATGGCAAAGCCGACGCCCATAATGATACTGCGCACATCCATGCCTGGCCCTTGTCCCTTCGTTCCGGCCCATAGAAAAAGGGCCGCCTGTTCGGGCGACCCTTTAGAAATCTCATGCCAGATGCAAGATCAGCCGTTGACGCTGTCCTTGAGAGCCTTGGCGATGGTCATCTTGACGACCTTGTCCGCGTCTTTCTTGATCTGCTCACCGGTGGCGGGGTTGCGAACCATCCGCTCGGGGCGCTCGCGGCAATAGATCTTGCCAACGCCGGGAAGGGTGACGGCGCCGCCGTTCGACACTTCGCGCGTGATGACGCTGATAATGCTGTCGAGGGCAGTGCCCGCAGTTTTCTTGTCGCTACCCATTTCTTCGGCCAGTGCGGCCACGAGCTGGGTCTTGGTCATCGGTTTTGCCATCGAGTGGTCTCCTTTTCTTGCCCGGGAAATGGGCCTCGCGGACAGGTGTAACGCTATTTTAATGGGTATTACAACGCATACTGGCGCATCCTATGCGAAATTTGCGCAGAAAAGCGCTTGTCACAGGAAGGCTGTTTCGTCGAAGGCACGCAACTTCCGGCTGTGAAGACGGTCAAGCGGCATTTGAGCCAGCGTTTCCATCGCGCGGATCCCGATCATCAGATGGCGCGCGACTTGGCCTGTGTAGAAGTCGCTGGCCATGCCCGGCAGTTTCAGCTCGCCATGCAGCGGTTTGTCGGAAACACACAGCAAGGTGCCGTATGGCACGCGAAAGCGGAAACCGTTGGCCGCGATCGTCGCGCTCTCCATATCCAGTGCGATCGCGCGGCTCTGGCTGAGGCGGCGAACGGGACCGGACTGATCCCGCAGCTCCCAGTTTCGATTGTCGACGCTGGCGACCGTGCCGGTGCGCATGATGCGCTTCAGCTCGTACCCCTCCAGCTGGGTCACATCCTCGACTGCCTCCTCGAGGGCGATCTGAATCTCGGCCAGCGCCGGGATCGGCACCCATGTGGGCAGGTCCGCGTCCAGCACGCCATCCTCGCGCAGGTAAGCGTGGGCCAGCACATAATCGCCAAGGCGCTGCGAATTGCGCAGGCCGGCGCAGTGGCCGACCATGATCCAGGCGTGGGGGCGCAGCACGGCGATATGATCTGTCGCCGTCTTGGCGTTGGACGGACCGACGCCGATATTGACCAGTGTTATGCCCGACCCGTCAGCCTTCTTGAGGTGGTAGGTGGGCATCTGCGGCATCTTGGCGGGAATGTCCAAGGGGGCATCGGGCGCGGTGATCTCGGCATCGTTGGTCGCGACAAAGCTGGTATAGCCGCTGTCCGGATCGGCGAGGGCACGGCGGGCATAGGCCTCGAATTCCGAGACGTAAAACTGGTAGTTGGTGAAAAGGACATGGTTCTGGAAATGCGCGGGCGAGGTCGCCGTGTAATGCGCCAGCCGTGCCAGCGAATAATCGATGCGCTGGGCGGTGAACGGGGCCAGCGGGGCAGTGCCGCTGGCATCAGGCTCGGCCAAGCCATTGATGATGTCATCGTCCATCGTGCCCAGATCGGGCACGTCGAACACGTCGCGCAGGGTGAACCCGGCCGCGCCCTCATGCGGGACCGCCATGCGCGCATCCTGCGCCACGGCGAAATGCACCGGCATGGGCGTGTCCGAGACGCCGATACTGACGGGAACGCCATGATTTTCGATCAGAAGGCCGATCTGCTGGATCAGGTAATTCCGAAAGAGATCGGGCCGCGTGACCGTGGTGGCATGGGTGCCGGGCACCGCTACATGGCCAAAGGACAGGCGCGTGTCGATCCCCGCAAAGCTTGACGTGGTCAACCGAATCTCGGGGTAAAAGGCGCGGATGCGGTGCGTGGGCTGTGGCCCTGCAAGGGCGCTGATGAAGCTCGCGCGCAGGAACTCCACCGCCTCTTGATAGAGCGCACAGAGATGATCGACGGCGGCGGTGGCATCGGTGAATTCGCGCGCCGCCACGGTCGGCGGGGTGTCGATCAGCCGGTCATTTCCTTGCATCTTGGCCTCTTGCCTCTGGTTCTGTCGCGGCAGGGTGCACCGGCTGCACTCCGGGCGCAAGCGCGCGGCCACCCTTGCCTTGAGGATAGGTGGGACGCATATCAGGCAGATGACAAAGACACTTCTGACTTTCGGGCACGGCTATTCCGCGCGTGCGCTTGCCAGCTTGCTGCGGCGCGAGGGCGGCTGGCGGATTATCGGCACCACGCGAGACGCGGAAAAGGCCAGGGCGCTGGAGGCCGAGGGGATCGAGCCGTTGATCTGGCCCGGCAGCGATGTCGCGCCCGCATTGACCGAGGCGACACATCTTCTGATCTCAGCCGGGCCGGGCGAGCACGGTGATCCTGTCCTGGCCCAGCTACAATCCCAGATCAAACGCGCCGCGCCGCATCTGGACTGGGCCGGCTACCTGTCGACGACGGGCGTCTACGGCGATCATGACGGCGGCTGGGTGGATGAACAGACCCCCCTCGATCCCGGCACAGGGCGCGGCAAGCTGCGGCAGGAGGCCGAGGCGGCGTGGCAGGGCATCCCGAGCCTGCCTTTGCATATCTTTCGGCTGGCCGGAATATACGGGCCGGGACGCGGCCCCTTTGCCAAGGTCCGTTCGGGCAAGGCGCGGCGCATCATCAAGGAGGGGCAGGTGTTCAGCCGCATCCATGTCGAGGATATCGCGCAGATCGTCGCCGCCTCGATGCATGCCCCTGATCCCGGCGCGATCTACAACCTCTGCGATGATGACCCTGCGCCGCCGCAGGACGTGATCGGGTATGCGGCCGAACTGCTCGGCCTGCCCTTGCCCGAAGCAGTTCCCTTCGAGGAGGCGGAGATGTCCGACATGGCGCGCAGCTTCTATGCCGAGTCCAAGCGCGTCAGAAATGACCGGATCAAGGAGGATCTGGGCATCACCCTGCGCTATCCCACCTACCGCGAGGGCTTGCGCGCGATGGTGGAAGACGCGGACTAGCGCATAGGCGAGCCATCCGCACGCCCCCGCGCCAAGCCTTGCCAATCCTGTCCCGGCCCTGCTTTAACCCTTGGGAACTCATACCGGAGCCTGACATGGTCGACATCGCCGCGCGCGTGCACAATCACAAATGGAAGATCGACCCGATCGTACGGTCCCTGATCGACACCGATTTCTACAAGCTGCTGATGTGCCAATCGGTCTTTCGCAATCGCCGTGACACGCAGGTGACGTTCAGTCTGATCAACCGGGCCAAGCATATCCCGCTGGCCGATCTGGTGGACGAGGGCGAGCTGCGCGAACAGCTGGATCACATCCGCTCGCTGTCACTGGCCCGCGGCGAGAGCACATGGATGCGCGGTAACATGTTCTACGGCAAGCGGCAGATGTTCAATCCCGAGTTCATGGACTGGTTCGAGAACCTGCGCCTGCCGCCCTACCACCTTGAACGTGTCGGCGATCAATACGAGCTGACCTTCGAGGGGCCCTGGCCCGAGGTCATGCTGTGGGAAATCCCCGCCCTCGCCGTGCTGATGGAGTTGCGCAGCCGGGCCGTGCTGCACCGGATGGAGAAGTTCGAGCTTCAGGTGCTTTATGCCCGCGCCATGACCAAGCTGTGGGAGAAGGTCGAGACGCTGCGCGATGTGCCGGACCTGCGCATCGCTGATTTCGGCACGCGGCGCCGGCACTCGTTCCTGTGGCAGGATTGGTGCGTGCGCGCGATGCATGAGGGGCTGGGCGAGAAATTCGTCGGCACGTCGAACTGCCTTATCGCCAAGAACCGCGACCTCGAGGCCATCGGCACGAACGCGCATGAGCTCCCCATGGTCTACGCCGCCCTTGCCGAAAGCGACGAGGAATTGGCCCGCGCGCCCTATGATGTGCTGAGTGACTGGCACGAAGAGCATGACGGAAACCTGCGCATCATCCTGCCCGACACCTATGGCACCAAGGGATTTCTGGACAACGCGCCCGACTGGCTGAACCGCTGGACCGGCATCCGCGTCGATTCCGGCGATCCGGCCACGGCGGCGGAACTGGCTATCGACTGGTGGACCGCCCGTGGCGAGGATCCCTCGCAGAAACTGATCATCTTCTCCGACGGTCTGGACGAGACCAAGATCGCCGAGCTTCATGCCCAGTTTTCGGGGCGGGTGCGCGTGTCCTTTGGCTGGGGCACGTATCTGACCAATGATTTCCGGGGCCTCGTTCCCGACGATGCGCTTGCGCCCTTTTCGTTGGTCTGCAAGCCGGTGGCCGCCAATGGGCGCCCGACGGTCAAGCTGTCGGACAACCCGAACAAGGCGATGGGCCCGGCGGACGAGATCGCCCGCTACAAGCGTGTCTTTGGCGTTGGCGATCAGACGGCGGTCGAGGTCAAGGTGTGACATCAGGGGCCGCCGCATGACCGAAATCATCCTCATCCGCCACGGTCAGGCCAATTCCGGCGCCTCCGACGAGGCGGGATATGACCGCCTCTCGGATCTGGGCCGCCGCCAGGCCGAGTGGCTGGGCGCCTGGCTGAACGCCACTGACCCCCATTTCGACCGGATCATCACCGGCACGCTGACCCGCCAGCGCCAGACGGCGGCGGCCATGGGATACACCTCCACGGGCGAGGATCCGCGCCTGAACGAGCTGACCTATTTCGATCTGGCCCATGCGATGGAGGCGCAGCATGGCGTCGCCGCGCCCGACACGGCGCGCGAGTTTTCGCACTACATGCCGCAGGTTATCGCCCATTGGGCCGAAGACAGACTGACCGGGGTGCCCGAGACTTTCGGAAGCTTTCATACCCGCATCATCTCGCTGGTCGATGAGATCGCGGCCCAGCACGGGCGCAGCATGCTGGTGACCTCGGGCGGGGTGATCGGCATGGTCATGCGTCATGTGCTCGGCCTCGACACCCATTCGATGACACGCATGATGCTGCGCACACACAACAGCTCGGTCCATCGCATCCGGCATGTCCACGGCCAGTTGGTGCTGGACAGCTTCAACGCGACACCGCACCTTGATGCGGCAGACCGGGCACATGCCCGCACATTCATCTAGATCCGGCAGGAGGCCCTTATGAAACTCTACTACGCGCCCGGTACCATCTCGGTCACGATCGCCATCGCACTGCATGAGGCGGGGCTGGACTTCGACACGCATAAGATCAGCTTCAAGGATGCCGAGCAGACCAAGCCGGAGTATCACCGCATCAACCCCAAGGGCCGTGTGCCTGCGCTTGAGGTCGATGACGCGGTCCTCACCGAGACAGGCGCGATCCTAGACTATATCGCTGCCATCGCGCCCGATGCGCATCTGATGCCGCAGGACCCGATCGAGGCGGCGCGGGTGCGCGCCGTGATCCACTACTTGGCCAGCACGATGCAGCCCAATCATGCCCACGGGCCGCGCGGCTATCGCTGGGCCGAGAAGGAAGAGTCCTTTGCCGACATGCGCGCGCAGGTGCCGAAAACCATGACCACCAGTGCCGCCTATGTCGAAGACCATTGCCTGAAAAGTCCGTTCGTCATGGGCGAGACTGTGACCGTGGCCGACCCGCATCTCTTCGTTGTCTGCCAATGGCTGAAGGGCGACGGCGTGGATGTGTCCAAATTCCCGCGTATCACCGCGTTTCTGGACGCAATGGAGGCCCGCGCGTCGGTCAAGGCCGTGCGCTATGCCGGGATGCTTTAGGGGGCGCCGCATATGATACATCTCTGGGTCCGAGCCGAGCAGCGCCCGAACGAAGAGCGCGTCGGCCTGACGCCGGACGGGGCCCGCGATCTGATTGCCGCCGGCATGACCGTGACGGTCGAAGAGAGCGATCAGCGCGCCATTCCCTTGGATGACTATCGCGAGGCTGGCTGCGCCATCGCCCCTGCCGCCACCTGGCCAGACGCGCCTGAGGATGCCATCATCTTTGGCCTCAAGGAGTTGCCCGAGGATGGCACGCCCCTTAGGCACCGCCACATCATGTTTGGCCATGCCTTCAAGGGGCAGCATTCCGGCCAGATCCTGCTGGACCGGTTTCGCGCGGGTGGCGGCACGCTTTATGACCTGGAATACCTCGTGGACGGCGGCGGACGCCGCGTCGCCGCCTTTGGGTATTGGGCTGGCTATGCTGGCGCGGCCGTCACGCTGAAATCCTGGGCGGCGCAGCAGGGCGGCGGGATTTGCCCGGCCATCGGCACCTATGGCGGGAAGGATGCGCTGCTGGCCGATCTGACGCGCGACATGGACGGGTTGCGCACGCCCAGCGCCATCATCATCGGCGTGCTGGGCCGCGTCGGCACCGGCGCGGCGGACCTCTGCACCGCAATGGGCATCGAGCCGACCCGCTGGGACATGGCCGAGACGCAGCAGGGCGGCCCGTTTCCGCAGATCCTTGCGCATGACATGTTCCTCAACTGCATTTTTGCGCGGCCCGGCACGCCGGTTTTCGTGCCGCCGTCGGCCCTGGACGCGCCTCGCGATCTGACCGTCATCGGCGATGTCGCCTGCGATCCCGACAGCGACTACAATCCCGTACCAATATATGAGGCCGCGACCGACTGGTCCGCCCCCGCGCGCCGCGTGCATGAGGCGCCCCCGATGGACGTGATGGCAATCGATAACCTGCCATCGCTTCTGCCCGTCGAATCCTCAAAGGACTTCGCCGCGTTGCTTTTGCCCTCGCTGTGCGGTCTGGGCGATCTTGAAAGCGGTGTCTGGGGCCGGGCGCACCAGACCTTCTTGACCGCGATGAAAGCCCTGTGACATGACGGCCCATCGGCGCGGCGCGGTGCTTTCATTCTGAGACGCCCCATGCTTCACCGTTCTTGAAATACTCATCTCACGCGGCCCACCACGGGCCCGCCCGCAGCAATCCAAGGCGCGCCATGCCAAGCAAAGCCAGCAAAGAGCCGACCCGCCCCCGCTCGCCGCTAACCTGGCTGCGGCGCTGGGCGATGTGGTCACTCGTGACCGGGGCGTTGGTCATCGGGCTGGCAACGCTGTGGCACCGCGCCCTCCCGCCGGGGCCGACATTCTACATGAAGCAGGAGGCCCGCAGGCTGGGCCAGATCGCCTATGTCTGGACGCCCATCGACGCCATCGCGCCCGTCATGGCGCGCGCGGCGGTCGCGGCGGAAGACGCGGATTTCTGCAACCACTGGGGCTTTGACATGCGCGCGATCCGGCAGGTGCTGGAGCGCGGCGGATCGCGCGGCGCTTCGACGATCAGTCAGCAGACGGTCAAGAATGTCTACCTCTGGCACGGCCGCTCCTGGCCCCGCAAGGCGCTGGAGGCGGTCATGACCCCGGCGATCGAGGCCGCCTGGTCCAAACGGCGGATCATAGAGGTGTATCTGAACGTCGCGGAGTTCGACGAAGGCATCTTTGGTGTGGGCGCCGCCGCACGTCACTATTTCGGTGTGAATGCAGCGGACCTGTCGGCCCTGCAGGCCGCGCGCCTTGCCGCCATCCTTCCTGACCCCAAGGATCGCTCGGCCAGCAAGCCGTCGGATTGGGTGCGCAAACGCAGCGCCTCGATCATGGATGGCGCGGCCACGATCCGCCGGGACGGGCGCGCTGCGTGTTTCGAGGATTGAAAATCACACGGCTAACGGGCATGGAAGGGCACCCGTCTCAACAAAGGTCCGCCACGTCATGGCCAAGCTCTATCACGTTCCCCTGTCGCCGTTCTGTCGCAAGGTCCGGTTGAGCCTTGCCGAGAAAAAGATCGAATGCGAACTGGTGGAGGAGCGATACTGGGAAGAGCACCCCGATTTTCACCGCCGCAATCCAGCCCGCAAAGTGCCGGTCTTGCGTATCGACGGGCGCACCCTGCCGGAAAGCGCGGCGATCTGCGAATATCTCGAAGAGAAATATCCCGAGCCGCCCCTCATGCCGCGCAGCGCCGAGGGGCGCTATGAGGTGCGCCGTCTGGTGGCGTGGTTCGATGACAAGTTCCATCACGAGGTCACGTCGAAGCTGCTATACGAGCGGGTGAACAAGAAGATGATGGGCGCCGGTTTTCCCGATAGCGGCAACGTCAAATCGGGTGCCAAGGCGATCAAGTATCACTTGGACTACATGGCCTACCTGCTTGATCATCGCCGCTGGCTGGCGGGCGACGTGATGACGTTGGCGGATTTCGCGGCAGCGGCGCATTTGAGCGCGCTGGACTATATCTCGGACGTGGATTGGAACCGCAGCGACGTGGTCAAGGACTGGTATGCCAAGATCAAATCGCGCCCGGCGTTCCGCAACATCCTGGCTGATCAGGTGCCCGGATTTCCCCCGCCGAAACACTATTCCAACCTTGATTTCTGAATGCAGATGTTGATGGGGTATTTGGCCCAAGAAAAAGCATGGACGGTTTGAAAGACAGGCTCGTGGCGCAGGCGCATGCCGAGGGGTTTGACCTGACGCGGATCTGCCGCCCCGGCGATGTGCCGCAGGTGCCGGACCGTCTAGCCGCCTTCCTGTCCGAGGGGCGGCACGGACAGATGGGCTGGCTGGCCGAGCGCAGTCACTGGCGTGGCAATCCCGAAGCGCTCTGGCCCGAAGCGCGCTCGGTCATCATGTTGGGCGAGAGTTATACGCCCGAGCATGATCCGCTGGAGATCCTGACGCGTCCCGACAAGGCGGCAATCAGTGTCTACGCGCAGAACAAGGATTACCACGATCTGGTCAAGAAACGGCTGAAACGGCTTGCCCGCTGGCTGATTTCCGAGACATCGGATGAGACCGAAGTGAAGGTCTTCGTCGATACCGCGCCGGTTCCGGAAAAGCCGCTGGGCGAGGCGGCCGGGCTGGGGTGGCAGGGAAAGCACACCAATCTGGTTAGCCGCGATCTGGGCAGTTGGTTCTTCATCGGATCGATCTTTACCACGCTCGATCTGGCCCCCGACCAGCCCGAGAGCGATCACTGCGGCTCGTGCCGTGCCTGCCTCGACGTCTGTCCTACGGGAGCCTTTCCGGCGCCCTATCAGCTTGATGCGCGGCGCTGCATTTCCTACCTCACGATCGAGCATCACGGCCCGGTCGACCCTGAGTTGCGCGCGCTGATGGGCAACCGCATCTATGGCTGTGACGATTGCCTTGCCGTCTGCCCGTGGAACAAGTTTGCCCAGGAGGCCCGCGAGATGCGGTATCGCGCCCGGCCTGACCTCACAGCCCCGGATCTGGCCGAGCTGGCTGAGCTGGATGATGCCACGTTCCGCGCAAAATTCTCGGGCAGCCCGATCAAGCGGATCGGGCGGAACAGGTTTCTGCGCAACGTGCTTTATGCCATCGGCAACTCTGCGCAGCCCGAACTGGCGGAGGCCGCGCGGCCTCATCTGAGGGATCCTGATCCCACTGTCGCCGATGCGGCGGACTGGGCGTTAAAGCGACTATGCGGTGACGCGAAAGAGATGGAATAGCTGCGATATCCGGCATAGAGCGAGGGGCGCGTCAGGCAGGGGTAAAAGTATGGCGATCTTGTTGGGGGTGGATACGGGCGGCACCTATACCGACGCGGTGCTGATCCGCGACGAGACGGAGGTGATCGCCAGCGCCAAGGCGCTGACGACCCGGCAGGATCTGGCCATTGGTATTGGTGCAGCGGTCGCGAATGTGCTGGCCGATAGCGGCACGGCGCCAAAGGATATCGCGTTGGCCTCTCTTTCGACCACCTTGGCGACAAATGCGCTGGTTGAAGGGCAGGGTGGGCGCGCGGGCCTGATCTATATCGGGTTCCGCGAGCAGGATCTGGACGGGCATGGCCTGCGCGCGGCGCTGGGCACGGATCCGGCGCTTATCCTCAGCGGCGGGCATAATCACGCGGGCTATGAGGCGCGGCCTCTGGATCTGGGCGCGTTGGAAGCTTGGCTGAGCGAGGATCGTGGCATCTCGGCCTACGCGGTTGCCGCGCAGTTCGCCACGCGCAATCCCGAGCATGAATTGGCGGTCCAGCGCATGGTGCAGGACATGACGGGGCGGCCCGTATCCTGCTCGCACCACTTGTCGGCCAAGCTGAACGGGCCCAAGAGGGCGCTGACTGCGCTGTTGAACGCGCGCCTGATCGGGATGATCGCGCGGCTGATCGAGAAGGCCGAGGGCAAGCTGGCGGAACTGGGCATTGACGCGCCGTTGATGGTGGTGCGCGGCGATGGCGCCCTGATCAGCGCAAATCAGGCACGAGAGCGCCCGATAGAGACGATTCTGAGCGGCCCGGCCGCCTCCATCGTCGGCGCACGCTGGCTGACGGGTGTCGATACCGCGCTGGTGTCGGATATCGGAGGGACCACCACGGATGTCGCCGTGCTGCGCGGCGGCAAGCCGATGATCGATCCGGCCGGCGCGCAGGTGGGGCCGTGGCGCACGATGGTCGAGGCTGTGGGAATGCGCACGACCGGTCTTGGCGGCGATAGCGAAGTGCATGTGCAGGGTGACGGCCTGACCGGAGGCATCCTGCTGGGTCCGCGCCGGGTGCTTCCTGTCAGTCTTATCGCGCATGAGGCGCCCGAGATCGTGCACCGCACGCTGGATGCCCAACTACGCGCCACCGTGCCGGGCGAGCATGACGCCGCCTTCGTGCGCGCGGTTCCGGGCATCGAGGCAGGTGGGTTGGCAGAGCGGGATGACGCCCTGCTTGCGCGCATCGTCGAGGGCGGCGTGCAGCCTGTGGGCGCTGTTCTGCGCACGCGGATTGAAAGTCAGGCCCTGCGCCGTCTGGTCGCGCGCGGGTTGATCCAGGTGTCAGGCGTCACACCTTCGGATGCGAGCCATGTTCTGGGCCAGGCCACGGCCTGGGATACGGAAGCGGCGCAGAAGGCGCTGACGCTCATGGCGCGCAAGCGGACCGGGTCAGGCAACCTCGTCGCGGCCAGCGCCGAGGATATGGCGCAGATGATCGTCGATCAGTTGACGCTTCAAACCGTTTTGGTGATCCTCGAGACCGGGTTTGCCGAAGAGGCCGATTCCTTTGGGCTGCCGCCAGATCAGCTTGCCCGGCATGTACTGATGCAGCGTGGTATGGACCAACATCAGGGTCTGATCCGGCTGAATACGGGCCTGAATGTGCCTGTCGTGGGGCTTGGTGCGTCGGCTGCCACCTATTATCCGGCGGTCGGCGCGCGGCTGGGCTGCGAGATGATCCTGCCGCAGCATGCTGGCGTGGCCAATGCCATCGGCGCGATCGTTGGCCGGGTCACGATCCGGCGCAGCGGCACGGTTACCTCACCGTCCGAAGGGCTCTTTCGGGTGCATCTGGAGACCGGACTCGAGGATTACCGGGCTGCGGACACCGCGCTGGATGCGCTGCAGGCCGCGCTGGAGGAGGCCGCCCGCGCCGATGCCGTCGCGGCAGGGGCGGAGGATATCCGCCTCACCGCCACGCGCGATCTGCGCACCGCCCAAGCCGAGGCGCGGCAGGTGTTTCTTGAGGGTGAGATCACGGTCGAGGCATCCGGCCGCCCGCGCATTGCCGTCTGAGCGCACCCCATGTTGCGCGGGCCGCAGATGCGTTAGCCTGCGATCAATCCGAGTCAGTGAAAGGAGCATCAGATGAGCGCCGCCAAGGATTTTGACGCAGATATTGGAAGCAGACTCGAGGGCCTCAAGGACGAAGGGCTCTACAAGGTCGAGCGCGTCATCACCTCGCCCCAATCGGGCCGTGTGTCGCTGGCCAGCGGGGCCGAGGTGATCAACCTCTGCGCCAACAACTACCTGGGCCTTGCCGACAACCCTCAGATCATCGCGGCGGCGCATGAAGCGCTGGATCGCTACGGCTTTGGCATGGCGTCCGTGCGGTTCATCTGCGGGACGCAGGAAGAGCACAAGGCGCTGGAAGCGCGTATCGCCGCGTTTCTGGGAACGGAGGACAGCATCCTTTATCCCAGCTGTTTCGACGCTAATGCAGGGCTTTTCGAGACGATCCTTGGCCCAGAAGATGCGATCATCAGCGATGCGCTGAACCATGCCAGCATCATCGACGGCGTGCGCCTGTGCAAGGCGCAGCGCTACCGTTACGCCAATTCCGACATGGACGATCTGGAGCGCTGCCTGAAAGAGGCGCAAGGCGCGCGGCACCGTCTGATTGCGACGGACGGCGTTTTCTCGATGGATGGCTATTACGCCAAGCTGGATCAAATCTGTGATCTGGCCGAGAAATACGACGCGCTGGTCATGGTCGATGATTGCCATGCGACCGGCTTTGTCGGTGCCACCGGACGCGGCAGCATTGAGCATTGCGGCGTGATGGGCCGGGTCGACATCCTGACCGGCACGCTGGGCAAGGCGCTGGGCGGCGCGTCGGGGGGCTATACCGCCGCCTCGGCCAAGGTGGTCGACTGGCTGCGTCAACGCTCGCGGCCCTATCTTTTCTCCAACACGCTGGCGCCGGTCATTGCTGCGGCCTCGCTGAAAATGTTTGACCTGATCGAGGACGGCGATGATCTGCGTGCGCAGCTTTGGGACAATGCCGCGCATTTCCGTACCTGCATGACCGATATGGGGTTTGAGCTGCTGCCCGGTGAGCATGCGATCATCCCGGTGATGTTGCGCGATCCCAAGCTGGCGCAGCAGATGGCGGCCAAGCTGGGCGAGCATGGGGTCTATGTCACCGCTTTCAGCTTTCCGGTGGTGCCGAAGGAGCAGGACCGGATCCGCACGCAGATGAGCGCGGCGTTGACGCGCGAAATGCTGGACGAAGCGATCGACGCCTTTGCCAAGGTTGGCCGCGAATTGGGAGTGATCTGAATGGAAAACCGCATGAAGGCGTTGGTCAAGGCGCGGCCCGAGCCGGGCCTTTGGATGGAGTATGTCCCGGTGCCCGAACCGGGCCCGACGGATGTGCTGATCAAGGTCAGGAAGTCCGCGATTTGCGGCACTGACGTGCATATCTGGAAATGGGACGAATTCAGCGCCAAGACGGTGCCCGTGCCGATGGTCGTGGGCCATGAATTCGTGGGCGAAATCGCCGATACCGGCGCGGCGGCGACACGCTACAAGATCGGGCAGCGGGTCAGCGGCGAGGGGCATATCGTCTGCGGCACCTGCCGCAATTGCCGCGCCGGGCGCGGGCAGCTGTGCCGCAACACCAAGGGCGTGGGCGTCAATCGGCCGGGCAGTTTTGCCGAATATGTCTGCATCCCCGAGATGAACGTGGTGCCCATCCCCGAGGATGTCAGCGACGAGATCGCGGCGATTTTCGATCCCTTCGGCAATGCCGTGCACACCGCGCTCAGTTTCGATCTGGTGGGTGAGGATGTGCTGGTGACCGGCGCCGGGCCCATCGGCATCATGGGCGCTTTGGTGGCGCAGAAGGTGGGCGCGCGAAAGGTGGTGATCACCGACATCAATCCCTATCGCCTCGATCTGGCCCGCGAGATGGGTGTTCAGCATGTCGTCGATGTGTCGAAAGAGCAGCTGAGCGACGTGATGGACCGCATCGGCATGACCGAGGGCTTTGACGTCGGCCTCGAGATGTCGGGCGCGGCGGCGGCGATGCAGCAGATGATCAGCCGCATGAACAATGGCGGCAAGATTGCCCTTCTGGGTATTGCGCCGACGGAGTTCGCGGTGGACTGGAACAAGATCATCTTCAAGATGCTGCACGTCAAAGGCATCTATGGCCGCGAGATGTTCGAGACCTGGTACAAGATGATTGCGCTGGTGCAGTCCGGCCTCGACGTCTCGGGTTTGATCACGCATCGCATCGGGATCGACGATTTCGAAGCGGGGTTCGCCGCGATGATTTCCGGTAACTCCGGCAAGGTCGTCATGGATTGGAGCACGTCATGAGCGATATCGGCAGCACATTCCGCGCGCTTCACCGCAGGGGCGATCCCGTTTTGATCGTCAACGCGTGGGATCGCGGATCGGCGCGGATGATGCAGTCACTCGGTGCGCGCGCGATTGCCACGACCTCGGCAGGGCATGCGTTCAGCATGGGGCGTGTCGATGGCGGCACGCTCAGCCGGGACGAGGCGCTGGCCCATGCGCAGGACATCGTTTCCGCCGTATCAGTGCCGGTTTCGGGCGATTTCGAGAACGGGTTCGGCGAGGCGCCCGAGACGGTAGCCGAGACCATCCGCCTCGCGCAGGAGGCCGGGCTGGCCGGCTGCTCGATCGAGGATACGGCGCTGCCTGATTTCACGCCCTATGATTTCGACCTAGCGGTCGAACGGATCCGCGCCGCAGCCAGCGCCGCGCGGGCATTGCCTCGCGACTTTGTGCTGGTCGCGCGCGCCGATGGTGTCATGCTGAAAAGCTACGATTGCGATGAGGCGATCCGCCGGATCCGCGCCTTTGAAGCGGCGGGCGCGGATAGCGTTTACGTGCCTGCACCGCCGGATAGTGCGTCACTGCGACGGATCATCGATGCTGTATCGGTGCCGGTGAATGTGCTGGCATCCGGCGGGTTCGCGCACGTCACGCAGGGCGAGTTCGCGGCCATGGGCGCCGGCCGCATCACGGTAGGCGGCGCTTTGGCCCGTGTTGCCTATGGCGCCGCTGTCTCGACCGCGCGAAACATGCTGAACGGGGATTTCTCGGGGCTGGCGCGCGCTGCCGCCGAAAAGGATATCGACGACCTGTTGCAGCAATGAGTGCTCCCATTGGCGGAGGACCGCGATATCATTCACCTGCGGAAATTGGGTATTTGGCCCAAGAAAAAGCACGGGCGTCTCATCAATCCGGGGTGAGGCATGTGAAACATCGGTTGGAAATTCGCGCGCGCCAGCCATTTATGAAGCCAAGAGGCTTAATGAGAGGGAGCATTTCATGACCCGCTATACCAAGGATCCGGACGCCATCGCGCGCCTGACACCGGAAGAATATCATGTGACGCAGCAAAGCGGCACCGAGCGGCCCGGCACGGGCAAGCATCTGGGCAACAAGGCCCCCGGAATTTATGTCGACATCGTCTCGGGCGAGCCGCTCTTTGCCTCATCCGACAAGTTTGAAAGCGGCTGCGGCTGGCCCAGCTTTACCAAGCCGATCGAGCCTGCGCATGTGGCCGAATTGCAGGATGACAGCCTTGGCATGCGCCGGGTCGAGGTGCGCAGCGCCCATGGCGACAGTCACCTTGGGCATGTCTTTCCCGATGGGCCGCAGGACCGGGGCGGGCTGCGCTATTGCATCAATTCGGCCTCGCTGCGCTTTGTCCCCAAGGACGAGATGGAGGCAGAAGGCTATGGCGAGTATGTGGATCAAGTGGAGGATACGCGATGAGCGAAGAGCGCGCAGTTCTGGCCGGTGGATGTTTCTGGGGCATGGAGGAGTTGATCCGCAAGCGCGATGGCGTGGTGTCGACGCGGGTGGGGTATACGGGCGGTGATGTGCCCAACGCCACCTATCGCGACCATGGCACCCATGCCGAGGGTATCGAGATCATCTTCGACCCTGCCAAGATCAGCTACCGCGAGATCCTGGAGCTGTTCTTCCAGATCCATGACCCGACGACGCTGAACCGCCAAGGCAACGACATCGGCATCAGTTACCGCTCGGCAATCTACTACGTCGATGAGGCGCAGAAGCAGGAAGCCGAGCGCACGATCAAGGATGTCGAGGCCAGTGGCAAATGGCCCGGCAAGGTCGTGACCGAAGTCGAGCCTGTCGGGGATTTCTGGGAGGCCGAGCCCGAGCATCAGGATTACCTGCAGCGCGTCCCGCACGGCTATACGTGCCACTTCCCGCGCGCGGACTGGGTTTTGCCCCGCAGCTAAAGGCGCGGACTATATGCCGCGCCCGGCCCTTGACCTCGCCTTGGGCCGGGCGCATTCATGGCCCGTCAAAGGAGCCATGCCCATGCAGCCGGTCAAGGCGATCACGCTGAAGCTATGCGCGGTCGTTCTCTTCATCATCATGTCCGCGCTGATCAAGGCCGCGTCCGAAACTGTGCCTCCCGGGGAGGCGGTATTCTTTCGCTCATTCTTTGCGATGCCGGTGACGGCGATCTGGCTGCTGATGCTGGGACAGTTGTCAACCGGACTGCGGGTGACCTCTGTCTGGGGGCATGTGCGGCGGGGCGTGGCCGGGACAATGGCCATGGCGATGATGTTTGCCGGGCTGGCCCTTCTGCCGCTGCCCGAGGTCACGGCGCTGAGCTATACCTCGTCCCTTCTGATCGTGATCTTTGCGGCTCTGTTTCTGGGCGAGAAGGTCGGCGTCTTTCGCATCAGCGCGGTGTGCATGGGCTTGATCGGCGTGCTGATCATCCTTGCGCCCAAGCTGAGTGTCTTTGGCGGTGCACCCGTGGCCGCGCGCGAAGTGATCGGTGCGATTGTCGTTCTGGTCGGAGCGACCTTCGCCGCGATTGCGCAGATCACCATTCGCAAGCTGGTGCAGACTGAACATCCTGCGGCCATTGCCTTTTATTTCTCGGTCACCGCCACGGCCCTTTCGGCACTGACCCTGCCGTTCGGCTGGGTGATGCCCTCAGGCTGGCTGGCCGGGCAGCTGGTATTGGCGGGTCTGATCGGCGGCGCGGCACAGATTTTCCTGACGCTCTCCTACCGCTATGCCGATGCCAGCGTCGTGGCGCCCTTCGACTATGCCTCGATGCTGTTCGCGCTGATTATCGGTTATGTCATCTTTGACGAGGTGCCGACTGGTCCGATGCTGATAGGTGCCGCGGTGATCGCGGCCGCGGGCATCGCCATCATCCTCCGCGAGCATCACCTGGGTCTCAAGCGGGGACGCGCCCGCGCGCTGCGCACGCCGCAAGGGTGATGGAACATCGGCGGGCAGCGGTGCGTTTTGGGTGCAAATGCACATCAATGCGAGGCCGACATGACCAACACGTTTCAAACCATAAACCCGACGACTGGCGACCCGATCCAGTCCTACAGCCATATCAGCAATGACGCGATGACCGCCAAAATCGAGGCATGCCACGAGGCATTCCTTGGCTGGCGCAAGAAGAGCCATGCCGAGCGCGGCGAGGTCCTCAAGGCCGTTGGCCAAGGCCTGCGCGACCGCAAGGAAGAGCTGGCCAAGCTGATGACCCAAGAGATGGGCAAGCTTCTGGAGCATTCGCGGCAGGAAGTGGATCTTTGCGCTGCCATCTGTGACTATACCGCCGAGAACGGGCCCAAGGAGCTGGCCGATGAGGACCGCGAGATTGCCAATGGCAAGCGTGGCAAGGTGGTTCATTCACCCTTGGGTGTGATCTATGGCATCCAGCCTTGGAATTTCCCGGCGTACCAGGTTGTCCGTTATTCGATTGCCAACCTGATGGCCGGCAATGGTGTGCTGCTAAAGCATGCGGCGAATGTGACCGGATCCGGCCTGATGCTAGAGGAAATTTATCGTGATGCGGGCCTGCCGGAGAACCTTTTTACCGCGCTCGTCATCAGCCACGATCAGTCGGATGAGGTCATCGCGCATGAAAAGGTATGCGGCGTGACCCTGACGGGCAGCCCCGGCGCCGGCAGCCATGTGGGCGAGAAGGCGGGCAAGGCGCTCAAGAAATCCGTGCTCGAGCTTGGTTCGAACGATGCCTATCTCGTGTTGTCCGATGCCGATCTGCAAACGGCCGTCGAGACATGCGTCACTGGCCGTATCTACAATAACGGCGAGACTTGCGTGGCGGCCAAGCGGTTCGTCGTCGTGGACTCCCGGTATGAGGCATTCCGCGATGCCTTTGTCGATCGGATGAAGGCGCTGAAGTCGGGAGACCCGACGGATGACGCCAGCGATATCGGCCCGATGGCGCGCGAGGATCTGCGCGACGATCTGCATGAGCAGGTGGAGAAAAGCGTTGCGAATGGTGCGACCGTTCTTTGCGGAGGGCAAAAGCCTGAGGGCAAAGGCTATTTCTACCCCGCCACCGTTCTGGCCGACGTCAAGCCGGGCCAACCCGCCTATGATGACGAGCTTTTTGGCCCGGTCGCGTCCTTGATCCGCGCCAGGGATGACAAGGACGCCATGCGCATCGCCAATGACAGCCGCTACGGCCTTGGCGGCGGCATCCTGTCCCAGAACACCGAAGCGGCAATCAAGCTGGCAGCCGAGGAATTCGACACCGGCATGGTCTTTATCAACGGGTTCGGCATGGCGACGCCCAATATGCCCTTCGGCGGCGTAAAGGACGCCGGATATGGGCGCGAGCATGGCGGTTTTGGCATGAAGGAGTTCACCAATGCCAAGGCGATCATGGTGATGAGCTAAAGCTTCAGGCTCCGGTCGCCCACATCGCGCCGTAAACCGGCCAGAACCAAGCCCGTCTGAACCGGCCCAAGGGCCAGCGTTTGGGCGGGCTTTTCATGATCTCGGGATAGGGGTTCTGTGGCGCGCGATCCTGTGCCAGATCCGCCAGCAGCGCGCCGGCATAGGTGGCCATGGCCACGCCATTGCCGTGATAGGACATCGCGGTGAAGGCTCCCGGCATGGTGTCGATGGGGCCGACATAAGGCGTGAGGTCGCGGGCGATGCTGAGCAGGCCGTGCCAGCTATGAGGTGTTTCGACATGGGTCCATGCGGGGAACATCGTCTCGAAATGCTGGCGGATATTGCCGTGCATCCGCTTGTCGGCCCAAGGGGCGCTGAAAAGGCCGCCGCGCATGCCGAACAGCATCCGGTTGTTCGGCATCAGGCGGAAATAATGCAGAAAAAACCTGTCATCGTAGCAGGCCTGCCGCGTGGTCCAGCCTTGGGCAGTCAGCTCGTCCTCGGTCATTGGGCGGGTGACCAGCACGTTGGACTGCGTCGGCAGATAGCGGCCTTTCATCCAGTCCGGCAGATCGTCCGAGCTGTAGCCGTTGGTCGCGACGATCAGGCGGCGCGACTGGATACGGGCCTCGGGCGTCTGCAGGCTGAAACTGGCCCCTTGCTCGATCTGGCGAACGGGGCTGTGGGCACGGATGCGTACCCCGGCGGCGCGGGCGGCGCTGGCCAGCCCCTGGATGTATTTCATCGGGTTGAGGGCAAAGCCGATGGGCGTGGTCATGGCCCCGTGAAACGGCCCTGACATGCCGTTTTGTGCCTGTTCATGTGGCGGGATGATGGTGGGCGTGACGCCGTAATCCCACTCAACTTCCTCGGCGCGGGCTTCGAAGCTGTCATAGGCGGCGGGGGTATGGGCCATCACCGTCTCGCCCTGCGAGTGGCGATCAACCTGCATACCGTGGCGATCCATCAGGTTTGCTGCCAGTTCGACCGCGTGGCGCTCGGTCATGCGGAATTCGCGGCGGGCCTCTTCGCCGAATTGGCGCGTCAGTGCCTTGTCGCTGGCCGCCGAGCCGCCGAGGCAGCAAAAGCCGCCGTTGCGCCCCGATGCGCCCCAGCCGACATCCTGCGCCTCCAGCACGATCACGTCCGCGCCGGCCTCGGCCAGATGCAGCGCCGCCGAGAGCCCGGTGAAACCGGCGCCGATGATGGCGACATCCGCCGTTAGCGTGCCGCGCGCGGGCGGGTTCGCCTCGCCCTCGGTGGTGACGGGCCAATAGCACGCGGCGCGGGGTGCCTCGCCATAGGCGTGGGCGGGATAGATGCGCCTCATGTGCCCGCCGCGCGCTCGTCCGCCTGGCGTTTCAGGCTGCTGCGCTTGCTGACCAGCGAGGCGGTGATGACGCCCACCGCGACAACGGCGATCATCAGGGTCGAGAGCGCGTTGATCTCGGGGCTGAGGCCGAGGCGGATCGACGACCAGATCTTGATCGGCAGGGTCGTGGACGAGGGGCCGGCGGTAAAGCTGGCGATGACCAGATCATCTAGGCTGAGCGTAAAGGCCAAAAGCCAGCCCGAGATGACCGCGGGCGCG
Source organism: Roseovarius roseus (assembly GCF_043355935.2). Classification (NCBI taxonomy): domain Bacteria; kingdom Pseudomonadati; phylum Pseudomonadota; class Alphaproteobacteria; order Rhodobacterales; family Roseobacteraceae; genus Roseovarius; species Roseovarius roseus. The sequence continues at coordinate 295,514 of NZ_JBHFPE020000003.1, read as the reverse complement.
ATGATGGGCAGGGTGACGAGGAAGAACGCCTGCATTTGCGAGCAGCCGAGGTCCAGCGCCGCCTCCTCCAGCGATTGATCGAAACTGACGAGGCGGGACGAGACGACGACCGACACGTAGCACATCGAGAAGGTCGTATGCGCCAGCACGATGGTCATTACGCCCCGGTCGATATTCAGCCCGATGAAGAGTAGCAGGAGCGACAGGCCGGTGATGACCTCGGGCATGACGAGGGGCGCGTAGATCATGCCGGAAAAGAGCGTGCGCCCCGAAAACCGGCCTGCCCTAACCAAGACGATGGCGGCCATGGTGCCCAGCACCGTGGCGATCGACGACGATATGACCGCGACCTTGATCGTGACCCATGCCGCGTCCAGAAACGCCTCGTTGCGCATCAGCTCGCCATACCACTGGGTCGAAAAGCCGCTCCAGACCGTGACCAGCTTGCTTTCATTGAAGCTGTAGATGATCAGGATCAGCATCGGCAGATATAGGAAGGCAAAGCCGAGGCTCAGGGACGTGGCGTTGAACCATGTAACGCGTCTCATCCTTCGGCCTCCCGCTGCTTTTGCTCGTTCCGCTGGAAGAGGATGATCGGGATGATCAGGATGATCAGCAGGATCACCGCCACCGCGCTCGCCACCGGCCAATCGCGGTTGTTGAAAAACTCTTCCCACAGGACCTTGCCGATCATCAGGGTTTTAGAGCCGCCCAGCAGGGACGGGATCACGAACTCACCGATCGTCGGGATGAAAACAAGGAAGCAGCCCGCGATGATGCCGTTCTTGGACAGCGGAAAGGTGACCAGCCAGAAGGCTGTGATGCGGCTGCACCCCAGATCCTCGGCGGCTTCCAGCAGCGAGCCATCCATTCGCTCGAGCGCGGCGTAGATGGGCAGGATCATGAAGGGCAGGTAGGTGTAGACGATGCCGATATAGACCGCGATATTGGTGTTGAGGATCGTCAACGGCGTAGAGATTATGCCGAGGCTGAGCAGAAGCTGGTTCAGATACCCCTCGGTCGACAGGATGCCGACCCAGGAATAGACCCGGATGAGGAAGCTGGTCCAGAATGGCAGGATCACCAACATCATCAGCGTCGGGCGCCAGTGATCGGGCGCGCTGGCCATGCCATAGGCGATGGGATAGGCGACGAGCAGCGTCAGAAGGGTGGCGATGAAGGCGATCTGAAGCGAGGACAGGTAGGCCTTCCAGTAGAGATCGTCAGTGGTCAGGAATTCGAAATTCTCGAAATCCAGCCCCGCGAAGAAGTCCCTGATCCCGGCCCATCCCTCGCTGAAATCCAGTGTCGGGGTATAGGGCGGAATGGCCAGCGCAATGTCGCTGAGGCTGATTTTCAGCACGATCAGGAACGGCACGAGAAAGAGCGCGACGAGCCATAGATAGGGGATGATGATCAGAAGGGTGCGGCGCATCGCTCAGCCCTCCAACAGGACACCGGCAGTGTCGGTCCAGCTGAGCCACACGGTATCCTCCCAGGTGAAGCTGCGGCGCGACAGGCGGCGGGTGTTGGCCGTCTGCGCCTTGACGATCTGGCCGTTCTCCAGCCTGACATGATAGGTCGACAGGTTGCCCAGATAGGCAATATCCATGATCTCGCCCTTGAGGGCATTGCGCGTGTCAGGCTTTTCGGCGGTGATGGCTACCTTTTCGGGGCGGATGGCCAGATGGCAGGTCTGCCCGTTCTGAAACTGCTTGTCCGATTCGGCGTGCAGCGTCGGATGGCCCTCGGCGAAGGCAATGTCATAGCCATTGCCATTCTTCGTGGCGCGGCCCTCGATGATGGTCACGTCCCCGATGAAATCGGCCACATAGACCGAGTTGGGCGCCTCGTAGATTTTGGCGGGCGTGTCGGCCTGCATGATCTTGCCGTCGTCCATGACGGCGACGCGGCTGGCGACGGTCATCGCCTCTTCCTGGTCGTGGGTCACGATGACAAATGTCGTGCCGGTCTTTTCCTGAATATCCACCAGCTCGAACTGGGTGTCCTGCCGCAGCTTGGCATCCAGCGCGCCCAAAGGCTCGTCCAGCAGAAGCAGTTTCGGCGCCTTGGCGAGGCTGCGGGCGAGGGCGACGCGCTGACGCTGGCCGCCTGAAATCTGGTGCGGCTTGCGCTTGGCAAATTTTTCCAGCCGGGTCAGCTTCAGCATCTGGGCGACGCGCTCGGCGATCTCGTCCTTGGGCTTCTTGTCGCGCTTGAGGCCGAAGGCGATATTGTCCCAGACGGACAGGTGGGGGAACAGCGCGTAGGATTGGAACATCATGTTCACCGCGCGTTTGTTCGGCGGGATCGGGGCCAGATCGACACCGTCCAGCAGGATCTTGCCCTCGGTCACCTTCTCGAACCCGGCGAGCATCCGCATCAGCGTGGTCTTGCCACAGCCCGAGGGACCCAGCAGCGCAAAGAATTCGCGCTCGTAGATGTCGAATGTCTGATTGTCGATGGCGGTGAATTCACCGAAACGCTTGGTGACGTTCTTGAACTGAATCAGCGGTTTGGCCTGTGGATCGTTCCACGGCTCGAAAACGGTCTGGCTCATCGTGGCTCCCGGTCGGGGTGTTGAAAAAGCCCGCGCAACAGGTGCTGCGCGGGCTGCTCTAGGCGATCAGGTGCCCGACTTGATCCGGGTCCAGAGGCGCGTGACGTCACGCTGCACCTTTGCCGGGTAGGGCGTCGTCGTGTAGAGATTTTCCAGCGTCGCCTCATCCGGGTAGATGGCCGGATCGCCGACTACGTCTTCGACCAGATACTCCTGGCTCGCCTTGTTGCCGTTGGCGTAATAGACGTAGTTCGATGCGGCGGCCATGTTCTCGGCGTCCATGATGAAATTCAGGAACGTGTGCGCGCCATCGGGATTGGGCGCATCCACCGGAATGGCCATCTGGTCGAACCACATCAGCGCGCCTTCGCTGGGCGCGTTATAGGCGATTTCCACGCCGTTATCCGCTTCGGCCGCGCGGTCACGGGCCTGCAGGATATCGCCGGACCAGCCGAAGGCGACGCAGATGTCGCCGTTGGCCAGCGCGTTGATATATTCCGAGCTGTGGAATTTCTGGATATAGGGCCGCACGGCCAGCAGCAGAGGCTCGACCTTGGCGATGACTTCGGGATCGTGGCTGTCGGGATCTTCGCCGATATATTGCAGGGCCGCGGGAATCAGCTCGGTCGGGGCGTCCAGGAAGTGCACGCCGCACTCGGCCAGCTTTTCCATGTTCTCGGGCTTGAAGATCAGGTCCAGCGATCCGATCGGGGCATCTTCGCCCAGGATTTCGGTCACTTCGCCGACATTCACGCCAAGGCCGGTCGTGCCCCACATGTAGTTGATCGAATATTCGTTGTTCGGGTCATATTGCTCGGTCCGCTCGTCGATCACGTCCCACATGTTGTCCAGATTGGGCAGCTTGGACGGGTCCAGCTTCTGGAATGCGCCGGCGCTGATCTGGCGCTGCAGGAAGGTGCCCGACGGCACGACGACGTCATAGCCCGATCCGCCTGCCAGCATCTTGGTTTCCAGAACCTCGTTGCTGTCGAAGACGTCATAGATCAGGTCGAGGCCGGTCTCCTGCTCGAACTTGTCCAGCAAAGCCTCGTCAATATAGTCGGACCAGTTGTAGACGCGCACCTCCTGGGCCATCGCGGTCGTGGCCGTCAGCGCAATTGCGGCTGTCGTGGTCAGAATGGTCTTCTTCATGTTCTTCTCCCGTTGGTTCGGTGATCATGCCACCGCTGCCGCGAATTTGATCAAGTTTTTCCGCTTATGGCAATATGGTAATGTTTCCACGGGGCCGCTAAACTCGCAACCTCGGACATTGCAATCGATCGGAGCTTGGCGCGCGATGCACCACTTTGCCCAGAAATTCAGCAGCGATGACGCGGGCTTGCCGGCTCATGCGCAGGTCTATCTGCGCCTGCGCGAGATGGTTCTTTACGGTGACCTGACGCCGGGTCAGGCGGTTACGATTCAGGGTCTGACGACGCGGCTCAATGCCGGGATGACCCCCGTGCGCGAGGCAATTCGCCGCCTGATTTCACAAGGCGCGCTGGAATTTCAGGGCAATCGCCGGGTCAGCGTGCCGCAACTGAGCGCGAATGATATCAGCGAGATCATCGTCGCGCGCGAGTGGCTGGACCCTTATCTGACGCGCCGTGCGGTGGCGCGTGCGGATGCGTCCGACATAGCCGCGATGGCCAATATCGACGGAGCGCTGGATGGCGCGATCCGTCAGGGGGATCTGCGGGCCTATCTGCATCTCAATCACCAGTTCCATCTCTATCTCTACAATCTGGCCGACTCGCCCATCCTGGCCGATCTGGCCGAGGGGCTGTGGCTGCGTTTCGGGCCGGCCATGCGGGTGCTGTGCGGGCGGTTGGGCACACAGAACCTGCCCGACAATCACAAGGATCTGCTGACCGCGATGACCGCGAATGACGCGCAGGCGGCCGCGCGCGCGATCGAGGCGGATGTGCGTCAGGGCATGGATCAGCTGCGCGCATCGCTGGACGAGGCCGCCCGGCGGGAAGGCGCAGGTGTTAAGTGATTCGATTGACAAAGGATAATTTGATCATATTTTGGACGTCATAGCGCCAAGCGCCCGTCTCCACCCCTTTTCAAACTGTGAAAGGCCAGCACATGAACATGATCGCCAACCACCCGCCCACGTCGGAACTTCAGGCGCTGGACGCCGCTCATCACATGCATCCTTTCACCCATGCGGGCGAGCTGAAGGAAAAGGGCGCACGCATTATCGCACGGGCCAATGGCGTGACGCTGACCGATACGGATGGCAATGATTATCTGGACGCGATGGCGGGCCTTTGGTGCGTGAACATCGGCTATGGCCGGGACGAGATGGCCGACGCCGCCGCCCGCCAGATGCGCGAGCTGCCTTACTACAACACGTTCTTCCAGACATCGCATGTCCCGGCCATTGCGCTGGCAAACAAGCTGGCCCAGCTGGCGCCGGGCGATCTGAATCACGTGTTCTACGCTGGCTCGGGTTCCGAGGCGAATGACACGAATATCCGCATGGTGCGCACCTACTGGGCGCAAAAGGGCAAGCCCGAGAAGAAGGTCATCATCAGCCGCAAGAACGCCTATCACGGATCAAGCATGGGCAGCGGCAGTCTGGGCGGCATGTCCTTCATGCACGAGCAAGGCGGTCTGCCGATCCCCGACATCTGCCATATCGACCAGCCGCATTGGTGGGCCGAGGGCGGCGACATGTCCCCCGAGGAGTTCGGGCTGGAGCGCGCGCGCCAGCTGGAGAAAAAGATCGAGGAACTGGGCGAGGACCGCGTCGCGGCCTTCATCGCCGAGCCGATCCAGGGCGCCGGCGGTGTCATCATCCCGCCCAGCACCTACTGGCCCGAAATCCAGCGCATCTGCGACGAGCACGAGATCCTGCTGATTGCCGACGAGGTAATTTGTGGCTTTGGTCGCACCGGCGCGTGGTTCGGCAGCGAGACGCTGGGCATCCGCCCGCATATCATGACCGTCGCCAAGGGCCTCAGCAGCGGCTATGCGCCCATCGGCGGCTCGATCGTCTGCGACGAGGTGGCCGAGGTCATCAACAACTGCGAATTCGCGCATGGCTACACTTATTCGGGCCATCCGATGACCTGCGCCGTCGCGCTGGAAAACCTGCGCATTCTCGAAGAGGAAGGCATCGTCGACCGCGTGGCCGACCATTCCGCCGACTATCTGGCCAAGAAATGGGGCACTCTGGCCGATCATCCGCTGGTGGGCGAGGCGTCCAGCATCGGCATGATGGGCTCCATCGTGCTGACCCCCGATGCCGAGCGCCGCGCCAAATTCGCCGGGAACGAGGGCGATGCGGGCCTGATCACGCGCGAGCATTGCTTCCAGAACGGTCTGGTGATGCGGCATGTGGGCGACCGCATGATCATCTCGCCTCCCTTGGTCATCACTGACGCCGAGATCGACACGCTGGTCGAGCGGGCGTGGATCGCGCTGGACCTCGCGCACAAGCAGCTGAAGGCCGAAGGCAAGATGAAGGCCGCATGAGCCTGTTCAGAGACTGAAATAAAGTGGGCGTGGCCGATGGGCCGCGCCCGTTTTTGGTCGAGGGCACGGCACGGTTGCGGAGCGCAGGCATTGCCAGCTACGTTTTATTCTGTTGCTCAGGGGCGGGAACGGCATGAACAGACGCAAGAAGACGGACCGGCAGGCAGCCTTCGCAGTGGTCGGCCTTGGCAATTTCGGCGCCACGGTCGCGAGCGAATTGATGCGGTTTGGCAATTATGTGATCGGCCTGGATCATGACGAACGCGCGGTGAATGGACAGGCCGAGGTTCTGAGTCAGGCGCTGATCGTGGATGCCCGCGACGAATCCGCCCTGCGCGAGGCGGGCGTGGGCGATTGCGATGTCGCTGTGGTCGCCATCGGGGATGATCTGGAATCCAGCATCCTTGCCGCCATCAACCTAAAGACCATCGGCGTCGAGACGGTCTGGGCAAAGGCGATGAGCAAGACGCATCACCGCATCCTCAGCAAGATGAAAGTCGATCGCATCATCCATCCCGAGGTGGAGGTGGGCCAGCATATCGCGCAAGTGCTGCACAACCCGATGGTGCGGGACTATGTCAGCCTCGGCAACGGGTTCAACGTGGTGAATTTCCGCATTCCCGAATCGCTTGAGGGCAAGCGGCTGACCGACATCCCATATGCCAGTGAATACAGCCTGCGATGCGTCGGCGCGATGCGCGGCACGGAATGGCTGGGCTGTGATGGCGATGACTGCACGTTGCAGAAAGACGATCTTCTACTGCTTTTGGGGCAGCGGTCGAACCTGCGCGCGTTCGCGGCCAGCCTCTGATGCCACGCCACCCCATGCGCGCCATATCGGGGTCCGGCTGGCGGCTGGCGCCGCCGGCGACGCTGGCGCTGATCTATCTGGTCTTCATCGTTCTGGGGGCGGTCATCCTGTGGCTGCCCATTGCCAACTACGGCGCCGTCTCCGCATGGGATGCGCTTTTCACCTCGACCTCGGCGGTGACGGTCACGGGTCTGATCGTGGTCGATACGGGCAGCGCCTTTACCCCCTTCGGGCATGTGGTGATTGCGCTTCTGATCCAGCTGGGCGGTCTTGGCCTGATGGTGTTCGCGGTCATGCTGCTCAGCCTTCTGGGTATTCCCATTGGCCTGCCGTACCGCGTGATCCTGCGCGAGGAGGTCAATCAGAAGGCGCTCCATAACCTGACCGATATCGCCCGCGTGATCATCATCGTCTCGCTGCTGTGCGAGTTGATTGGCGCGGCGCTGCTCGGCCTTGTGTTCGTGCCTGAATTCGGCTGGGCCAAGGGGATCGGCCACGCCCTGTTCCATTCGGTTTCAGCCTTCAACAATGCGGGGTTCGCGCTCTATCCCGACAGCCTGATGGGCTGGGTCGGTAATCCGGTGATCAACATCGTCATCCCCGCGCTCTTCATTCTGGGAGGGCTGGGCTTCATCGTGCTGGCCGATCTTTACGAGGTGCGCAAGTGGCGCCGTCTGACGCTGCACAGCAAGCTGATGATTGTCGGCACGCTGGCGCTGATCGGGTTTTCCTGGCCGATGTTCGCGGCGCTGGAATGGACCAATCCCGGCACGCTGGGCGGCCTGCCGGATACCGCCTCGCGCGTCTGGGCCAGCTGGTTTCAGGCGGTGACGACGCGCACCGCGGGGTTCAACTCGGTCGATACGGCGGCGATGCATGACAGCACCACCTTGATGACAATGGCCCTGATGCTGATCGGCGGCGGCAGCACCTCGACGGCGGGAGGGATCAAGGTGACGACGCTGATCGTGCTGGTCATCGCCACGATCGCGTTCTTTCGCCGCCAGACAGAGCTGCATGTTTTCGGGCGCAGCCTTGGGCCGCAGGAGGTGCTGAAGGTGCTGGCGCTGACCACGGTCAGCCTGATCCTTGTGCTGACCGGCATTTTCGTCACGTCGATTTCGCATGACGGCGATTTTCTGGATATGGCGTTCGAGGTGACATCGGCCTTCGGTACGGTCGGCATGTCCCGCGGCGCGACGGGCGAGCTGGACACGATGGGCCGTGTCGCCATCATGCTGATCATGTTCCTCGGGCGCGTCGGCCCTCTGACCCTCGGGTTCTTTCTGGCGACGCGCAGCGTGCCGCGCGTGCGCTATCCCAAGGGTCAGATTTATCTGGGTTAGAGCCTAATCCTTGACGAACAGCTCACGCGGCTGATTGCAGAGCGGCTCTGCGGAGCCATCCTCGGTGATGAGGATCGTCTCGGTGATTTCCATCCCCCATGTGTCCATCCAGAGACCCGGCATGAAATGGAAGGTCATCCCTGGCTCCAGCACCGTCTGATCGCTGGCCCGCAGGCTGACCGTGCGCTCGCCCCAGTCGGGCGGATAGCTGAGACCGATGGGATAACCGCAGCGCGCGCCGCGCTCGATCCCGGCCTTTTCCAGCGCGCCGTTGAGCGCATTGGCGATGTCGCAGGCGCGAGCACCTGCGCGCGCCGCCTCAATGCCAGCGCCCAGGCCTTCGACCAGCGCGCCCTCGGCATGGCGCATCTCATCCGTGGGCTTGCCCAGAACCATCGTGCGGCAGCAGGGCGCGTGATAGCGGCGGTAAACGCCCGAGACCTCAAAGAAGGTCGCCTCGCCCGAGGTGAAGGGGCGGCCATTCCATGTCAGATGCGGCGCGCCCGCCTCGCTGCCCGAAGGCAACAGCGGCATGATCGCCGGGTAATCGCCCCATGCGCCGGGAATGCCGCGCACGGCGTCGCGCAGGATCTCGGCCACGATCTCGTTCTTGGGGATGCCCGGCTCGACCCGCTCGCGCAGCCCATTAATGATCTTGTCGGTGATGCCCGCCGCCTTGCGCATGACGGCGATCTCTTCCTCCGACTTCACCGCCCGCTGCCAGTTCACCAGCGCGGTCGCGTCGACGAAGGTGACGTCGGGCAGCTCGGCCTTCAGCACCTCATAGGCCTTGGCAGAGAAATAGTAGTTGTCCATCTCGACGCCGATGCGGGCGCTGCCGAGGCCCAGATCCTTGAGGCGGTGCGCCAGATCCTCCATCGGATGCCGTTCGGTCGACTGGATGTACTTGTCGTCGTAGCCCCAGACGCGGGCGTCCTCCATCCAGACGGTGCGCACGCCGCCATTGGCATCCATGCTGCGGCCCCACCACGCGGGATCGGCATCGGGAAAGACCAGAACGCCCTGATGCACGTAGAAGGACCAGCCGTCATAGGCGGTCAGCCAGTTCTGGTTGGATGGATCGGTGCAGAACATCACGTCGATATTCGCCGCCTCCATCGCATGGCGTGTCTTGGTCAGTCGCCGCTGATATTCCGCGGTGCTGAAGGGGATGTCCTTTTCGATCATGTGCCGGGCCTTTCATGTGATCGCTTGCGCCGCGCATCTCATGCGCTTTTGCGCGATTGCGCAAGGGGTGCGTTGACGGCGCCGTCTGCTGCGCCCAAAGCTGACCCATGACCTTTCCTCTGCGAGCCCCCTCATGATCCGCCTCGACGCCCGCGATCTGGACATCCTGCGCGCATTGGCGGGCAATGGCCGCATGACCAACGCCGATCTGGCCGCCGCTGTCGGCCTCTCGGCCAGTCCGTGTTGGGAGCGGGTGCGCAAACTGCAGGAGGCCGGCGTGATCGAGGGAATCCATGCGCGCATCGCCCTCAAGAAGCTGGGCCCGCATGTCTCGGTCTTTGTCACGGCCGAACTGACAGGCCACACCGCCGCCGATTTCCGCCGCTTCGAGGCGGCGATGGCGGGATATGAACAAGTGACGGGCTGCTGGGCGCTGGGCGGCGGGTATGATTATCTGCTGCATATCGTGGCCCGCGATATCGAAGGATATCAGGCGCTTCTGGACGATATGCTGGAGGCCGGGATCGGGCTGGCGCGGTATTTCACCTATGTCGTCACCAAGACGGTCAAGGATAGTCCGGTGCCGCCATTTGGAGCGTTGCTGAGTTAACAGCAGAAGAATCTTCTGTGGGAGCCGAGGATTTCGGTTACACAACCTGCATCCTTTCAGGCATTTTGCGCCGCAAGACGCGGATGCGAGTCCGCGCGTTCATTTCATCAGGAGACCCCGAATGCTCAGAAACGATCAGCTGGCCGAATGGGACCGCGAGAATTTCTTTCACCCCTCGACGCATCTGGCGCAATTCGCGCGCGGCGAGATGCAGAGCCGCATCATCACCGGCGCTAAGGGCTGCCATATCGAGGACCGCGAGGGGAACAAGCACCTTGATGCCTTTGCTGGCCTTTATTGTGTGAACGTCGGCTATGGCCGCACCGAGATTGCCGAGGCGATTGCGAAACAGGCGCATGAACTGGCCTATTACCATGCCTATGTCGGCCACGGCACCGAGGCCAGCATCACTTTGGCCAAGATGGTGCTGGACCGGTCGCCGGATCACATGTCCAAGGTCTATTTTGGCCTCTCGGGCAGTGACGCGAACGAGACCAACATCAAGCTGCTGTGGTATTACAACAATATCCTCGGTCGCCCGCAGAAGAAGAAGATCATCTCGCGCTGGCGCGGCTATCACGGCTCGGGGCTTATGACAGGCTCGCTGACGGGGCTGGAGCTGTTTCACAAGAAGTTCGATCTGCCGCTGGAGCAGGTGATCCATACCGAAGCGCCCTATTACTTCCGCCGCGAGGATCAGAACCAGACCGAGGCGCAGTTCGTGCAGCATTGCGTCGACAAGCTGGAAGAGCTGATCGCCCAGCATGGCGCCGACACCATCGCCGGCTTCATCGGTGAGCCTGTTCTGGGCACCGGTGGACTTGTGCCGCCGCCCGCAGGCTACTGGGAGGCGATCCAGACCGTTCTGGACAAGCACGATATCCTGCTGATCGCCGACGAGGTCGTCACCGGCTTTGGCCGCACGGGGAGCATGATGGGGTCGGACCACTACGGCATGAAGCCCGATCTGATGACCATCGCCAAGGGCCTGACCAGTGCCTATGCGCCCCTTTCGGGCAGCATCGTGTCGGACCGCATGTGGAAAGTGCTGGAGCAGGGGACGGACGAGAACGGCCCAATCGGTCATGGCTGGACCTATTCGGCCCACCCCATCGGGGCGGCGGCTGGCGTGGCCAACCTCAAGCTGCTGGATGAGCTTGGCCTCATCGAGAACAACCGCGAGACGGGCGCCTATCTGAATGCCGCGATGAAGGACGCGCTGGGCGAGCATCCCCATGTGGGCGATATTCGCGGCGAAGGCATGATGTGCGCGGTCGAGTTCGTCAAGGATCGCGGCACGCGCACATTCTTTGACGCCAGTGAGAAGGTGGGCGCGACTGTCACGGGCGCACTGGCCTCGCGCGGTGTCATTGGACGCGCCATGCCACAGGGCGATATCCTGGGCTTTGCACCGCCTTTCTGCCTCAGCCGCGCCGAGGCGGATGAGGTGGTCAGCAAGACGGCGCAGTCCGTGAAGGAAGTGCTGGGCTGACGCTGCGCATAGCTGGATCAGAATGGGCTAAGGGGCGCACCGGATGGCGGCGCCCCTTTTTTCTGAGCAGCGCGTTGCGGGTTGCCCAATTTCTGACCATGACAGGACGCGTGCCGCAAATCGCGGAAAAAGTGACGCATCACGGTTGCAATGGTGGACGATTGGCGGTTTAGTCTGCCTTCAACGCGGCAGTGATCGCGAATAACGATAAACAATGGGGAGACTCACTTGGCCGAGTCGCAGACCAGCGACGCGTTCGTTGAATTTGAACGCGTGCAAAAGAGCTATGATGGGGAAACGCTGGTCGTCAAGGACCTGAACCTGTCGATACCCAAAGGCGAATTTCTGACGATGCTGGGGCCCTCGGGCTCGGGAAAGACGACCTGCCTGATGATGCTGGCTGGGTTCGAAACGGCGACCCACGGCGATATTCGCCTTGCCGGTACCTCGATCAACAACATCCCGCCGCATAAGCGCGGTATCGGCATGGTGTTTCAGAACTACGCCCTTTTTCCGCATATGACGATTGCCGAGAACCTGTCCTTCCCGCTAGAAGTGCGCAAGATCGGCAAGGATGAGCGCGAGAAGAAGGTGAAGCGCGCCCTCGACATGGTCGAGATGGGCAAATTCGGCGGCCGCCGTCCCGCCCAGCTTTCGGGCGGTCAGCAGCAGCGCGTCGCGCTGGCCCGCGCACTGGTGTTCGAGCCCGAGCTGGTCCTGATGGACGAGCCCCTCGGCGCTTTGGACAAGCAGTTGCGCGAAAAGATGCAGTTCGAGATCACCGATCTGGCGCACAACCTCGGGATCACCACGGTCTACGTCACCCATGACCAGACCGAGGCGCTGACGATGTCGGACCGCGTTGCCGTGTTCGATGATGGCCGCATTCAGCAGATTGCCGCGCCCGATGTGCTGTATGAGCAGCCCGAGAACAGCTTTGTCGCGCAGTTCATCGGTGAGAACAACACGCTGCAGGGCGTCGTCAAGGAGATCAAGGGCGACACCGCGCTGGTCGAGTTGGATGATGGCGAGCTGATCGATTGCCACCCGGTCAACGTGACCAAGGTTGGTGAGCGCACGCAGGTCTCGATCCGCCCCGAGCGGGTGGAATTCGACAAAAAGCGCCTGCAAAAGGGTGTCCACACGCTGAAAGCAGAAGTGTTGGAATTCGTCTATATGGGCGACATTTTCCGCACGCGCCTGCGGGTTGCGGGCAGCGACGATTTCATCGTCAAGACCCGCAACGCCCCGGATCAGAAGCGCCTGCAGCCGGGCGAACAGCTGGAGATCGGCTGGCTGCCGCAAGATTGCCGCGCGCTGGATGCATGATTTCACGAATATCGCGGCCATAGCGGCCCGATGATCAGGGGGATCGGTGGTCAGGCCCGCGCCACCCCCTCAGCGAAAGCAAAGCGGGCCTCACTAGGGAGAAACAACAATGAAACTGACGAAAACACTTCTGGCCTCGACCGCGCTGACAGCCGTCGCAGGCATGGCAACCGCCGAAGTCAAAGAGCTGACGATCGTCAGCTGGGGCGGCGCTTACACCAACTCGCAGGTCAAGGCCTATCACGAGCCCTATACCGAGAAGACCGGCGTCCAGATCATCAACGATGACAGCTCGAACGAGGCCGTGGCCAAGCTGCGTGCGATGAACGAAGCCGACAACATCACCTGGGATGTGGTCGACGTCGTCGCGGCGGATGCCATCCGCCTGTGCGACGAAGGCCTGGCGATGGAGATCGACTTTAACGAGATGCTGGCCCCCGGCGATGACGGCTCTACCGCAGAAGACGATTTTGGCGATCTGCTAGTGTCGGACTGCTATGTCCCGACGATCGTCTATTCGACCACCTTCGGCTACCGCACCGATCTGGTCGGCGATACGCCCCCGGATGATGTCTGCGACGTCTTCGACCTCGAAGCCTATCCCGGCAAGCGTTCGCTGGAAAAGCGCCCGATCAACAACATGGAATGGGCCCTCCTTTGCGACGGCGTTGCCAAGGAAGACGTCTATGACGTGCTGGAGACCGATGAAGGTCAGCAGCAGGCGCTGGACAAGCTGGACACGATCCGTGACAGCGTGGTCTGGTGGTCGGCCGGTGCGGATACGCCCCAGCTTCTCGCCGATGGCGAGGTTGTCATGGGCTCGACCTACAATGGCCGTCTTTTCAGCCTGATCGAAGAGCAGGACCAGCCGGTCGCCATGCTGTGGGACGCCCAGGTGTTCGACATCGATGGCTTCATCATCCCCACCGGCCTCAGCGAAGAGCGTCAGGCGGCGGCGCTTGATTACCTCAAGTTCGCGACCGACACGCAGCGTCTGGCCGATCAGGCCGCCTATATCAGCTACGGCCCGGCACGCAAGTCGTCGGCCCCGCTGGTCGGCAAGCATGCCGAGCTGGGCATTGAGATGGCACCCCATATGCCGACCGATCCCGAGAACGCCAAGAACACTTTCCTCTACAACTACGAGTTCTGGGCCGACTACCGCGACGACATCGACGCCAAATTCCAGGCGTGGCTGGCACAATAAGCCAAGGGGCGAGGCTGGTTTGCCAGCCTCTCACCACCTCATAAAGTGCGGCCCGCATTGAACGGGCCGCACGCACCAGACAGGGACCACACAAGAATGCCCAAGGGCTATCTGATCGGACATATCACGGTGAACGATCCGCAGGCGTATCGCGAATACGTCGAGCGGGACACGCCAATCCTCGAGCGGCACGGCGGACGTTTCCTGGTTCGTGGCGGCCAGTCCGAAGTGCCAGAGGGCGAGACGTATCAGCGCCATGTGGTCATCGAATTTCCCAGCTACGCCGCCGCCCGGAACGCCTATGAAGACCCCGCCTACCAGGCGGTGGCCGACATTCGCAGGCGCACCGCCGACAGCGTGATTGTTTTGGTCGAAGGGGCCTGAAATGAGCGACGTAACAGATGCCACCACGGCAAAACGTGGCCCGACCCCGGATGACGGCCTGCGCATCGCCGACAGTGAAAAGAGCGGCCCGGTCCTTGCTGCCGACGGCACCCCGCTCAAGCGGAGCCTGTCGCGGGCGCTGCGGGTGCAGAAGATGCGGGCACTGGCCCTGATCGCGCCCCTGCTGATCTTTGTCCTGATCTCCTTCATCTTTCCCATCGGCGACATGCTGTTCCGCTCGGTCGAGAACCAGATCGTCGAGAATACGCTGCCCTACACGGTCGAAGAGCTGAACGAATGGGATGGCACCGGGGACGCGCTGCCCGGTGAGCCTGTGTTCCGCGCGATGTATTACGACCTCTTCCTTGCGGATGAGATGAAGCGTCACACCCGCCTCGGCTCGCGCCTGAATTACGAGGCGAGCGGGATGTCCTCGCTCTTCCGCCAGGCGGGCCGCAAGATGGATGATCCGGGCGACGATGCGCTTGACCTGCTGGAGGGCGTCGACCCTCGGTGGGGCGAGCGAGAGACGTATTATGGCCTCTTCAACGCCGCCGAGGGGGCCTCGGTTGATGACGACCTGCTGGCTTCGCAGAGAAAGCGGATCCGCCTTATGGCCGACGAAAAGCCTACGGGTGAGATCGATTTTGCCCCGTCTGCCGCGGTCTCGAACCTGCTGCCCACTGCTACGCGCGCCTATACCGCCTTCGCCGTGATCACCGGCATGGTCGAGAACAAGGAGGTCGCGTCCACCGCGCCGGTCGAGACAGTGTACCTTGCCCTGCTGGACGATGTCACCGCCCCCGAATTTCCAGAGCGTCTGGCCGCCTCTGCTTACAAAGGCCCTCAAAAAGAGGCGTTGAGCGCGCTGGCCAATGCTGGCCTGCCCGCGCCCGATTACCGCGCCATTTTCGAGGATATCGACGAGGATTGGGTGCTCCTGGAAACATGGCGCGTGATCCAGACGCATAGCGCGCCCTATACCGCGGGCTATTTCCTCAATGCCATCGACATGCAGAAAACGCCCGAGGGCATCGCGGTTCAGCCTGAGAACACGCGCGTCCTGATACAGCTCTTTATCCGCACGCTCTTCATGTCGCTGACCATCATGGGCGCTTGCATCCTTCTGGGCTATCCAGTGGCCTGGTTGCTGGCCAACCTGCCGATGCGGCAGGCGAACGTGCTGATGATCCTTGTGCTTCTGCCCTTCTGGACGTCGCTTCTGGTGCGTACCTCCGCCTGGAAAGTGATGCTTCAGCAACAGGGCGTCATCAACGACGTGCTGGTCTGGGCCGGCCTTGTCGCGGATGAGAACCGGCTGATCATGATCAACAACCAGTTCGGCACGATCATCGCGATGACGCATATCCTGCTGCCGTTCATGATCCTGCCGATGTATTCGGTCATGCAGACGATCAATCCCAGCTACCTGCGCGCCGCAAAATCACTGGGTGCGACCAACTGGACCGCCTTCTGGCGGGTCTATTTCCCGCAATCCATTCCGGGCATCGGCGCGGGCTCGATCCTCGTTTTCATCCTGTCGATCGGCTATTACATCACACCCGAGATCGTCGGCGGCACCAAGGGTGTCTTCATCTCCAACCGGATCGCCTACCATATTTCGTCCAGCCTCAACTGGGGCCTCGCGGCCGCGCTGGGCACCATCCTGCTGGCCGTCGTACTGCTGCTATACTGGTGCTATGACAAGATCGTCGGCATCGATAACGTGAAACTGGGGTAACGCGATATGAGCCTTCCTATCTACGCCACGTTCGGCCAACGCGTCTGGTACTACGCTTTCCGGGTGATTTGTGCGCTGATCTTCATCTTTCTGATCACGCCGATCCTGGTGGTCATCCCGCTGTCGTTCAACGCCGAGAACTTCTTCACCTTCACGCCCGAAATGCTCAGCTTCGATCCCGAGGGATATTCGCTCAAGCATTACCGAGATTTCTTTACCAACAACGAGTGGCAGCGCAGCTTCAAGAATTCGCTGATCATCGCGCCCATCGCCACGATCATCTCGGTCAGCCTCGGCACGCTGGCGGCCATCGGCCTCAGCCAATCCCACGTGCCCTTCCGCCGGGCGATCATGGCCATCCTGATCTCGCCGATGATCGTGCCGCTCATCATCTCGGCGACCGGCATGTTCTTCTTCTATTCGAAGATCGGCAATTTCATGGAGAACTCGATCGGTCTCGACAAGAACCTCGTTGGCTACATCAAGGTGATCCTCGCCCATGCTGTGCTGGGCATCCCCTTTGTCATCATCACGGTGACGGCAACGCTGGTCGGCTTTGACCGCTCGCTGACCCGAGCCGCTGCCAATATGGGCGCGAACCCGGTGACAACCTTCTTCCGCGTGCAGATGCCGCTGATCCTGCCGGGCGTCATCTCGGGCGGCCTTTTTGCCTTCATTACGTCATTCGACGAGGTGGTGGTCGTGCTTTTCGTCGGCTCTGCCTCGCAGAAAACCCTGCCGTGGCAAATGTTCACCGGCCTGCGCGAGCAGATTTCGCCCACCATCCTTGCGGTGGCGACGATCCTCGTCTGTATCTCCATCGCGCTTCTGACGACGGTCGAGCTGCTCAGGCGACGGTCCGAACGATTGCGCGGCATGTCGCCCGGATAACTGGAAAAGGGCGCCTCACCGAGGCGCCCTTTATCATTCGCGGTGGCGAAACTTAGCTCCGCACGAATTTCTCATAGGTCTCCGCGATATCCCGCGTCAGGGCGCCCACTTCGAAATGGTAGTCGCCGATCTGCCCCACCGGCGTCACCTCGGCGGCAGTCCCAGTCAGCCAGCACTGCTCGAAGCCCTCCATTTCGTCCGGCATGATATGGCGCTCATGCACCGCGATGCCCTTTTCCTTGAGCAGGCCGATCACCGTCTGGCGCGTCAGCCCGTTGAGAAAGCAGTCGGCCAGCGGCGTGTGCACTTCGCCATCCTTGACGAAGAAGATATTCGCGCCCGTCGCCTCGGCCACATAGCCGCGATAATCCATGAAGAGCGCGTCCGAGCATCCCTTGGCCTCTGCCGTGTGCTTGGACATGGTGCAGATCATGTAAAGGCCCGCGGCCTTGGCGTGGACCGGGATCGTCTCGGGGCTGGGGCGCTTCCATTTTGAGATGTCCAGCTTCGCACCCTTCATTTTGGCGTCGCCGTAATAGGCACCCCATTCCCAGGCCGCGATGGCCAGATGCACGGGGTTGCGCGCGCTGGCGACGCCCATGTCCGGGCCCGCGCCGCGCCATGCGATAGCGCGCACATAGGCATCCGTCAGCCCAGCTTCCTTCAGAACCTGCGCCTTGGCCGCTTCGATCTCGTCCACGGAATAGGGGATCTCGAAATCCAGCTCGCCGGCCGAGAAATGCAGCCGCTCAGAATGCTGGCGGCTCTTGAAGATCTTGCCGTTATACGCGCGCTCCCCCTCGAAGACCGAGCTGGCATAGTGCAGCGCATGGGTCAGGATATGGACTTTGGCATCGCGCCACTCGACCATTTTGCCATCCATCCAGATCGTGCCGTCGCGGTCGTCATAGCCAGTCATCACATGCCCTCCAAGGTGTTACTTTTCCATTTGTTGCGCGATATATGACCGGAGCGGACGTAAAATTGCGCAGAAACTGCGATTCGCTACCAGTTGAAACTTGGAAAGTCAACAAAGCTGACGTAAGTTAATCGCGGACCCAAAGGGAGGGTGGACCATTGGCAGAGGCGCAAGGCGGCGAGGCGCTGCTCTTTCTCACGGACGAGCAGTTGCAACAGGGCATCGAGGCAATGTTCTTTGCCTACCAGGGCTTCACGGCCGATCCCGACAGGATCCTCGGCACCATGGCCTATGGCCGCGCGCACCACCGCGCCATCCACTTCATCGCGCGCAAACCGGGCACGACAGTGACGAACCTCCTGAACATCCTTGGCGTGACCAAGCAGTCGCTGAACCGCGTCCTGCGCACGTTGGTCGATGACGGGCTGGTCGCGAGCCGCGTCGGCAAGGTGGACAAGCGCGAGCGCAACCTGCACCTTACCCCCGAGGGCGCCGCGCTGGAGCGCCAGCTGAGCGATGCGCAACGTGCCCGGATGCGCGCCGCCTACCGCGCGGCGGGGCCGGGCGCAGTGGCAGGATTCAGGCAGGTGCTGGAGGCGATGATGGACCCTGACATGCGCCGCCGCTACCAAACCCTCAGAGAGGCGCAATCATGAGCGATCCTGCCCCCCATCTGCTGATCGTCGACGATGACGAGCGTATTCGCGGCCTTCTGCGCAAGTTCCTCGCACGGCACGGCTTCCTCGTCTCGGTCGCACGCGACGCGGCCCATGCCCGCCGGGTTCTCAGCGGGCTGGAGTTCGACCTGATCGTGATGGACGTGATGATGCCGGGCGAAGACGGCGTGGCACTGACCCGCGCCCTGCGCGAGACGCTGTCAACGCCCATCCTTCTCCTGACCGCGCGCGGCGAGACGAATGACCGGATCAGCGGGCTCGAGGCCGGCGCCGATGACTACCTCGCCAAGCCGTTCGAGCCCAAGGAACTGCTCCTGCGCATCAATGCCATCTTGCGCCGCATGCCCGAACCGGAGGCCGACGGCACCCAGCCAAAGATCCTGACACTGGGCCCCGTTCGCTATGACATTGAGCGCGCGGAACTGACCAAAAGTGGAGATCTGATCCGCCTGACGGCGACGGAATCCCAACTCATGCGCATCTTTTCCCAAAGCCTGCGACAGCCCGTGACCCGTGCCAAGCTGGTCGAGGATCTGGGCCGCGATCGAGGACAAGCGCAAGAGCGCGCCATCGATGTCCAGATCACCCGGCTGCGGCGCAAGATTGAAGCAGATCCGAAACAGCCCCGCTACCTGCAGACGGTGCGCGGCGAAGGCTATATGCTGGCGCCTGACTGAGTCTGCGGATTTGGGTATTTTTCCCAACAAAAACCTGGGCGCCGCTCCTCTTATTCTTCTTGCTCAAAATATCCTCGCCGAAGACCCAAAATCTCTTTTGGTGCCCGGCATCACCTTCGCGCCATCGGCGCACTTGCGGGATGAGGGCGCAGGTAGTATTCCCGAGGCCATGAAAAAGATTATCGACATGGACGATCGCTCGCGCCTGCCCTGGCGGTTCTTTGGCGCGTCCTTGTCCGTGCTCGCGCACCTATGACGGGCTGTTGCCTGCTCACGACCTGATACAATCTGATATATTACGGGAGAGGACCCATGTCCCCCAAGACGCTCTATGACAAGATCTGGGATGCGCACCTCGTGCACGAGGCCGAGGATGGCACATCGCTGATCTATATCGACCGCCACCTCGTTCACGAGGTGACAAGCCCGCAAGCCTTCGAAGGTCTGCGCATGACGAACCGCACCGTGCGTGCGCCGGACAAGACGATCGCCGTGCCGGATCACAATGTGCCGACGACACTCGATCGAGCCAAGGGGATCGAAAATCCCGAGAGCAAGATCCAGGTCGAGGCGCTGGACAAGAACGCCGCCGATTTTGGTATTCATTACTATCCCGTCTCTGATGTGCGCCAAGGCATCGTGCATATCGTCGGCCCCGAGCAGGGCTGGACGCTGCCCGGCATGACCGTCGTCTGCGGCGACAGCCACACTGCGACGCATGGCGCCTTCGGCGCGCTGGCACATGGCATCGGAACGTCCGAGGTCGAGCATGTTCTGGCCACGCAGACGCTGATCCAGCGCCGGGCCAAGAACATGAAGGTCGAGATCACCGGCAAGCTGAGTCCGGGCGTTACGGCCAAGGACATCACCCTCAGCGTGATCGGCGAGACGGGCACGGCAGGCGGCACCGGCTATGTGATCGAGTATTGCGGCGAGGCGATCCGTGATCTGTCGATGGAAGGCCGCATGACCGTCTGCAACATGGCCATCGAGGGCGGCGCGCGCGCCGGTCTGATCGCGCCGGACGAAAAGACGTATCAGTATTGCATGGGCCGCCCCCATGCGCCCAAGGGCGCCGAGTGGGAGGCCGCGCTGGCTTGGTGGAAGACGCTTTATTCCGATGACGACGCGCATTGGGACAAGGTCGTGACGCTCAAGGGCGAGGACATCGCGCCGGTCGTGACCTGGGGCACCAGCCCCGAGGACGTGCTGCCGATCACCGCCAAGGTGCCCAGCCCGACCGATTTCGCCGGAGGCAAGGTCGATGCGGCCAAGCGGGCGCTGGAATACATGGGCCTCAAGGCGGGCACGCCGCTCAGCGAGGTCGAGATCGACACCGTCTTTATCGGCTCCTGCACCAATGGCCGGATCGAGGATCTGCGCGCTGCCGCGGCCATCCTGAAGGGCAAGAAGATCAAGGACGGTCTGCGCGCCATGATCGTGCCCGGCTCGGGCCTCGTGCGGGCGCAGGCCGAGGAAGAGGGGCTGGCGGATATCTTCAAGGAGGCCGGTTTCGAGTGGCGCCTTGCGGGCTGCTCGATGTGCCTCGCGATGAACCCCGATCAGCTCTCACCGGGCGAGCGCTGCGCTGCCACGTCGAACCGGAATTTCGAGGGCCGTCAGGGACGCGGCGGTCGCACGCATCTGATGTCGCCCGCGATGGCGGCGGCGGCGGCGATCACGGGCCGGCTGACCGATGTGCGCGAGATGATGTGATGGCTCGCGGCGCGCCGTCAGGATTTGCGCAGCTCGCTGTGCGATTTCAGAACCTCGTCCCCGTCATCCTGCTGGATGCGGTAGGCAGGCTCATCCTGGCTCGCGTCGCGCGTCACCTCGGAGCCCTTGATCTTGAGCGTGATCTTTTGCGTGTAGACCTTGGTGACTTCGCCGGTGCCGGTGCCATTGCCCCAATCCCATTCGACACTCGTGCCTTCGCTATATGACATGATGTTCCCTCTCTTGGCGTTCCGCATGTGAACGTCCGCCGCCACGACCGGGTTCCGGCACGGCGGCCCCTGAACAAGGACAAACCGATGGAAAAGTTCACCAAGATCAGCGGCATCGCCGCACCCATGCCGATGATCAACATCGACACTGACATGATCATTCCCAAGCAGTTTCTCAAGACGATCAAGCGCTCGGGCCTGGGCGTGAACCTCTTTGACGAGATGCGCTATGACGATGATGGCAACGAGATCCCCGATTTCGTGCTGAACAAGCCGGCGTATCGCGAGGCAGAGATCCTTGTCGCAGGTGACAACTTCGGCTGCGGCTCGTCCCGCGAGCATGCGCCCTGGGCGATCAAGGATTTCGGCATCCGCTGCGTCATCGCGCCGAGTTTCGCCGACATCTTTTACAACAACTGCTTCAAGAACGGCATCCTGCCCATCGCCCTGCCGCAAGAACAGGTCGACGTCCTGATGGCCGAGGCGCAGAAGGGCGCCAATGCCCGGATCGAGGTGGATCTCGAGGCGCAGACGGTTACGACATCTGAAGGTGACGCCATTGCCTTCGAGATCGATGCGTTCAAGAAGCATTGCCTTCTCGAGGGTCTCGACGATATCGGCCTGACCATGGAAAAGGCCGCCTCGATCGACAGTTTCGAGGCCAAGGCAAGCGCGGCGCGCCCTTGGGTTTGACGCGATAAATTATGAACGGCCCGCGATCTGCGCGGGCCGTCTTTCCGGCCCTTGTGGCCAGATTTTTCATGCCACCTACATGTTGTGGCATGCTCATTCCCTGCCAGTGCTGACCCTGTAGATTGATGCAATCGCGCATCACTACATTAACGCATCGCGCCAAGCGTGCGAAAAGACGGCGCAATTTCTTGAGCGCCACTCGGAAACAAGGCAAGATCAAGGCGTAATTGAGGCATACCGCCATAAAAAGCGGATCAAGTTGGGATAACGTCGCGGCATCGAATCGCGTCAGGCCAAGTTGAAGGGATCGGGCAGTGGTTTCACATGTCGCAGGCGCGGCTCTGCGCGCCTTATTGGTGGCTGTACTCATCGCCCTGCCGTCGCTGATGGTGGATCAGGGCGCACAAGAGGCGAGTCAGATTATACTGCTCATCGCGCTTGTCGCGGGGCTGCTTGTCTTTGCCGAGTATTCGGCGCATTCGCCCAGCATCCTCGAATTCCGGTTCGCGGCACCCTATAACCGTATCAAGTTCATTGCCCTGGCCATCGTCATCGTCATGCTGTCCGCTATCGCGCGGGCTGGGGGCGATGCCGGTTCGCTGGTTCTGCTTTTCACGGAATTTGGTCGGATCGTCGGCACGTCCGTCGATTTTCCCTACTCGCCCGTCCGGCAGATAATGCTCTTGGTGCCTACCGATGCACCTGTCGCAGTGATGGATTTCGCTCGCATCGCCGCCGGGCTGAGCTATGGCGCCTCGCTGCTGATCCTGGGTCTTTTTGTGCTGATCGTTCGCGTCTCTGGCTGGCCGGTGCGGCGTGGAGCCTTCAACGTCTGGATGAATTTGCCGCTCTTCGATCCCACGCGCGGCGGAGATGTCGTGCAAAAGCTTCAGCGTGAAGCCGGCATTAACCTTTCGTTAGGCATCGTTCTGCCATTCTTGCTCCCAGTGATCGTGGCGGTAATGCAGGGCTTTTTTACCGCAAGCTCTGTTTTGCATCCGCATACCTTGATCTGGATGATCGTTGGATGGGCCTTTCTTCCTGCCAGTCTGGTGATGCGCGGCATCGCGATGCTCCGCGTGGCCGAGCTGATTTCGGCCAAGCGGCGTCGCGCTTATGCGCAAGCCGAGGATTCGTTGCAGGTGGTCTGATTGCCCTCTGCATTGTCTGGCTGGCGCTGACGGCCCCGGCCTGGGGCGGCAGTCTGCGCGTGGCGAGCTATAATACGGATCTGTCCCGGGACGGTCCGGGCCTGCTCTTGCGGGACATCCTGCGCGGCGACGATCAGGCGGAGGCCGTTGCCGAGATGATCGCCAAGGCCGGTGCCGATGTCATCCTGTTGCAGAATGTCGATTATGACATGGACCTGCTGGCGCTGACGGCGCTGCGCGATCTGATCGGACGGGCTGGGCTGACCTATTCCGAGGTTTTCGCGCTCCGGCCCAATACTGGGATTCCGACGGGTCTCGACCTAGACAGGGACGGGCGGCTGGGTGAGCCCGAGGATGCCCAGGGACATGGCGAATTTTCGGGGCAGGGCGGTATGGCGATTCTGTCGCGCTGGCCCATCGACCGGCCGGCTGTAGAGGACCTGAGCGGGCTTCTGTGGCGCGACATGCCCCAAGCGATGCTGCCGCAAACCGGCGGCGCGCCCTATTTCAGCGACGGCGCGCTGGATGTGCTGCGTCTGGCGGATGTGGCGCATTGGGCGGTGCCGATCCTGCATCCGGGCGGCCCGGTGACTGTCCTTGCCTTTCACGCCAGCCCCCCGGTCTTTGACGGCCCCGAGGATCGCAATGGGCGGCGCAACCATGATCAGCTTCGCTTCTGGCGGCACTATCTGGACGGCAGGTTTGGCCCTGCGCCGGATCGGCGCTTTGTCCTGATGGGCCATGCCAATCAAGATCCCGACCGAAGCGAGGGGATAAAGGAGGGGATCGCAGGTTTGCTGGCTGATCCACGTCTTCAGGATGTGCGGCCCCTGCGGCCCGACGGCACGCCGCCCGAGGCGACGGTGCACTGGCCGCGCCTGACCCCGCCGGATCTGCGGGTCAGTTATGTGCTGCCGTCACGCGATTGGCAGGTCGCTGGGTCCGGCATTCTCTGGCCGCTATCCGGCCCCGAGGCTGAGCGGGCAGCGCTGGCCAGCCGTCACCGCATCGTGTGGGTGGATCTGGTCGCCGACTAGACCCACTTGGCCATGGGTGGCAGCGACATCAGCACCGCATTGGCGTCATGGCCCGTGGCAAGGCCGAATTTCGTCCCTCGGTCATAAACCAGATTGTACTCGGCATAGAGGCCGCGATGCACCAGCTGCGCGTCCTTGTCGGCATCGCTCCAGTCCTGCACGCGGCGCTTTTCGATTAGGGGGAGGAAGGCGGGCAGAAAGGCGCGCCCGATATCCTGCGTCAGCGCGAAATCCGCCTCCCAATCGCCCGAGTTCTGATCATCCATAAAGATGCCGCCGACGCCGCGCGCGCGGCCCCGGTGCGGGATGTAGAAATATTCATCCGCCCACGCCTTGAGCCGCGGATAGAGGTCCGATCCATGCGGGTCCAGATGCGCGCGCTGTTGGTTGTGGAAATGGTCGGTATCCTCGGGATATTCGATGCAGGGGTTCAGATCGGAGCCGCCGCCGAACCACCAGGCGTGCGGGGTCCAGAACATCCGGGTATTCATGTGAACCGCCGGGCAATGCGGGTTCTGCATATGGGCGACAAGGCTGATCCCGCTGGCCCAGAAGCTGGGATCTCTCTCCATTCCCGGCACACCGCGCGCGGCCATCGCCTTTTGTGCGCCCTCGCCCAATTGGCCGTAAACCTCCGAGACGTTCACGCCCACCTTCTCGAAGACGCGGCCCCCGCGCATCACGCTCATCAGCCCGCCGCCCGCGTCGCTGCCATCCTCGGCGCTGCGCTTCGTTTCGCTGACCTCAAACCGGCCGGGCGCGGCGCCGCTCAGGGGGCCCAGAGCGTGGCTGTCCTCCAGCCCCTCGAAGGCTTCGACGATCTCGTCCCGCAAGCTGCGAAACCATTCGGCGGCGCGGCGCTTTTTACTGGTGAAATCGTCGGTCATGGGTGTCCCTCTCGGATGGTCAGTGGGCAGGTGCCGAGACCGGATCGACCAGCGACCGGCCCCCGTCCAGCGTGACGATCTGGCCGGTCATGAAGCCCGCGCCATCACTGGCAAGGAACTGCACCGCCTCGACCAACTCGCTGCAGGCGGCGATCCGGCCCAGCGGCGTGTGTTCTTCGATATCGCTGCGGTAATCGCCGTGATCCTTGAGCGTTTCCTGCAAGGACCGGCTCATCACCGACCCGAAGGCAAGCGCGTTGACGCGAATCCTGTGCGGCGCCAGCGTTATGGCCATCGAGCGCGTCATCTGATCGATGGCGGCCGAGGATATGCCATAGGCCAGCAGATCGGGATGCGCGCGGCAGGTCGCGATGGATGACAGGTTGATGATCACGCCGCCAGCAGGGTCTTCCTCGCCCTCGGACTGCTTGATCATGCGTTTGGCCACGAGCTGACTAAGGCGCAGCGCGGTGATGAGGTTCTGCTCCAGCAGCAGCTCGACGGCGTCGTCGTCGGGGTTCAGCGGATCGGACGTGACCACCTGCCGCGAGGCGTTGACCAGAATATCGACCGAGTCGAACGCGTCGATCGTGGCCGAGAGCAGATTGGCAAGGGTCAGCTTCTCGCGCAGATCGCCCGCGAAATAGCGGATGGGGCCGTCATCCTCGAGATTGCCCAACTGTTCGATCAGGGCCTCTTCGTCCATATCTGCGAACATGACATTCGCGCCCTTGTCGGCCAAGTGCCGGCCAATAGCGAGGCCGATGCCGTTGGCCCCGCCCGTGACGATGGCCGTCTTTCCGGAGATCGAAAATGACATTGTGAAACTGTCCTTGTGAGGGGTGTGCGGCTAGCGCTTCTTGCGCATGGGGCGGCGGGCGTGCAGCAGCTTGAACCGTGTGTCGCCTCCCGGCGCTTCGGAGACATCGGCAAAGAGGCCTGCGAGGGTCTGTTCATAGGGCAGATGGCGATTGGCGACCATCCACAGCTGGCCAGAGGGTTTCAGCATTTCGGCCGCCGCGGCGATAAAGCCACGTCCCAAGGCGGGATCGGCCTTGCGCGCGGTGTGAAAGGGGGGGTTCATCAAAACCGTATCGGCGCCCGTTTCGGGGCGCCAGCGCAGCGCATCCTCCCAGTGAAAGCGCGCGCGGGGATCGGCCACGTTGATACGGGCGCAGCCCAATGCGGCGTGGTCGGCTTCGACGACGTCGATCAGCTTGATGCTCTCGCGCTCCAGCGCGCGGTGGGTAAGGTATCCCCAGCCTGCGCCCAAATCGATCACATGTGCGCCCAGCGTGTCAGGCAACGCGTCAGCCAGCGCACGGGAAGCCGGATCGATCCCGTCGGCGGAAAAGACGCCTGGCGCGGTGACATAGCCCTCTTCGATCTCGCTTGGCTCGCCCGCCCGCCAGCCGGCCAGTTCGGGCGCGGGGTCCATCCAGAAGAGCTTGCCATGCGCCTTGTTGATCGGGCCGGACACGCCATCGGCCTGTTTGCGGCACGCCTTCATGGCCGATTCGATTCCATCGGTCTTCATGCCATCGACGATCACCGGACCATCGGTCACATCTGCGGCCTGCGCGATCAGGGCGCGGGCGCGGTCCTTGGCGCGGGGCAGGCAGACCAGCGAGGCGCCATAACGTCCCTCGGGCGCGGTATTGCAGGTATAGCCCAGCGCGGCAAAGTGATCGCTGTCAGGCTTGGTGCCGGTGATAACGTGACAGAGGCCCTGCGGCAGGTCCGACAGATCGCTATCGGGGGTGGGCGCGAAGACCGCGATGCGCGCGCCGTCTGGCAGGGACAGGCCGCCGCCCTGCAGCGCCAGTGACAATCGGATGCCTGTCATGATGTTTATTCCCGTTCCATCGTGCATTGCAGGGGATGCTGGTGCTTGCGCGCGAAATCCATGACCTGCGCCACCTTGGTTTCCGCAATCTCGTGGCTGTAGACGCCGACAACGGCCACACCCTTCTTGTGAACGGTCAGCATGATCTCAAAGGACTGCGCGCTGCTGAGGCCAAAGAAACGCTCAAGCACCGCAACCACGAATTCCATCGGCGTGTAGTCATCATTCAGCAGCAACACCTTGTAGAGCGGCGGGCGCTTGGTCTTGGGCCGCGTGGCGACCACGACCGAGCTGTCGGTGCTGTCATCGTCGTCGGCCATTGTCCATTGCTGCGATGTCATGAGGTCCATACGGTCCATGTGTCTGCTGCGCTCATCGATAGGGCGGGTCGTGTAACTCAGGCCGTCTATATAGCCTTTGGCGCAAATTTTGAAAGGGGGTGGCGGCGACTGGCGGTTGCCATGGTTCGGCCCCGCCTCAGGCCGCGCCCCAGCCCTCGGACTGCATCTCGCGCAGGCGGCTGGCGGTGCGCTCGAACTCGAAACTGCCCTCGCCTTCGACATAGAGATATTCGGGCGTTGCCGCGGCCGAGCAGATCAGGCGCACCTTCGCCTCGTAAAGCGCGTCGATCAGCGTGACAAAGCGTTTTGCCTCGTTGAAGTTCTGGCGGCTGAGCAGGGGGATATCCTCCAGCACCAGAACGCGGGCGGCCTCGGCCAGCGCAAGGTAGTCGGCCGCGCCCAGCGCGCGCCCGCAAAGGTGATAGAACGTGGCCCGCGCGACGCCGTTGTGAAAGGCGGGGATGTCCAGCTCGCGTTTCTGCACGGTCAGGGTATGCGGCTGCGCCTTGCCTTCAGTCAGGTTCTGCCAGACCTCCTCGATCTTGGCGCGCGCCTCGGCGTTGTTGGGAGTGAAGTAGGTGGGGCTGCCGGCGATGCGGTCCTGCCGGTAATCATTGGGCGATGTCAGCTCATGCACCACCATGCGCTCCTTGATCAGGCCGATAAAGGGCAAAAAGAGTTGGCGGTTCAGCCCGTTCTTGTAGAGATCATCGGGCACGCGGTTGGATGTGGTCACCACCACGACGCCCGCATCGAAAAGCGCCTGAAAGAGCCGCCCCACGATCATCGCATCGGTGATGTCGGTGATCTGCATCTCGTCGAAGGCCAGAAGGCGGACATCCTGCGCCACCTTTTCCGCCACCGGGGCCACCGCGTCCTCCTTGCCTTCCTGCCGCGCCGCATGGATGCCAGCGTGGATTTCCTGCATGAAGGCGTGAAAATGCACCCGGCGGTTCGGCACCTCCAATGAGCTGGCGAACATGTCCATCAGCATGGATTTGCCGCGCCCGACGCCGCCCCACATATAGAGGCCCTTGGGTGGCTCGGGCGCCTTGCGAAACCAGCCCTTGGACTGCGGCTCGGCCAAGGCGGCGCGGATGCGCTCGAACTCGGGCAGGACGCGCTCCTGCGCCGGATCGGCAGTCAGCGCGCCGGAATTGACCTTGTCGGCGTAGATGTCGGGCATTGTTTTCATGGGCAGGGACATACCCCGCGGCCAGCGCATTGGGAAGCCATCAGGCGCGCGCATCCTTGGGCGAGCCCATCACGACATAGGAGGTGATGGCATTGACCTGCGGCAGTACGCCGATGACGTCGGTGTGAAAGGTCTTGTAGCTGGGCAGGTCGGCCACCTCGATCCGCAACAGATATTCGACCGAGCCGGTGATGTTGTGGCATTCGACCACTTCGGGCGCGGCGGACATGGCACGCTCGAACGCCTCCTGGCTGGCCTTGGTGTGACTGTTGAGACCGACCGTGGCATAGGCGACGAAGCCGACGCCCATCGCGCTGCGGTTCAGCACCGCGCGATAGCCCGCGATGACGCCGCGCCGCTCCAGATCCTGTACGCGGCGCAGGCAGGCGCTGGGCGACAGGCCGCAGCGCTCGGCCAGCTGAATGTTGCTGATCCGGCCATCTCGTTCCAATTCTTGCAATATGCGCTCGTTGATCTTGTCCATGACGCTGGATAGTTGCAGAAGTTTCGGCTTTGTGCAAACAAACGCAATTACATTGCACTCGTTCCTGCATAAAGTTGCGCGCATGACATTGGATATTCTCATGGCGCTGGTCGCCTTTTGCTTTGTCGGGGTGATCACCCCCGGCCCGAACAACCTGATGCTGATGGCCTCGGGGGCCAATTTCGGTTTTCGCCGGACGGTCCCGCATATGGTCGGTATCGGGGTCGGCATGCCGGTGCTGACCCTGCTGGTAGGCGTCGGCATCATTCGCGTGTTCGAGGCGTTTCCCATCGTGCAGACCGTGCTGACGGTGATCAGTGTCGCCTATCTGCTGTTTCTGGCGTGGAAGATCGCCAATGCCGCCCCGCCCCGGCAGGCCGGCGCGGAGGAGGCGGGCAAGCCGCTGACCTTCCTGCAGGCCGCCGCCTTTCAGTGGGTCAACCCCAAGGCATGGTTCATGGCGCTGTCGGCCATCACGCTCTATGCGGGCGGTCGCGAGCCTTCGGCGATCCTGTGGGTCGCGGGGGCCTATTGCGCGGTTTCGTCCATCAGCACGACCAGCTGGACCGCGCTGGGCCAGCAGATGCGCCGGTTTCTCGGCACGCCGGGGCGGCTGCGCGCGTTCAACTGGACGATGGCCGCGCTTCTGGTGGCGACGTTGATACCCGTGCTGATGCCTCAGTAGAGAGAGCCCGTATGCCGCTGACCTTGCTGCACACCGCCGAGGTGCACCGCGCCACGTTCGACGCCATCGCGGCGCGGATCGCGCCAGGTGTCTTGTTGCACCACGTCGTCCGGCCCGATTGGCTGGCGCGGGCGCAGGGCGGGATCGAGGCGCCTCTTGAGGCTGAAATTGCCGAGGCGCTTAGTGCCGCCCATGGGCCCGTCCTGTGCAGTTGCACCACGCTTGGCCCGGTTGCGGGCGCGCTGGGCGCGATCCGCATCGACGCGCCGATGATGGACGAGGCCGCGCGCATTGCCGAGGAGACGGGTGGAGATATCGTTATGGCCTATTGTCTGCAGAGCACGCTGACCCCGTCGGCGGCCCTTCTGGACGCGGCGCTGGAGGCGCGCGGGCACAGGGCGAAGGTGCATGCGCTGTCGCTTGCCCAGTTCTGGCCGCTGTTCGAGGCGGGTCAGATCGCGCCGTTTCACGCCGTCATCGCCTCGGGCATTCGCGAAAACATGGCATCTGCGCCGAGGGCGGCCTGCGTGGTGCTGGCGCAGGCGTCGATGGCCGGGGCCGCGCCGCTGCTGCCCGGCCTCGGCCTTCCGGTGCTGACCTCGCCCGAGACGGCGCTGCGCGCGGCGCTGGACATGGCAAGCTGATTGCATTTCGCACAGTGGCCAGCCATATAACGCAGGCACCAAGCGGAGCCGCGCAATGACCCAGTATCTCGACTTTGAAAAACCCCTCGCCGAAATCGAAGGCAAGGCCGAAGAGCTCAGGGCGATGGCCCGCGCCGGTGAGGGCGTCGATGTCGAGGAAGAGGCCGCCGCGCTGGACAAGAAGGCCGCCAACATGCTGCGCGACCTCTACAAGGATCTGACGCCCTGGCGCAAATGCCAGGTCGCGCGCCACCCCGAGCGGCCTCATTGCACGGACTACATCAAGGCGCTGTTTACCGAATACACGCCCTTGGCCGGGGATCGCAATTTTGCCGATGACCATGCCGTCATGGGCGGCCTCGCGCGGCTGGATGACCGCCCCGTCATGGTGATCGGCCACGAGAAGGGCAATGACACCAAATCCCGGATCGAGCGGAATTTCGGCATGGCCCGCCCTGAGGGGTATCGCAAGGCGATCCGCCTGATGGAGATGGCGCACAAGTTCGACCTGCCGGTTATCACGCTGGTCGACACGCCAGGCGCCTATCCCGGCAAGGGCGCCGAAGAGCGCGGCCAGTCCGAGGCGATCGCCCGCGCGACCGAGAAATGCCTGCAAATCGGTGTGCCGCTGGTCAGCGTCGTCATCGGCGAGGGCGGATCGGGCGGGGCCGTCGCCTTTGCCAGCGCCAATCGCGTCGCGATGTTGGAGCATTCCGTCTACTCGGTCATTTCGCCCGAGGGCTGCGCGTCGATCCTGTGGAAGGATGCCGAGAAGATGCGCGAGGCCGCCGAGGCGCTGCGCCTGACCGCGCAGGACCTCATCAAGCTGGGCGTCGCCGACCGCCTGATCGACGAGCCGATGGGCGGCGCGCATCGCAATCCCAAGCAGGCGATGGAAAATGTCCGCGCCGCGCTAGGCGAGATGCTGAAAGAGCTGGACGGCAAGAGCCCGAAAGCGCTGGTGCAGGACCGCCGCCAGAAATACCTGAACATGGGAAGCAAGGGGCTGGCGGCCTAACCCGCCAGCATTCTCAGCCCTTGCGTCACGTCCGAGCGCACGGCAAGGCGCAGCGCAGGCTCGTCCCCCGCCTTCAGCGCGCCGATAATGAGGCGGTGATAGGGGGGCGGTTCCTTCTGGCGCAGTTTACCGTAGAGTTTGCGCATGGTCGGCCCCAGTTGCAGCCAGACCGTCTCGGCCATTGCCAGCATCGCGGGCGCCTGTGCGCGCAGGTATAGCGTGCGGTGAAATTCCAGATTGCGGCGGATATAGGCGACGGCATCGTGACGGGCGATATCCTCGGCAATCGCGCCGTTGATCGTGGTCAGGCGGTCGATCAGAGCAATATGCGCGCGAGGCAGGGCGCGGCTCGCCAGCTCGACCTCCAGAAGCGAGCGGAGCGCTGCCAACTCCTCGATTCGGTCATTGCTGAGTTCGGGGGTCGACACGCGGCCCGATTGGCTGAGCGTCAGCGCGCCTTCGGCGACAAGACGGCGCAGCGCTTCGCGGGCGGGGGTCATCGAGACATCGAACTCCTTGCCGATGCCGCGTAATGTCAGCGCCTGCCCCGGTGGGATCTGCCCGTGCATGATGCGCGTGCGCAGCCCGCGATAGACGCGGTCATGGGCGGCGGGAACGGGATCGGGACGAGGATTCATAAACATGAATCACTTGTGATCACAAATTCAGCCGCCGTCAATCGAAGCGATAGCGATGCAGGTCCGTCCCATGCCGGCGCAGCCATTGGCGATGCGCGGCGTAATCCGGCATCAGGCGCGCAACCGCATCCCAGAAGGCGGCGGAGTGGTTCATCTGCTCAAGATGCGCGACCTCATGCGCGGCGACATAATCCAGCACCTCGGGCGGCGCCATGATCAGCCGCCAGGAATAGCTGAGCCCCGCCGAGGACGAGCATGACCCCCAGCGCGAGCGTGTGTCGCGCAGGGTCAGCTTGCCATAGGGGCGCCCCAAGGCGGCGGAATACCGGTCCGATGCTGCCGCCAGCCTGTCCCGTGCCAGCGTTTTCAGCCACGCCTGCAAGCGCGCCGGCTGACCGCCCGGAACGATCAGCCGATCGCCCTCTATGACTACGCGCCGCCCCCCTCCGGCCTCGATCTGAAAGATCTGCCCTTCGACGGGGATTAGCGCACCGGGCAGGGCCGGAACCTCGGGGGCGCGGCTCTCCAAATGGCCTTGCAGCCAATCCTGCTTTGAGCGCGCGAAGTCCAGCGCCTCGCGTTCGGATAGGCCCCGGGGCAGGGTCAGCGTGACGCGCCCATCCACGCCCGAGACACGCAAGGAGATGCGCCGCGCGCGCGACGACCGGCGCAGCGTTACTGCGATCGGGGGGTTGCCGGGAAGGATATGCTCGCCCATATGCCTGAATATCGCTGCGGGTGCCTGTCTTAAAGGCTTTGACACCTTTGCACCGTTATGGCAGGTGGCGCAGACCGCATGCAAGGCACCATATTTGAAAGGGATGACCCATGCCCAAGGAAGAATGGGGCGTCAAGCGCCTGTGCCCGACGACGGGCCAGCGCTTTTACGACCTGAACAAGGATCCGATCGTCAGCCCCTACACGGGCGAAGTCGTCGAACTGAACACCGGCAAGAGCCGGTCGATCAAGGCTGACGCAGAGGATGCCGAGACGAAGAAGATGAAAGAGGCCAACACCGACGACGACGCGGTGCTGGACGATGATGACGACGTCGACGTCGATCTGGGCGACGATGTGCTCGAGGACGATGAAGACGAGGATGTCTCGCTGGACGAGATCGCCGATGTCGCATCGGATGACGACGACAGCTGATACCGCAACGCCGGGCCGGATTTTTTCGCTTGATCCCGCCCGGCGCTTTGCTTAATCAGCGCCAAGCGGCCCGGTTGGGTCGCATCGGGGCCTTAGCTCAGCTGGGAGAGCGCCTGCATGGCATGCAGGAGGTCAGGGGTTCGATCCCCCTAGGCTCCACCAAACTTCCTTTTTAGTAGTCGATTTCGATAGCCTTGCAGGCTTGCCCAGCCTTCGTGATTGCGCAACCTTAAGCGGTCGTCACGATCTTTTGACTATACTGCCCCTGTGTTCCTGCGCTCGCAGGGCTCGCCCTTACCGAACCGCAGAATTCCCCTGAACAGACCGAGTTTCAAAGCGCTCGGCATCTGCTCTGTGCGGGACAACTCGGCCGAATATTTCAAATTCGCCTTGCACCTCTTCACCCTCGGACACTGGACGACGCTGCATCGCAGCATTAGATATGCGCTCGGGGAGGACATCAGCGCTGCCGGCAGGTCCGGTCAGAACATGAGGTCCGAGACTATGAGTGATACACCCACCCGTTTCCGGGCCGCGACACGGCGGCTCTGGAAATCTGATCAGGCAAAACTTATTCAGCATTTCCAAAGGCTTGATCCCGAGACGCGCAGACTTCGGTTTGGCGGTATCGTGGGCGACGCGTATCTGAGGGAGTATGTCGACAAGATATTCTCTGGCGATTCTGTCGTATTCGGGGCCTTCCCAGACGATGAGTTGCGCGGGATAGCGGAGTTGCGCGGTACGCTGGGCCGCTGGCCACGTAGTGCCGAGGCGGCCCTATCGGTCGAGCTGGCGTGGCAGGATGGCGGGATCGGCGACGGTCTGCTGCAGTGTTTGATCACCGCCGCTCGGAATCGCGGGATCAAGACGATCAACATGCAGTGTCTGCGCGAAAACATGCGGATGCGCACCCTGGTCCGCAAGCATGGCGCGGATCTGAAATTGGATATCGGCAGCGTCGAGGCCGAGCTGACCCCGCCCTGGCCCACGCCGATGTCGATGTTCGAGGAATTCGTCGGCTATACCCACGCTGCCTTTGCGCGGCCCAAATAGGGTGGCGCCTCACTAGCGGGGAGCCGACGTTTCCGAGCTGGCGCGGAGGCTCAGATCGCGGCGAATGCGGCCCTGACGGCGCCAATGAAGTGATCCGCCTCCTGCTGCGACAGGATCAGCGGCGGGCGGATCTTGAGAATATTCGCGCCCGGCCCCGTTGCGCTGATCAGCACACCGTTCCGGCGCAGATGATTGACGACAAACTGCGCGCGCCCGGCGTCCGCTGCGTTGCTGTCCGTATCGGTGACGCATTCGACCGCCAGAAAGAGGCCAGCGCCGCGAACATCGCCGATATCGTTGCGCGCGGCGGCGATGTCGCGCAGCCCTTCTTTCAGATGCGCGCCAACATGGCGGGCGTTTTCCTGAAGGCCTTCGCTTTCGATCACGTCCAGCACGGCCATCCCTGCGGCCGCGGCCACCGGGTTACCGCCGAATGTGTTGAAGTAGCGCGCCTTTTCACCGAACTCGGCCACCAGATGCGGCTGCATCGCCGTCCCCGAGACGGGAAACCCGTTGCCCATCGGTTTGCCCATCGTCACCATGTCCGGGATCAGCCCATGGCGCTGGAAACCCCAGAAGGCATCGCCGGTGCGCGCAAATCCCGGCTGCACCTCGTCCGCGATGAAGAGGCCGCCCTCGGCGCGTATGAGATCGACGGCCGGTTTCAGAAATCCCGCCGGATCGGGGTAGAGGCCGTCGCTGGAGAAAACCGTATCGACGATGAAGGCCGCAGGCTCGATCCCGTCAGCGCGCATCTCGGTGATGGCGCGGCCCAGATCGGCGGCCAACCTTGCGCCTTGCTGCGCGGGCGGGACGGTCAGCGCGTTGGGCGCATCGATCAGGCGAACCCGCGGGCCGCGCGTGACGAAATCCCCCAGCGATGGCGACAGCTCGGACACCGATTCGCTGAGGCCGTGATAGGCCAGCCGCGTGACAATCACGCCTTGCCGCCGCGTGTAGCTGCGCGCGATGCGCAGGGCCAGATCATTGGCCTCCGAGCCGGTGCAAGTGAACATCACATGGCCTAGCGCATCGGGCATGGTCGCCAACAGCCTCTCGGCATAGCTGACCACGCCCTCGTGCAGGTAGCGGGTATGGGTGTTCAGCACGCCCAGCTGAGCGCTGATCGCCTGCACCACATGCGGGTGGCAATGGCCCAGCGAGGCCACGTTGTTATAGGCATCCAGATACTTGTTTCCGGTCTTGTCCCAGACCCACGCGCCCTCGCCGCGCACCAGATGCAGCGGCTCTTCGTAGAAGAGGCGATAGGCGGGGCCGAGCACGCGTGCGCGCCGTTCAATCAGGGCGCGGTCCTCGGGGTCAAGATGGTCGGAGGCCGAGGCGTCGAATGCGTTGACCATGCTCATGGGGCGGCCTTTTCGGTAGCAGCGTCCAGGATGGCGGCACGTGCGGCGGGTATGCCAATGCGGTCGATCGTGTCGAGACCGCGCAGCGAGGCGGCGGTGTTGCGCAGGATGTATTCGGCATTGGCGGGATACCGCCGCGCGCGCCATGCGCCGATGGTCAGCGTCGTCGCGTGGCGCAGGCGCATGAGGTGGGGCAGCAACTCCAGCTCTTTGCGCTCCAGCGGCATGAGGGAGGTGTAGCCGGTGATCATCTGGGCAATCCGCTCCATCGGCTGCGCGCCTTCCGCCACCTGGTAAGAGCAGGCGACCGCCAGATCGCAGGCAACGGGCGTGTGCACCATGTCGCCGAAATCGATGATGCCGGTGGCGCGTGTGGCCTGAGGGCCGTCGACCAAAAGGTTATGCGGGTTGAAGTCGTTATGCACCACCTGGGCGCGGAGCGTTGTCAGGCTCGGCGCAATCTCGGCGTCGAAATGGTCGATGGTCGCCGTCAGGCGCGCGTGCAGGGCGCCATCCTCGACCGCGTCCAGCATCGGGCGCAGGCGGTGCGCTTGCTTGATATCCCATTGCAAGACATGGCCCGCCGCCGGATGAAATAATCCGCGCAGGCCCAGCGTCAGTCGCGCCAGCAGCGCGCCCAAAGCCGGGTAGAGTTCCGGCGCGGGCGTTGCACTGCTGAGGACCGTACCGCTCAGAAAGCTCATCAGGCGCACGACATGCGCATCGCCACTCGGCCCGGTGATGAGGGCCGACGGCGCGCCGGTGAGCGTCTGGCAGATGCGTTGCACCGGAAGGGTCGGGTCGACCGCAGCCAAATGCATCAGCGCGGCGGTCTGCATCTCGGTCACGCCGCGATCCTCGACCGCGTTCGTGACCTTCAGCAGCGCCTCCTCGCCAGTGTCGAGGCGGATGTGGAAATTTGCATCCTTTTCGGCACTGAGCGGCCGTATAGAGCCTGATATGCCGTAAAGATCACGCGCCAGATCTGCGGCCATCTCCAGCGATATCTCGGGCGCATCATGGGCCAGCAGGTCCGCCAAGGCGGGTGGCGCCTCGGGCGGGGTGCTGAAGCTGGGGAGGCCCGTCGCGCGCGTCATCAACCCTCGATCGCCTCGACGCCGCACCATTCCGCAATGAAGAGCGCCATGGTGGTGGTGATCTTCTTGACCGAGGAAAGGCTGACGCATTCGTCGATGCCGTGAATGTTGCGCGATTTTGGACCGTAGCAGAGCGACGGGATCTGGTTGTAGAGCGCATAGACGCGGTTATCGAGATAGCCCGCCGTCATGAAGGACTGCATCGGCGCGCCGATGGCGGCCTCATGCGCGCGGCCCAGCACGGCTTCGGCCTCGCTGCCCTCGTCCAGCACATAGCCCTCGGCGTAGAAGCCGTTGAAGACGACCTTGGGCGGGTTGTTGGCGAGGAAGCTGTCGGCATCCGAGAAGGCCTTGACGCGCTCGTTGATCTCGCGCGCCGCGTCCTCGGCGCTGACGCCCGGATAGATGCCGATGCGGCAATCGACGTTGCACCATGACGGCACCGAGGAGGCCCAGTCGCCGCCCTCGATCTTGCCGATATTGAGGTTGATAGGATGCGCCTCATCCTCGAAATGGGGGCGGCCTTTCTTGTCCGCGTTCCACTCTTCTTCGATCTCGCGCAGGGCGGCGACAATGCGGTAGGCGGCGTCGATGGCGTTGGCGCCCTCGCCCATTTCGCGCACATGGACGGGCACGCCGCGCACCTGCACCTGGAACCACAGCACGCCCAGATTGGCGCGCACCAGCATTTCCTCTTCCGGCTCGGGGATGAAAGCGGCGTCGGCGGTGTAGCCTTGCAGGAAGGTCTGAAGCGCGCCGTTCCCTGTAGATTCCTCCTCGACGACCGATTGCACATAGACCGTCGCCGCGGGCTGAAGCCCGAGGCTGCGCAGCGCGTCGAGCGCAAAGAGGTTGGCGGCGGCGCCGGCCTTCATATCGCCCGAGCCGCGGCCATACATCCAGTCGCCCTCGATCTTGCCGGAAAAGGGCGCATCGGACCACATGTCGTGCAGCCCTTCGGGCACCACGTCGAGATGCGATTGCAGGATCAGAGAGCGCCCCTTTTCCTCGCGCGGGCGGTGGATGCCGACGACGATGGGCGCATCCGAATGCTCGTCCGAGAATTTCGAGCCGCCGGGATGCGCCTCGATTGCAGTGCGGTCCATGTCGAAACGGTCCATGACATAGCCGCGTGTCTGAAGCTCGCGGTAGAGCAGGTCCTGAATGCTGTGCTCGTGCCCGCGGACCGACGGGTTCTGCACCAGTTTCTGGGTGAAAGCGGTCTGGGCGTCAAAGCCATCCTCGACCGCCTTGATGATGCGTTTCCGCAGGTCTGCATCCAGTGTCATTTCCGTGTCCTTTTCGGGTTAGAGCATCGCTTCGATCAGGTAGGGGCTGGGTTCCTTGGCGGCGTCCTCGATGGCGCGCATCAGCTCGGCAACATCCTCGACCCGGCGGCCGGGCACGCCCATGCCCTTGGCCATCGCAACAAAGTCCAGATGAGGGCGGTCGAGGTTCAGCATGTTCAGCGCGTCCTCGCCGGGCTGGGCACCCACATTGTGCAGCTCATTCTTGAGGATGGCGTAGCTTTGATTGGCGAGGATGATCGTCGTGACGTTCGACCCTTCGCGCGCCTGCGTCCAGAGGCCCTGGATGGTATACATGGCCGAGCCGTCGGCCTGCAGCGTGATGACCGGCCGGTCGGGACACGCGATGGCCGCGCCCGCCGAAAGGGGAATGCCGATGCCGATGGAGCCGCCGGTGAGCGCAAGCCAGGAGTTCGGGCGCGCCATGTCGCCAGCCGGGAAGGTCGCGCCGCCGGAGGAGACGGCCTCGTCGATGATGATCGCATCTTCGGGCAGGGCGTTGGCCAGTGCGGCGCCGAGATTATCGAGCGTGATCGCGCCGGATTGAGGCCGCGCAGCAAGAGCCGGGCTGCTGCCCGTGCCGGGCTTTGCCCCGACGCGGTCTGCCAGTGCCGACACGGCGGCCTGCCCATCGCCATCGACACCTGCCAGAGTCACCTGCGCGCAGTTTTCAGGCAGCAGAAGGCTCGGCTTGCCCGGATAGGCAAAGAAGGCGACGGGGGGCAGCGTCTCGATCAGGATCGCGCGGTCGTAGGGGGCGAGGCAGGCGATCGCCTCGTCGATCGGGTAGGGGATTTTAGGCAGCGGCGCGCGGCCTTGTCCCCGCTCGATCCGGCGGGAGGAGGTGGGGGCAAGGATGGTCGCGCCGGTCTTTTCGCCAATGCCTTGCAGCAGTTTGAGCGTGGCGGGATCCTCCAGCACTGAATTGCCCACGAGGAGGACGGTCTTGCCGCCGGGTGCCAGCATCTGGACCGCCTCGTCCAGCCGCGCCTCGTCTAGGGGCGCAGGGCCATCGGGCGTTAGTTCGGGCGCCATCTTACCGCCCTCATCCCAGCCGATATCGGCGGGCGCGACCAGCGAGGCGATGCGCCCGGGCTTGCCCTTGGCGACGCGCAGCGCCTCCATCGCGTCGCGTGCGAAGCTGCCCGCATCCTCGCCTGATTTCACCCAGTCGCTGAAGGGCGCGCAGGCCCCTTCGACATCGGCAGACAAAGGCGCGTCATACTGGCGGTGCCGCAGCGCGTGATCGCCAACGAGGTTGACCATCGGCACACGCGCCTTCCTGGCGTTGTGCAAATTGGCCGCCGCATTGGCAAAGCCCGGCGCCAGATGCAGCAGCGTCACGGCAGGCTTGCGCGCCATGCGGGCATAGCCATCCGCGGCGCCGGTCACGACCCCCTCGAAGAGGCCCAGCACGCAATGCATCAGCTTGGTGCGGTCCAGCGCATCGACGAATTGCATCTCTGACGTGCCAGGATTGGCAAAACAGGTGTCGACGCCCGCCGCATGCAGGCTGCGCACGACGCTTTCGGCGCCGTTCATCTCCTTGGGTGCATCGCTCATGCCGTTGCCTCGCGGAATGTGGTGATGAAGGCCTTGGCGTTGTCAGCCAGCGACGGGCCCAGATATCCGCCTTCCTGCACCAGCACGGTCGGCACGTTCAGCGCGGCGAGGCGGCGGGCCATTTCGGCAAAGCCCTTGGGATAAACCTGCACGGCGGCCAGCGGATCATCCGCAGCCATGTCGAAACCCAGCGAGACGACCAGCGCCTCGGCGCCGAAATCGGTGATCGCCTTGATGCCCTTGTCGAGCGCCGCCAGCACATCGTCCTCGCTGGCCCCCTGCTCCAGCAGGAGGTTGAGGGACGTGCCCTCGCCGTCGCCCTCGCCGGTCTCGTCCGCATGGCCGAGGAAGAAGGTGGGGTATGTCGTGGGGTCGGGATGCAGCGAGCAAAAGAAGATATCGCCGCGCTCGTACAAGATATCGAGCGAGCCGTTGCCAGTATGCACGTCGACGTCGATCAGGGCGACCTTTTTATATTTGGAAGTCAGATGGTTGGCGACGACGCAAGCGTTGTTGAAAAAGCAGAACCCGTTCGAGCAGTCGCGCATCGCATGGTGCCCCGGCGGACGGCACAGCGCATAGGAACTGCGCGCGCCTGCCAGCACATCCTCGGCGGCGGAAATGGCGGTCTGGGCGGACCAATAGACGGCCTCCCACGTTCCCTCTGTGAGGGGGGTCGAGGTGTCGGTCATCCACCAGCCCAGCTGGCCGTGGATATCCTTGGGCTCTTTCCCGCGGCGAAGGCCGGGATGCATCGTGGGGATGGCCAGTGCGTCGGGACCCGCGCTTTCGACGAAACGGGCATGGGCGGTGGGCAGGAAATCGACGTAATCTGGATTGTGCACCGCCTTGACCGGGTCCAGCCCGTGATCGCGCGGCTTGCTGATTTCAAAGCCTTCGCCGAGCAGCATTTCGCGCAGGATCTCGGCGCGTTGGGGCTGTTCCTGATGGGGCATGGCCGCGCCGCGGCGGAAATAGATCTTGGGCGCGTGGCGCAGCTGGCGCTCGTCGAAGAAGGCTTTCATCGGGATGTCCTCATGTTGGTCACGCAGGCTGGTTGCGCCGGCTTTGCCGACAGTAGTGGGCCGGGCGCGGCGCATCGTCAATACGCGGCGGAGCATTGCAAGTTTCGTTTGCCGGATCAATGCACTTGATGCATGATGCATCAAAATCAGGGGTGCGGATGAAAGAACTCAGCAAAGAATCGCTTGGCAGCGCCATCTATGACAGGGTCAGTCAGGACCTTGTTCGTGGCAAGCTGCGGCCGAATCAAAAGGTCACGATTCGCGGTCTGGCCGCGGCGCTGGGGACCAGCTCGACCCCTGTGCGCGACGCGGTGCAGCGCCTTTTGCAGGACAAGGCGCTGGAGCAGCGATCGCTGCGCGATGTGCGCGTGCCGGTGCCGACGATGGCCCAGTATCAGGAGATTGCGGCCCTGCGCACCGAGTTGGAAGGGATGGCCGCCGCCGAGGCCGCGCGCGTTGCCACCTCCCAGGATATCGCCAGTCTGCGCCGCATCATCGCCCGCAACGAGGAGGCCATCGCCGCGGCCCGCTGGACACGCGCCGCCGAGTTGAACCAGCAGTTCCACTTCGCGCTGGCCGAGGTGGCGCGCATGCCCATGTTGCTGGATATCCTGACGCGGCTATGGCTGCGCATGGGGCCGCTGATCGCCGGCTATTACGACGGGGCCAAGCAGGACATGGTCCAGCGTCACCACGGCGTCATCGCGGCCTTCGAGGCAGGCGATTCGGATACGGCGCGGGCAGAGATTCGCGCCGACATCGCCGAGGGGCGCGAGGGCATCACACGTTACATCGCCTCTTTCGGCGAAGAGTTCGGGCCAGGATCGGAGCCTTCCAGATGACGGGTGGAAATACCTGCTCATTTGGTTAATCTGATGTCATAGAAACGATAACAATCAACGGGGAACGACATGCTAAGATCTTTGAAATTCGCTGCTGCCGCAGTGGCGCTGGCGCTGGCCGGCCCGCTGGCCGCGCAGGATGGCGAGCCGCAGCCGGGCGGCACGCTGAACGTGGTGATCCAGCCCGAACCGCCCGGACTGATGATTGGCCTCATTCAGAACGGTCCCACCCAGATGGTGGCGGGTGACATCTATGAGAGCCTGCTGCGCTACGATCACGAGTTGCAGCCCGAAGGCCAGCTGGCCGAGTCGTGGGATATCTCGGATGACGGACTGACCTATACGTTCAACCTGCGTCAGGGCGTTGTTTTCCACGATGGCGAGCCCTTCACCTCCGAGGATGTGAAATTCTCGATCGACGTCTTCCTGCGCGAGACGCATGCGCGCCTGCGCTCGTCACTGGTCCATGTGGACAGCATCGAGACGCCCGACGATCACACCGTCGTCTTCAAGCTGAAGAACCCCTTCGGCCCCTTCATCGGCCTTTTCGAGCCGGGCACGACGCCGATGATCCCCAAGCATATCTATGAAGGCACCGATTTCGCCACCAACGAGGCGAACAACACGCCCATCGGCACCGGCCCTTTCAAGTTCGACGAATGGGTCAAGGGCAGCTACATCCACCTGGTCAAGAACGAAGACTATTACATGGAGGGCAAGCCCTATCTCGACGAGGTCTATTACCATGTGATCCCCGATGCAGCCTCGCGCGCCGTGGCCTATGAAACCGGCAAGGTTGACGTTCTGCCCGGCGGCTCGATCGAGAATTTCGAAGTGCCGCGCATCCGCGATATGGAAAACACCTGCATCACCGACAAGGGCTGGGAATTCTTCGGTCCGCTGGCGTGGATGTGGGTCAACATGAACAACGCCCCGCTGGACGATCTGAATGTCCGCAAGGCGATCATGCATGCTGTCGACCGTGAATTCGCCAAATCGGCGCTGTGGAACGATCTGGGCAAGGTTGCCACCGGCCCGCTGTCCTCGTCGACACGCTTTTATGACGGTGACACGCCGGACATCACCTACGATCCCGAAAAGGCCAAGCAACTCTTGGCCGACTCGAGCTATGACGGTGAGACCATCCGCATCCTCGGCCTGCCTTATGGCGAGACCTGGACGCGCTGGGCCGAAGCGGTCAAGCAGAACCTGGCCGAGATCGGCATGAATGCCGAGCTGGTCCCTGCGGACGTGGCGGGCTGGAACCAGAAGATCAGCGATCGCGACTTCGATCTGGCCTTCACCTATCTCTACCAGTACGGCGATCCGGCCCTGGGCGTGTCGCGGAGCTATCTTGGCAACAATGCCGAGCCTGGCTCCCCCTGGAACAACGTTTCGAACTACCAGAATCCCGAAACGGACAAGATGTTCAACGAGGCGGCCCTGATGGCCAATCCCGAGGACCGCAAAGCCGCGTACAAGAAGATTCAGGATCAGATCGTCTCAGAGGTGCCGAACATCTGGCTGCTCGAACTGGGCTTTCCGACCATCTATCGCTGCAACATCAAGAATCCGGTCAGCACCGCGCTGGGCGTAAATGATGGCTTCCGCGATACCTGGATCGCCAAAGAGTAAGGGCATCTGCCTTATGGTCCGGGGCGCCGATGCGTCCCGGACCCACCCAAAAACACGACAAACAACAGGGCGGACAGCGTGACACGTTTCATTCTGGGCAGGTTGGTCAAGGCGGTGTTCATCCTGCTGGCCATCCTGATCTTCAACTTCTTCCTGATCCATGCCGCGCCGGGCGATCCCGCCGCCGTCATGGCCGGTGAGGCGGGCGCTGCCGACGAGAAATTCCTCGCCGATCTGCGCACGCGCTTTGGCCTCGATCAGCCGCTTTATGTTCAGCTCTGGATCTACCTCAAGGGCGCGGTCCAGCTGGACCTTGGCTATTCCTTCCGCCAGCAGATGCCAGTGGCCGAACTGATCGGCGACCGCCTGCCTGCGACTCTTCTTTTGACCGGCGTGGCCTTTGTGCTGTCGCTGGTGCTCGGCGTCATCGCCGGTGTGGCCGCCTCGGCCCGTCAGGGCAGCTGGGGTGATACGGTGATCTCGACGCTCGCGCTGCTCTTTTACGCGACGCCGCTTTTCTGGGTGGCGCTGATGGCCGCGCTCGTTTTTTCCGTTTGGCTGGGCTGGCTGCCCGGCTTTGGCTATTCGACCATCGGTGCGGGCTATACGGGCATGGCGCATGTTCTGGACGTGGCCAAGCATCTGGTGCTGCCCGCCTCGACGCTCGGTCTTTTCTTCATGGCGATCTACATGCGGATGACGCGCGCCTCGATGCTTGAGGTCAGCCGG
Source organism: Roseovarius roseus (assembly GCF_043355935.2). Lineage (NCBI taxonomy): Bacteria > Pseudomonadati > Pseudomonadota > Alphaproteobacteria > Rhodobacterales > Roseobacteraceae > Roseovarius > Roseovarius roseus. The sequence goes on along the minus strand of NZ_JBHFPE020000003.1, from coordinate 251,861 downwards.
CTCGATTTCGTGAAAACCGCCCGCGCCAAGGGCCTGAAGCGCAGCGTGATCCAGCGCCGCCATATCCTGCGCAATGCCCTTCTGCCGGTCATTACTCTGGCAGGCTTGCAGGCGGGGCAGATCTTCGGCGGGGCGATCCTGACCGAGACGGTCTTTGCCTGGCCCGGTATCGGGCGGCTGATGTTCGAGGCGATCAACCAGCGCGATTACAACGTGATCCTCGGCGTCTTTTACATCTCGGCCGCGATGGTGCTGCTGTTCAACCTGATCACCGACGTCGTCTACGTGATCATCGACCCGCGCATAAGGCTGACGTCATGAGGGATTTCTGGAAACGCTTCTGCTATAACCGCGGGGCCGTGATCGGCCTTGTCATTCTGGCTCTTGTTATTCTGGCAGCCATCCTTGCGCCCATCCTTTTCCCGCAAAGCCCGTGGAAAATGGTGCAGCGCCCGTTCCTGCCGCCCTTTACGCAGGACGGCCTGTTGCTGGGCACGGACGCGCTGGGGCGCGACGTCCTGTCTGGTCTCGCGCATGGCGCTTATGTCAGCTTGCTGGTGGGCCTTGTGTCGACCATCGTGGCGCTGGCCATCGGCGTGCCGGTGGGCGCGCTGGCCGGGTATTTTGCCGGACGCACGGATGATGCGCTGATGCGCTTTACCGAGTTCTTTCAGACGATCCCCAGCTTTGCTCTGGCCATCGTCCTGCTGGCGATCTTTCAGCCCAGCCTGACTTTCGTGATCATCGCCATCGCGATCGTTTCCTGGCCGCCGGTGGCGCGCCTTGTGCGCGGCGAAGTCCTAAGCCTTCGCACGCGCGAATTCGTCGAGGCGGCGACGCTCTCGGGGCTGGGCAATACGCAGATCATCCTGCGCCATGTGCTGCCCAACGCACTGCCGCCCATCATCGTGCTGGCCTCGCTGATGGTGGCGCAGGCGATCCTGCTGGAGAGCTCGCTGTCCTTTCTTGGCCTTGGCGATCCCAACATCATGTCCTGGGGCTATATGATCGGGGCCGCGCGCACCGTCATCCGCACCGCTTGGTGGCTGTCCTTCCTGCCGGGCATGGCGATCCTTCTGACCGTACTGGCGCTGAACCTGATCGGCGAAGGCCTGAATGACGCGCTCAACCCGCGCCTGACGAGGAAATCCGAATGAGCCTTTTGCAGATCCGAGACCTTGCCATCGCGCTGCCCGTCGGGGCCGACCGGATGTATGCGGCGCAGGACATCAATTTCGACCTCGCCCCGGGCGAGATTCTCTGCATCGTGGGCGAGTCGGGCTCGGGCAAGTCCATGTCGGCCAATGCCGTCATGGGCCTTCTGCCCCAAGGGGTCGAGCCTGCGGGCGGCACGATCACCTTTGACGGGCGCGAGATCCTGGGCCTTTCCGAGAAGGAAATGCTGAAGCTGCGCGGCGGCCGCATCTCGATGATCTTTCAGGAGCCGTTGAGTGCACTCAATCCGCTGATGCGAGTCGGTGCGCAGATTGCCGAGGTGTTCGAGGCGCATGGCGCGCTGACCGGCCCCGAGCGCAAGGCCCGCGCGCTGGAGCTGCTGGGCGAGGTCGGCATCCCCGACCCCGAGGCCGCCATCCGCGCCTATCCATTCCAGCTATCGGGGGGGCAACGCCAGCGCGTGATGATCGCGATGGCCTTGGCTCTGGAGCCCGATATCCTGATCGCGGACGAGCCTACCACGGCCCTTGACGTGACGACGCAGGCGCAGATCCTGCAACTGATCGAGGATCTGCGTAAATCGCGCGGCATGGCGGTGATATTCATTACCCATGATTTCGGCGTCGTCGCCGACATCGCCGACCGGGTGATCGTCATGCAGACCGGCAAGATCGTCGAGGCGGGCACCGCCGATGAGGTTTTGCTCAAGCCGCAGCATCCCTATACCCGCGCCCTGATCGACGCGATCCCGCGCCTGACCCAGCGGGCTGAAGCCGAGGAGCAGACGCGCGACCCGATCCTGACCGTCGAGGGGTTGAACAAGACGTTTTCCACCGGATCGGGCACGCTCTTTGGCAAGCGGCGCGTCGTCAAAGCCGTGCAGGATGTCAGCTTTCAGCTGTATGCGGGCGAGACGATCGGCATCGTGGGCGAGAGCGGCTCGGGCAAATCGACCGTGGGGCGCTGCCTTGTGCGCCTTCTGGATCCCGATAGCGGCCGCGTGATGGTGGATGGTGGCGATATCGCCCATATGTCGGGCGCCGAGTTGCGGGATCAGCGGCGCAAGCTGCAGATGATCTTTCAGGACCCGTTCTCGTCGCTCAACCCCCGCGCCCGCGTCAGCCGCATCCTGACCGAGGGGTTGATCGCCTACGGGACGCCCAAAGCCCAGGCGATGGCTCGCGCGCGAGAACTCTTGGAGGTTGTGGGCCTCGATGCCTCGGCGATGAACCGCTTCCCGCACGAGTTTTCGGGTGGCCAGCGTCAGCGGATCGGCATCGCCCGCGCGCTGGCGCTGGACCCCAAGATCATCATCGCGGACGAGGCTGTCTCGGCGCTCGACGTGTCGATCCAGGCGCAAGTGCTGGACCTTCTGGCCGATCTTAAGACGCGGCTGGACCTGTCGATGCTATTCATCACGCATGATCTGCGCGTCGCGGCCCGTATCTGCGACCGGATCATCGTCATGCAAAAGGGCCGCATCGTCGAGGCGGGGCCGGCGGGCAAGGTCCTGCATAATCCCGACACGGAGTATACGCAGTCCCTGCTGGATGCGATTCCGGGCCAGGAATACGAGCGCGCGCTGGAAGGCACCGCGTGAGCGGTCTTTCCGGCTGCATTGCGGCCAGAATAGGCTAACGCGATGCCATCCAGAGAGAGCCGCGCCATGCCCATCCTTGCCCAGATCTGCGCGGTGGTCATCGTCGGCTTTGCCCGTGCCATTACCGCCGTGCGCGGCATCTGGGCGGGCAGCGATCCCGCGCCGGTGCAGCGGATCTACTACGCCAACCACGCCAGCCACGGCGATTTCGTCCTGATCTGGACGGTGCTGCCCCGCGCGATGCGCGCCCGCACCCGGCCCGTTGCCGGATCGGACTATTGGCTCGCCTCGCGCCTGCGCGCCTTCATCGGGCGCGAGGTGTTTCGCGCCGTGCTGATTGACCGCAACCCCGAGACACGACAGGGCGATCCGGTAGCGCAGATGGGCGATGCGCTGAAGGCCGGTGAGAGCCTGATCATTTTCCCCGAGGGCACGCGGAACACGGGCGAGGATCCGCTATTGCCGTTCAAATCGGGGCTATACCATCTGGCCGCGGCCAACCCCGAGGTCGATATGGTCCCGGTCTGGATCGCCAATTTGAACCGCGTGATGCCTAAGGGTGCGCTGGTGCCCATTCCGCTGATCTGCACGGTCACCTTCGGCGCGCCATTGCGGCTGGAGGAGGGCGAGGAGAAGGGCGCGTTCCTGGTCCGCGCTCGTGAGGCGCTGCTGGCCCTATCTCCGCAGGAGGACGCCTGACATGGATACCCATTTCCTGATCCTGCTGATCTGCGTGCTGGCCGTCCTGATTACGGCCAGCGTCGCTGGCCAGTTGCTCAAGCGCAAGGTGGGGCCGGACGATTTGACCGTTCAGAACCTCAATGCACGCATCAATGCGTGGTGGGTGATGGCGGGGGTAATCGCGCTGGCTTTTACGCTGGGGCGGACGGGGGTCGTCGTCCTCTTTGCGCTCTGCTCCTTCGCAGCGCTGCGCGAATTCCTGACGCTGACCAACACCAAGGCGGCGGATCACTGGGCGCTGGCGGCGGCCGTCTTTGTCGTCTTGCCGCTGCAATATGTGTCGGTCGGGATGGGATGGTATGGCTTCTACTCGATCTTCATTCCCGTCTACGCGTTCCTATTCATGCCGATCCTCTCGGCGCTGCGCGGGCAGACCGACAATTTCCTGATCCGCGTCTCCGAGGCGCAATGGGCGTTGATGATCGCCGTCTTTTGCGTCAGTCACGTCCCCGCACTGCTCAGCCTCAATATCCTCGGCCATGAGGGCCGCGGCCTCTTCCTGATCTTCTTTCTGATCGTCGTCGTGCAGTTCAGCGACGTGATGCAATATGTCTGGGGCAAGCTCGTGGGCCGGCGCAAGATCGCGCCGCGCCTGTCGCCCTCCAAGACTTTGGAGGGGTTGGTGGGCGGTGTGCTGAGCGCCAGCCTGCTGGGCGCGGCGCTGTTCTGGATCACGCCCTTCACGCCGCTGCAGGCCTTTGCCATTTCGCTGGTCATCACGCTGATGGGCTTTTTCGGCGGGCTGGTCATGTCGGCGATCAAGCGGGACCGGGGCGTCAAGGATTGGGGCCACCTGATTGCAGGACATGGCGGGTTCATCGACCGGCTGGATTCGGTAATCTTCTCGGCGCCGATCTTTTTCCACATCGTGCGCTTTTGGTGGGATCTGCATTGAGCCTGCGCCGCCTTGCCGCCAGCACGCCGGTGCATGTTGCCATCGGTTTTGCCGCGATGGGCGGCTGGGCGATCTGGGCCAACGCGGCGCATGGGGCGGGACCCGCCCTGCTGGCGGGACTGGTGCAGGGGGGCATCTCCGGCGCGCTGACGCTGGGGCTGAAACAGTCGGTCGACTGGATGCGGCCCCGGATGCGCGGGCCTCTGGCCTATGTCGCGCCGCCGCTGATCGCAGGGATATGCTCGGCGCTGATCCTGATCACCGCGCACGGGCTGGCCGGCACGCCCGAGATCTGGGTGACGATTGCCGTGCCGTTGACCGTGTCGCTCAGCTATATCTTTGCATATAATATCCTGCGCCAGCGCGCAGCCGAAAGGACGCCACATGCCTGACCTCGGCAACCGCCGCCCCCTCAGCAGCCGTGACACGAAATGGGCCGCGCGCATCACCCGGATGCTGGCGGCGCGGGGCGCGACGCCCAATGGCATATCGCAGGCCAGCATGGTCGCCGCGGCGGTGGCGGCGCTGGCGTTCTGGGCGCTGGCGGCTGTGCCGGTGGGGGCGGGCGCGGTGATCTTGCTGATCATCGGGGCGCTTGGCTGCCAGATCCGGCTGCTCTGCAACCTCTTCGACGGGATGGTCGCGGTCGAGGCGGGCAAGGCCGCGCCGGACGGAGCGCTCTGGAACGAGTTCCCGGATCGCGTGTCGGACATCCTGATCCTCTTCGGCGTGGGGCTGGGCATGGGCCAGCCTGCACTGGGGCTGGGCGCCGCCTGCATGGCGGTGCTGACGGCCTACACGCGCGAGCTGGGCGCCTCGATCGGGCTCCCGCCCGATTTCGGCGGCCCGATGGCCAAACCGCACCGCATGGCGCTGATCACCGGCGCCGCGATACTGGCCATTTTCGAGACGATACTGGTGCCGTCGGGAACCACACTGACCATCGCGCTCTGGCTCGTTCTGGTAGGCGCGGGTGCCACCGTGCTGCGCCGGGCGACCCGTATCCGGGCGGCGCTGATGCTACGCGGCGGGCAGTCCTGAAGCGCCCGATTGGTCCGGGCGATGCCTGTCGCGTTTTACCCGGCGGCGTCTGCGAAACGCGCGCGGTGAAGCGCGTGAAACCAGCCATTTTCGTTCTCACCCATCAGGGTCAGAGCGTCGATCGCAAATGGGCGAGGCAACAAGGGATCCAGCAGCGGGGCCAGCGCGCGCTTGGTGCGGGCGGCCATATCGTCATCCAGTGGCCCGGTGAGCGTGACGTGAAACCGGAACCGCGCCATCACATGCGGATAGCCCCAGCGCAGCATCAGCGCGTCCGCCTCGGGCGAGAGGTGCGCATGCCTGCGCCGCGCGATTTCGGTCTCAGTCAACGGCGCGCGAAAGCTGTCCAGTTGCTGCACCGTATCGGCGGCCAGCGCGGTCAGCGCCGAGCTGTCGCCCTCGGGTCGCAGGCAGAGGAATTTGCCCAGCCGGGCGAGGCTCAGCCCCTCAAGCTGCACCGGCGCGCATCTGCCTGCAAAGCGGTCAAGCGCGCTGCGCAGCCCGTCGAAGGTCCGATCCGTTGCGAGCCGGAAGGGCGCCTTCAGCGTCGCGTGAAGCCCGTATTTCCGGGGCCGGGCGGTGATCTGCGCGATCGGCAGATCGGCCGTGGCGATGTGCGGGCGCTCCGACCCGGTGACCGGGTCCCAGCCCAGCCAGTCGGCGCCAAAGCCGGCAAGCGGGCCGGGGGCAGGCGTCCAGTAAATGGCGTATCGCAGATAGGGGCCGGACGGCATGAATTCGGCCTTTCGGCAATGGAAACGGGACGCGCCTGACATGACAGATGAGACCATTCTTGCAAATGCCGATCTTGTCCATCTGGGCGAGGTAACGCGTGCGCCCTTTGCACCTAGCGAAAGAGGCGAAGTCGTCCCGGCCCCTGCGCGGCCAGGATGAGCAGACCCCCGCCGATGGACCAGTTCTTGACCATGATGGTCATCTGCCACGGATCGGCGCGCAGCTGCCAATGGAACCAGCTGGTAAAGAGGCAATAGCCCGCCAAGGCTACGGCCCAGAGGCGAATGCGCGGCCCGGTCACAAGGCAGATCGCAGCGACCAGATTGAAGAGCGCAGTGGGCCAGACCAGGGCAGTGGGAAGGCTGATCGACGCGATCATCGCCTGCACCTCAGCGGGGTCCGAGACCTTCTGGACTGCGCCGGCCAGAAAGAGAAACGCGATCAGGATGCGCCCGACGAGGTTCAAGAGGTCACGCATCAAGGGGCTCCTGCATCGTTGCGCCGATGGCTCACGCAGGCGCATCAGATCGCGCCCGTGCGGCTAGATCAACCGCGAAAGGGCGCGGCGCAACCCGTGAAAGGGTGCGCCGCGCCCAAGCGTGACGATTACATCGCGGGCAGGATCGTGATGTCGCGGATTGCGCCGTCCGCGCCCTTGATCATGCCGACCTCGGTGGCGGCGCCACTTTCCAGATCGACGGTATAGAGCGTGCTGCCATTCAACAGCCAGCCGGTGTTTTCCATGTCGGCACTGGTCTGGATGTCGAAGGCGTAGTTTGCCTCGGGCGCGTCGATGCCCAGCTTGCCGATGGCGCTGAGTGTGCCGTCATTGGGCGACACCTGCTGGATCACCGCGACGATGGTGGAGTCGATGTCGAACATCGCCGTCTTTTCAGGCTTTCCATAGCTGTTGATATAGGCGGCGGCGGCAATGGTGGGCATCTCGCCGACATGCATGTCGCCCTCCTGCCAGTCGAGGCTGCCATCGACCGTGACGGCGCCGCTATCGACATCGACGCGGTGGTTGGTTGTCCCGGTCATGAAGCGCAGCTTGTCCGCCATCGGGTTGAAATCGACAATCACGGGCTGATCTTCAACGGGCAGGGGCGTGTCCATCATGGACATCTGTGTGGCCTCGCCTGTGGCGGGGTCGATGCTGACCACGGCCATGTCGGGGGTGACGCCAACCAGCGTGTTGTTCGACGGGCGCAGGTCGAGGCCCAGAAGGCTGTCCACGCCCGAGACATCCACCGTGCCCGATACCTCCAGCGTTTCGGTGTCAAACATCACTAGGGTCTTGTCCCCGACAAGGCCAATTGCAGGTGCGGCCGAGGCGGCGGATACGGTCAGGGCAAGGGCTGCGGTCGAAAAGGTTGCGATACGAAGCATGATGAATTCCTTTGTCAGGGTCAGTCACTGCACGGCGCTCATCGCCGTCCATGCCTTTGAGGACACCGGGGGCGGAAAAACGGATGCAGGAAAAATCAAAATTTTTGCATCCACTGCGCTGCGGGGTGTGTCTTTCCTTTTGAAAGGGGCGGGATTGATGCATCGTTTGACATAGGCACGCACCGCATTCGCCGGACTGGGCGCCTTGGTGCGCCCGCCCTTGCGGCGCCCGCCGCACGCAGCATGGAAGGAGCGCGCATTGACCACGGATGACAGCACTGCGGCGCGGGCCGATCAGCTGAAAGATGCGCTGGCGGAGTGTGCGGCGGGCCGCCAATCCGGCGTGGACGCGATACTGGGCAGTGAGGGCGCGCAGCTTCTGGGGGTGGCGCGCCGCATCCTGCGCCGCCCGGATCTGGCCGAAGAGGCGCTGCAGGATGCGATGGTGCAGGTCTGGCGCAAGGCCGCGCAGTTCAATGCCGAGGCAGGCTCGGCCCGCGGCTGGATCTATGCGATCCTGCGCAACCGCTGCCTCAACATCCTGCGCGATGGCAAACGGCTCAGCATCCTGCCACCGGCCGATCTGGCCACGCTTCAAGAGGCCCGGCAAAACGTGGTGCCGGTAGAGGATTGGGAGATCCTGGCCGGTCCAAGCCGCATCCGCGACTGCCTGCACGGCCTCGACGGGGCCAGCCGCCATGCCATCCTGCTGGCGCATGTCGGCGGGTGTAGCCATGCCGAAATCGCGGCGCGTCAGGAGATGCCGCTGGGCACGATCAAGTCGCTGATCCGGCGGGGCCTCACCGCATTGAAGGAGTGTCTGACATGACCGATCTTACGGACGAGATCCTCGGGCTGTCGGATGAACATGTCCTTGGTTTGCTGACCGAGACGCAAGGCACGCTAATGGAGGCGCTGATCGCGCGCGACCCGGTGCTGGCCCGCCGCGTGGGCGCGCTGCGCGATCAGCTCTTGCCGCTGGATTTGAGCGCCGAGCCGCAGGGCTTGCCTGAAGGGTTTACTGATGAGGTTCGCGCCAGGTTGGCGGAACAGGAGAGCAGTGCCTTGATGGATGAGCGCCCAGGATCGGCAGCGTCGCCGGTACCCGCCAACAGCCCCTCGCGCCCCGGATTACGGGCCGCCGCGCTGGTCGCGGCGATGGTGGGTGGGCTTGCGCTAGGCCTTGGGGCCAGCGCGCTGCGCCCGCTGCCCGATCCGGTCGTCGTCGCCGTTCTGGTGGATGAGGATGGCGTTCCGCAGGCCGTGATCGACGATTACGGCAATGATACCGCGACTGTCCGTTTCGTGGCCGATGTCGACGTGCCGGCGGATCGCAGCCTGCAGGTCTGGACCTTGCCATCGGCCGAAATGGGGCCGGTGTCCTTGGGCACGCTGGACCGGACGGGTGCCGCGCGGCTTCGCTTTGACGATCTGCCGGACCCGAATGCGCAGCAGCTCTACGAGGTCACGCTTGAACCCTTGGGCGGCTCGCCGACCGGGCGGCCAACCGGGCCGATTATCGGCAAAGGGCTGGCGACGCCGCAGATATAGCGCGCGGCGCCAAGGCGCTTAGAGGGCGGGCACGCCGATCACGACGGGATGCGCCGCGATCAGCGCGGCGAAGGTGGCCAGCCCGGCGGCAATGCGCAGGGCGAGGCCGCGCCAGGAGTGGGGTGGCTGGACGCGCGGCGCTTCCATGACCCGGTCGTGCAATGCCTGCCAGCGCCCGGCGCCCATCACCCGCCGCTTGCGCCTGTCGATCAGTGCGCGCCCGGCCACGGCAAAGGTGGCCAGCACGCCAAAGAGGATGACATGCGCCAGATCGCCATTCGGCAGCAGGTGCAGCCCCGCCCACAGCGCGAGCGCCACCAGCACCGGGTGCCGCATCCAGCGCACGATGCCGGGACGCGCGGGATCAAAGCTGTCATTCCGCACCCCGCCAAAGGAAAACGGATTGGGCCGCCCCAGCGACAGGGCAAGGATCAGGCAGACGGCCAGCATCCCCAGATGCACTGCGTGGCGCTGCCACTCGGCCTGCGGCCAGAGCTGGATATAGGGCGCCTGACCTGCCGCCCAGATCAGCAGCACCAGCATCCCCGTCGACAGGGCCGAATAGGCCAGGCCAAAGCCGCGCGCGCCGATCTGCCGGGTGATTCCGGCCTTGACCGCGGGGCGCACCGGGATCGAATGGGTCAGGAAGAACGCGGCGAATATGGCGGCGAAGGCGGTCCAACTCATGGCCTAGCCCTTCTTTTTGTGGCTCAGCAGGCAGGGACCATAGACCACGGCAAAACCGCCGAAAGCCATCAGCCACAAGGCGCCCGAGAGCGTGGTGAGCCCCGGCAGATCCGGCAAAGCGCCGACCGCCAGCCGTGCCGCGACCGACGCCAGCAGGGCGACGTAGATCATCACGGTGCCCTTGCCCGCGACCAGCGGCTGACCGGTATGGCCCAGTGTTGCGCGCGTCATCACGGCCAGAGTCATGCCCCCGATCGCACCGGCCATCCAGATATGCTGGGCAGCGGCGGTCCAGGCCACGTTTGCCACTATACCAAGACCCAGCATCACGGCGCCCAGCGGGATCAGCGCGTAAGTGGCGTGCAGCACCCAGAGCAGCGGCTCGCGCAGCGTGCGGTGGCCCTGCCAACGCGCCAGCCGCACGGCATGAAGCGCGCCGATGAGGATCAGGGCCAGCCCCGCCTCTATCCGTTCGGGCAGCAGCACCCAAGTGAGCAGCGCGGCAACGCTGGCGACAAGGACCAGCTTGTCCAGCCGCTGCATCGGCGCGGCGGGGCGCGCCTCGATCCCCTGTTTGACCAGCCAGTTGCGCGTGAAGGAGGGCACGATGCGCCCGCCGATCACGCCGATCATCATCACCGCCGTTGCCAGCCCCAGTCGCAGCCCGGCACCCTGCGCAGCATAGCCGCCACGCTCCGCCTCGATATGGAAAACGAGGTTGGCCAGCGTAAAGACAGCCAGCAGCCCGAGAACGATCAGGTTGCGCCAGTTCTTGCCCGCGATGATCTCGCGCAGGATGACCGCGCCAAGGACGAGGGGAAAAGCCAGGTCAATGGCGGCCGGTATCCCGGCAGGCATCAGGGCAGAGGCGGCGATGGCCACGCGGCCCGCCGCCCAGAGGCCAAAAAGCGCGGCCAGTTGCCAGCCGACGACGGGCAGGCGGCCTGTCCAGTTGGGCACGGCGGTCAGAAGAAAGCCGGCAAGGATCGCGCCCAGATAACCAAAGAGAAATTCATGCGCGTGCCAGGACACGGCATCCAGATGCGTCGGCAACTGCATGAGACCCGAGAGCATCGGAATCCACAGGCTCATCGCCAGCGCCGCCCAGAGCGCGCCAAAGAGGAAGAACGGCCGAAAGCCGTAGGTGAAAAGGGCCGGGCCGCTCCAGCGGCGCATTTGTTCCGATGATGTCATTGCCGCTCCTTCACGCGGACGCGTGATGTCTTGAGCACGTCGCCCTTGTCATTGCAGGTGAACCGGACGCTGAGGCCGCCATGCCGAAACCGCAAGCGGAAGAGGCCGGCATCCTCGCCGACGCCGGTCTCGAACTGGGTCACGATGGCCCCCGCGCGCATCAGCTGCGCGACCTCGTCGGGTGTCATCTCCAGCGCGCGGGCCAGATCGGCGGCGTCGACGGTGGGGGTGTCTGTGGAAAAGTCGATTTTCACGATGCGGCCTTGTCCATGAGAGTGCGTATATGGCGGGCGAAGGCCCAAGTGGCGGGCGCGCCGATCAAGGCCCCAAGCGCGATGGACCAGCCTGCGGACAGCACGGGCAGCCCCACCCAACTGCCGATGAGCGACGCGAAGAACACGTTGGTCGCCATCGCCCCCGCCCCCAGCGGAAAGAGGGCGATTGCGATGCGCCGCGCGGACCAGCCGCCGCCGCTCATCGCCGGGCGACCAGCCGCGCAACCAGCGCCAGCGCGGCGATCAGGGCAAGCGAGGCGACGGCGAACCACAGTTCGGCCGTGGCCGATTGCGCCTGCGGGATCGGCCGGTCAAAGCTGCTGGCCAGAAGCGGCGCAGGCAGCATGGCGAAAAGGGCGATCAAGATTCGAGTCATGTCATGTCTCCTGTGTGAGTTGGCGATAAATGTCGGGCAGGGCGCGGGTCAACCGTGCGGGGCTGGGCAGAAGGGAAAATCCGCCGCGCCCGAAGATGCGTGCGAACCAGTCCTGCCCATCCTCATCGATGATGACGCCGTGCAGGGTGAGACCCGCGCGGCGCGCCTCTCGCACCGCCATGTGGCTGTCCTCGATGCCGTATTGGCCCTCATAATGGTCTAGATCGTTCGGCTTGCCGTCCGTCAGCACGATCAGCAGCTTGCGCGCGCTGGGCTCTTCGGCCAGCTGGGCCGAGACGTGGCGGATGGCCGCGCCGAGGCGGGTGTAATGGCCGGGTTTCAGCGCGCCGATATTGGCGGTGATCTCGTCGCTCATCGGCGCATCGAAATCCTTGCACCGGCTGAGGAACACCCGGTCGCGCCGCAGCGACGAAAAGCCCCAGATGCCCAACCGGTCGCCCGCCGCGTCGATCCCCGCGGCGAGCGCTGACATCGCCTCGCGCGCGACCTCGATCACCGAGGTGTCGCCGATCGCGGCCTCGGTCGAGCGGGAGGTATCGATCAGGAAGGCAACGGAGAGATCGCGCTCGATCTGGCGGGCCGATTGCCAGATGCGGTCGCTGCCATTGCCGGTCGCCGCCAAATCGGCGCGGGTGGTCAGCAGGGCGTCGAGATCCAGCTCGGGCCCGTCGATCTGCCTGGGTTGCAGGATACGGCGCGGGCGCAGGGCGTCGAACTGACGGCGCACCTCGCGGATGCGGCGCGCATCCGGGCGGTAGGGGTGGGCCTCGTCGCGCGCCACCGGGGCGTCCAGAACGCGGCAGTGGCCCTCCATGTAACTGCGGGCGCGGTGGTTCCATTCGGGGTAGGTATGCGCGCCGGCCAGCGCCTCGTGGTCGGCATCGGCGGGCGACAGGTCCAGATGCAGCCGCAGCCGCGTCGCGGATTTACGGTCCTGTTTCGACAGGACGATCTCGTCCTGATCATCCGCCGCCTTCTGGGCGTTTTCGTCATCGTCATCATCGATGCTGCGATTGATGTTCATCGATTCGACCCAGGACAGGATCGATTCGAAGCGGTGGATGATGAAGCTGTCCTTGCGGTTCTGTTGCTCCTGATCCTTGCGCAGACCCATCTTGCGGCTGGTCTGCGCGGCGGCAGGCGGCGGGGCTGCAGGCTCGGCCTGGTCATGGGTGGCCGCGCCGCCGGTGCCAGGGGCCATGAACTGCAGCCAGATGGGCACGGGCGCGGGCGGCATGTAGCCGCGCGGGGCCGCGACGGTGCTGGGTGCGCATGTGTGGCCGCCCAGCTGTTCGCGGATCGCGGTTTCCAGTATCGCCTCCTGCGGGGGCAGGATGACGTCGGGCCGCGCCTGCACGCAGAGCTCTGCGGCCTCGGCATAGGCGGCGCGCAGGCCGGGGCAAAGCGCATAGGCGCGGTCGGCGGCGGCGGCATTGGCGCGGATCTGGACGCCGTCGAATGCGGGGCCGTCGCAGTCCAGATCCAGCGCGCTGATATCGCTGACGGCGGTCAGCGCCGTCAGCCAGAAATAGGCGGCGCGGTTCAGTCGCGCCTGCGGAAACGCCTCGATCACGGGCGGCAGCGTCAGGCGCTCGCCGTCGAAACGGGCGACCCATTCGCGGTCGCGCTCGGCCCCTAGTTTGCGTCGGAGCGGTCTGCGATGGCGCGCTAGCGTCGCGGGCGCCTCGGCCAACTCGACCCCGGCGGCCCCGCCCAGCGCGCGGAAAAGCACTGCAAGGCTGAGCCGGACCGAGGCCAGCGTGACACCAGCCTCGGGGAATGTGACGCCGGCGCCGATCCCGCTGGCCATGTCATGCCAGAGGTTGCCAACGGTCTCTTCGGGCTCCATGAGGTCGAGAAGGTGCATGACGTTTATCCGTAGATCGTCGCGACCAGATCGCGCAGCGCCTGCTGCACATCCGGCTCGTCGCTCAGCGGCTCGATCACCGCGGCCTCCAGCGCTTGCGCCACGCCCATGCCATCAGCCATAAGTGTGGCGGCATAGATCAGCAAACGGGTTGAAACACCTTCCTCCAGATCCATGCCCGAGAGAGTGCGGATATGCCCGGCCAGCCGCACCAGCGGCGCGACGCGGCCCGGCTCCAGCCGGCTTTCACGGGCGACGACGGCGATCTCGGCCTCTTCGCCGGGGAAGTCGAAGCTTATCGACAGGAAGCGCTGGCGCGTCGACGGCTTAAGCCGTTTCAGCACGTTCTGGTAGCCGGGGTTGTAGCTGGCCACCAGCATGAAGCCTGCAGGCGCGACCAGTTCCTCGCCGGTGCGGTCGATCATCAGCGTGCGGCGCGTGTCGGTCAGCGGGTGCAGCACCACGGTCACGTCCTTGCGCGCCTCGACCACCTCGTCGAGATAGCAGATGCCGCCCTCGCGCACCGCGCGGGTCAGCGGGCCGTCCACCCAGACCGTCTCGCCGCCCTTGAGAAGGTAGCGCCCGATCAGGTCCGCCGCCGACAGATCGTCATGGCAGGCCACGGTATAAAGAGGCTTGCCCAGCCGCGCTGCCATATGCTCGACAAAGCGGGTTTTGCCGCAGCCGGTCGGCCCCTTCAGAAGAAGGGGCAAACCGTTGTCATAGGCCGTCTCGAACAGCTCGCACTCGCTGGCGGCGGGCTGATAGAAAGGCAGTTTGGGAGTGGTTGCGATATTCATGGCTTATTCTCCTGGAACAGGATTGGCAGGGCCGGGTGCGATGACCTCGCGTTTGCGCACGACGAGGATCGAGTAGATGAAGAGCAGTGCCCCGATCACCACAGCCGCTCCCGCGCCGAAGCGCATCATGTAGAAGAGCGACAGACCGTCCTGCACATCCATGTAGTAGTCGCCCACGACGCGCTGCATATGCGTCTGGATGGTGCCCGCAAAGGTCAGCACGAAGGTCATGAAGGCCATGCCGCCAGTCATCAGCCAGAAGGAGGCCATGTTCAGCACCTGGTTATAGGGCTGGCGTCCCAGCAGCATCGGCATCGCGTAGGTGAAGACCGCAAGGTTCAGCGCCACATAGGCTCCGTAGAAGGACAGGTGTCCGTGCGCTGCGGTGATCTGCGTGCCGTGCGAGTAGAAGTTGACGCCATGCAGCGTGTGCAGGAAGCCCCAGACGCCCGCGCCGAAGAAGGCAACGGTGGACGAGCCGAGAGACCACAGCAGCGCGGCCTTGTTCGGGTGGTTCTTGCGGCCCTTCCAGACCATGACGAAGGCAAAGGACATCATCAGGAAGAACGGGATCACCTCGAAAGTCGAGAAGATCGAGCCGATCCACTGCCAGTAGCCCGGCAGACCGATCCAGTAGAAGTGGTGCCCGGTGCCGAGGATGCCCGAGAAGAGCGCGGTGGCGACGATGACATAGAGCCATTTTTCCACCACCTCCCGGTCGACGCCCGTCAGCTTGAGCAGCAGGAAGGCGAGGATCGAGGCCATGACCAGCTCCCAGGTCGCTTCGACCCAGAGATGGACGACGAACCACCAGTACATCTTGTCGAGCGAAAGGTTGTCGGGGTTGATGAAGGCAAAGACCCAAAGCAGCGAGAGGAGCCAGAGGCCCATCAGCAGCACGTTGGTGATCGCCGTCTTCTTGCCCGCCAGAACGGTCATCGAGATGTTGAAAAGGAAGATCAGCGCGGCCACGAGAATGCCGAACTTGACCCAGAGCGGCTGCTCGAGGAACTCGCGCCCGCCATGGATGCCGACAAGGTAGGAGCCGACGGCGCCAAGCGTGCCGACCATCAGGATGATCAGCTGCAGATAGGCCAGCTTGACCGAGTAGATCTCACGCTCGGATTCCTCCGGGACGAGGAAATAGGCAGCCCCGAAGAAGCCCAGCAGCAGCCAGACGATCAGCGCGTTGGTGTGGATCATGCGGATGATGTTGAAGGGCAGGATCTCGGACAGGAAGTTGGGCGAGACATAGATCCAGCCCGCCAGCAGCCCCCCGATGACCTGGATGCCAAAGAGGGCCATTGCGCAGACGAAATAGGCCAGCGCGACCTTTTGCGATTGATATTTCATGTGTCCGTCTCCTTAGCCGGCGTCGTTGGGCGGCCAGCCCTGCGTGTCTGTCTGATCGGCCCAGCGAAGGAATTCGGCAAGGCCGCGCATTTCCTCTTCGGTGATCTCGAAATGGGGCATCTGGCGGCGTCCCTCGATGCCGCTGGGCTGGGCGTTCATCCACCCGTCCAGGATTTCATACGCGCCCTCGGGATCGTCCTGGACGCCCCAGCGGGTCATCACGTTGCCGACCTCGGGTGCGAAGTACGCGCCCTCGCCATGCAGGCTGTGGCAGTTGATGCATGAATGGCGTTCCCAGACATGCTTGCCCAGAACCACCGCCTCGCTCAACTCCATGCCGGCGGTTGATTTTTCGACCACATATTTGTGGCTGTGAACGCTGAGCCCGATGAACACCACGACGAAGAATATGGACCCTCCGTAGAAAATGTTGCGGGCCCGCGATTTGGTCAGAATTTCCGCCATGCTGCGGCCTCCGTTGTAATTGGATGACCCTAGCTAGCGCGACTGATCCTGCGAGAGTTTGTGCTGGCACAACGTTTGGCGGGGTTTTCAAAGGTAGTCAGATCACAAGGAGGAAAAGGCGATGCGTGGCCCCAGACTTGATGATCCAGATTTGTGCCTGAGCGATCTGATGGAGGCATGGCCCCAGACGATCCCGGTCTTCATTCGGCACCGGATGCTGTGCGTGGGCTGCATGATCAGCCCGTTTCACACATTGCAGGATGCCTGCACGGAATACGGGCTGGATGAGGCTGAGTTCTTGGCCGAGCTGCAAAGCGCGGTCAGTTAGATGGCACAGCGGGCTAGTGCCCTTCGGCCAACACGACCAGCGCATGGGCGTCCAGCACCTTGATCCGCTTGCGCCGGCTCTCGACCAGGCCGCGCCGTTCCCATCCGCTCAGAACGCGGCTGACCGTGTGCAGCGTGGTTGCCGTCAATTCCGAAAGATCCTGCCGCGTGATGGGAAAGTCGATCTCGATCCCGCCCTCGACCTTGCGGCCCGTCTGGTTGATCAGCCGCAGCAGCGCGTTGGCGACACGCTGTTCGACCTGCTGAGTCGCCAGCTCAACGATGCGGGTGTTCATCTCGCCCACGCGGTGGCCCAGCGTCTTGTAGGTCTCGGTGGCAAAGCCGTCATAGTCCGCCACGAACGTCTCCCACAGGCGCGTGGGCCAGCTGAGCACGATCGACTCGGTCGCCGCCATTGCTGTTGCGGGGTAGGTGGTGCGCCCGATCGCCTTGGCGATGCCTAAAAGCTGACCTGCGGGGATATGCAGCGCGGTCACCTGCTCACCGCCCGGTGTAATGCGCACCACGCGCACATAGCCGTCCAGCAGCATATAGAATCGGTCGGCCTCGGCGCCCTCCTCAAAGATATGCGTCCCGCTCTCCACGCGCCGCGAGGTGGCCTGATCCAGAATGGTACGGATCTGCCGTCGCTCCAGCCGCGAGAAGGGCGGCAGGTGCGTCAGCAGGCTCTCGTCCAGCCGGGGCATTGTCTTGGGCGTCATATCCGAGGTCATCCATCCTCTCTGACACAGTGCGGCGCTGCATACCAGATCGCAGAAAAACGACGACCGCGCAAAATGTTGTGCCAGCGCAAACTGTGCGCGCGCGCCGGAGCTAAAAGGACGCCAACCGATCATTGATAGAAGGAAGAAAGAAATGATCCGTACCCTAGCAACCGGCCTCGCCCTCGGAGCTCTGATGAGCGGCGCCGCCTTTGCTGAAACTTTCGAAGTCCAGATGCTGAACAAGGGTTCAGACGGCGACCGGATGGTGTTCGAGCCTGCCTTCGTACAGGCCGCCCCCGGCGATACCATCCGCTTTGTGCCCACCGACAAGAGCCACAACGCCGAAACGATTGACGACATGATTCCGGAGGGCGCCGAAGGCTTTGTCGGCAAGATCAACCAGGAGGTCGAAGTGACCCTCGATGCCGAGGGTGTCTACGGCATCATGTGCAAGCCGCATTACTCCATGGGCATGGTGATGACCATTGCCGTGGGCGATGTGGACGCGCCGGCTGAATTCCTGGAAGGGCGCGTGCCGCGCAAGGCCAAGGAACGATTCGAGGCGCAACTGGGCAATCTGTGACCCAAAGCCAGCCGGGCCATGATGGCCCGGCAGCCAACCAAACAGACACGACAACTGACCCGATGGAGGGATCAATGACCAAATTCATCAACCCCGGCCTCAAGATGACCAGCCGCCGCAATGTTCTGCGCGGCACCGTTCTGGCCGGCGCCGCCGCGATGACAGGCGCCAGCGCGATGTCCGCGCCGCGCCGCCCGTCCATGCAAAATGCCAATGCCGCCTCGGCCAAGATCCACAAGGCCGCGGCTCAGCAGACCGCCGCCAGTACCGCCAAGCCCGCCGATCTTTCCGGCTATACCCGCGTCCGCCAAGAACTGGTTGCGCCGCCCTTTGCGCCCGAGCACGAGCAGGTGGCGACCGGCGGCCCGAAGATCATCGAGATCACGATGGACACGACCGAACGTCTCATGGTGGTCGACGAGGATACGGGCGCCTCGGTCTGGGCGCTGACCTATAACGGCTCGGTCCCCGGCCCGCTGATCATCTGCCACGAAGGCGACATGATCGAGCTGACGCTGCGCAACCCTGAAGACAGCATGATGGAGCACAATATCGACTTCCACGCCTCGACCGGCGCGCTGGGCGGCGGTGGTCTGACCCATGTCTATCCGGGCGAGGAATGCGTGCTGCGCTGGAAGGCGACCAAGGCCGGCTGCTTTACCTATCACTGCGCACCCGGCGGGGCGATGATCCCCTATCACGTCACCCACGGCATGAACGGCGCGGTCATGGTGCTGCCGCGCGACGGGCTCAAGGACAAGGACGGCAATCCGCTGAAATACGACAAGATCGCCTATATCGGCGAGCAGGATTACTACCTGCCCAAGGATGAAAGTGGGGACTTCAAGTTCTACGAGGCGGCAGGCGATGACTATGCCGACAGCCTCGATGCGATGCGCACGCTGACACCGACGCATTGCGTCTTCAACGGCTCGGTCGGGGCCCTGACCGGAACCGGCGCGCTCAAGTTCAACGTGGGCGAGACGGTGCTGATGATTCACAACCAGGCCAACCGCGACTCGCGTCCGCACCTGATCGGCGGGCATGGCGACTATGTCTGGGAGACGTCTTTCACCAACGAGCCGCTGACCGGAGTCGAGACATGGTTCGTGCGCGGCGGGACCGCGATGGCGTCAATGTACACCTTCGAGCAGCCCGGCGTTTACGCCTATGTCAACCACAACCTGATCGAGGCGGCGCTTCTAGGTGCCACAGCACATTTCGTGGTCGAGGGGGAGTGGAACAACGACCTCATGGAGCAGGTCGCCGCACCTCGCGCCTTCGCAACCTGAGTTTGGAGTAGCCGACATGACCGTCGCCATGAGCACCCTTCCGCTAAGCAGCAAGCCGATCCTGCTTCTGGCAGTGGGCGTCGTGGCGGCGGTGATTGCCTTCGGAGCCGCGCAGATCCTGCGCGGTCCCACCCCCTCGCTGGCGCCGTTGCCCGAGATGGCCGCCGCG
This sequence comes from Roseovarius roseus, assembly GCF_043355935.2. Taxonomy (NCBI): domain Bacteria; kingdom Pseudomonadati; phylum Pseudomonadota; class Alphaproteobacteria; order Rhodobacterales; family Roseobacteraceae; genus Roseovarius; species Roseovarius roseus. The sequence continues at coordinate 232,599 of NZ_JBHFPE020000003.1, read as the reverse complement.
CCGGTCACCCTACCGGATGGCGCTCCGCTCTATGTGCAGCGCTACGAGGTGACGTTGGCTGAATGGGGCCGCTGCCACGCAGATGGTGCCTGCACCCTTGCCCTGCGCGGCCGCGCCGATCTGGACCCGGCAACAACGCCCGCCACCGGCCTCAGCTATATGGATGCCGCCGAGTACCTACGCTGGATCAACCATGCCACCGGGCACGATTTTCGCCTGCCCACCGCCTCCGAGTGGGAACATATGGCCCGCCCCGTCCTGCCTCACAGCGTCGATCCGATCTTTACCGACCCATCGCTTCAGTGGGCCTCGTCCTACCTGACCGAAGGCCTCGCGCCCCGTGCGCTGCGACCGCAAGGCAGCTTTGCCAGCTCGCCCGAAGGCATCGCGGATCTGGATGGCAGCGTCTGGGAATGGACGCAAGAATGCTATGCCGGTGCGGATGCGGGCATCGACCCGGAGCGCTGCCCGGCCTATTTCGTCGGCGGCGAGCATGTCTCGGCAATGTCCTTCCTCATCCGCGACCCCGCCCGAGGCGGCTGCGCCGTCGGCGCCCCGCCCGCCCATCTGGGCATGCGTCTGGTCTCGGACAAGCCGGTTTAGGCGCGCCGCGACAACGGAAAGGCGGCATGTGATCTGGAAATCGCGATTAAAATGGTGCCCCCACACGGACTCGAACCGCGGACCTACTGATTACAAATCAGTTGCTCTACCAGCTGAGCTATAGGGGCGCCGAGGCGGCGTTTAGCAGGGTGCCGCGGGGTTGGCAAGCGCGGTTGAGCGGTGCTTAGGGCGTGATCAGCGTGATGCCGGGCATGCGGCCGATATCGTAGACGTCCTCGTCATATAGATCGCTCAGCTCGTCGACCATTTCGTCGGTCCAGCCGGGCAGGTCCAGCTCTTCCTCGATGGCGTCGTCATTCGCGAACTTGTCGAGAAAGGCCGAGATGACGCGGCGTTTCTGCATCTCGGTCATGCCGGGATGCTGCTCCAGATAGCTCTCGAACCGTGTCATGCCTGTCGGGCTCATGATTTCGCGCAAGAGCGCATGCTCTCCGGTCAGGGGCACGCCGGGTTCGACCCCGGCCATTTCGCGCAGGATCTGGCCCCAGATCAGGGGCGTGTCCTCGTTGCACCAGATCGTGATCGGGATATCGGGGATCGCGGCGCGCACGCGCTGTATCATGCCGGACCAGCGCATCTCGCGCGGGTCGGTGCCGGCCAGATAGGCGGTAAGGCTGTCGAACTTGGTCTGGGCCATGATGGCGGGCAGGAAGGTGGCGGGATTGCAGATGGCAAAGAACATCTCGATCTCGTCGCGCGCAAAGATCTCGCGGAAGGTCTGCGTGCGGCCAGCGGCGGCAGTATAGAAATCCCCGCCAGAGGCCGCCATCTTGGGCGTGCCGAAAAAGCCGGGGTTGGACAGGATCAGCCGCTCGGGCACCTCGTCAAAGCCGAGCGCGTCCATCAGAACTTCGCGCGTATCCTCGGCCAGGCTGCCGTCGGCGCCCGCATGCAGCACGTCGCGCAAGAGGCGGCGATATTCCTTGGGATAGGGCACTTGCGTGCCGCGCTCGGCCAGCATCGGCTGATTGGCGGTGAGGCATTTCAGCAGGCGGTCCTCGTCGGTAATATGGGCGCCTGCGTGAAGAACGAGCTGCATGGTGGGGGTTGTCCGAAGTGCAAATTGATGGGGCCGTGCTCTGTATATGGCGCATCGGGCCGCAGATAAACCGGTTTCACGTAGGGGCGCGGCGGGCGGCGCGGGTTGAATGGCGCGAAAAAAGTATCAAATGTGTGCCTTGCGCCGCTCCAAGGATACCGCTCCCATGCCCTACGCTCATTCCGACAGCCAGCCCCCCGTCTTGGCCAATCCCGCGCCCGATGTGCGCGACCGGCTCAAGCTGGAAGGTGGCAAGCGGTTCGAGATGGTCAGCGAGTTCTCGCCCGCAGGTGATCAGCCCACGGCCATCGTCGAGTTGTCTCAGGGCGTGAAGGACGGCGACCGTGACCAGGTGCTCTTGGGTGCGACCGGCACGGGCAAGACCTATACGATGGCCAAGGTCATCGAGAAAACGCAGCGCCCCGCCATCATCCTGGCCCCGAACAAGACTCTGGCCGCGCAGCTATATGGCGAGTTCAAGGGGTTCTTTCCGAACAACGCAGTCGAGTATTTCGTCAGCTATTACGACTATTACCAGCCGGAGGCTTATGTCGCGCGCAGCGATACCTTCATCGAGAAGGAGAGCCAGATCAACGAGCAGATCGACCGTATGCGCCACTCGGCCACGCGGGCTTTGCTCGAGCGGGACGATGTCATCATTGTCGCTTCGGTCTCGTGCATCTACGGCATCGGCTCGGTCGAGACCTATGGCGCGATGACGCAGGACCTGAAGGTCGGCACGGATTACGACCAACGGCAGGTGATGGCCGATCTGGTCGCGCAGCAATACAAGCGCAACGATGCCGCGTTCCAGCGGGGCAGTTTCCGCGTGCGGGGTGACAGCCTGGAGATTTTTCCCGCCCACCTGGAGGACCGCGCGTGGCGGCTTAGCTTCTTCGGGAACGAACTGGAGGCGATTACCGAATTCGATCCGCTGACCGGGGAGAAGACCGGCAGTTTCGAGCAGATCCGCGTCTATGCCAACAGCCACTACGTCACGCCCAAGCCAACGATGCAGCAGGCCATCATCGGTATCAAGAAAGAGTTGCGCACGCGGCTCGACCAGCTGGTGGGCGAGGGCAAGCTGCTGGAGGCGCAGCGGCTGGAGCAGCGCACGAATTTCGATCTGGAAATGCTGGAGGCGACCGGCGTCTGCAACGGGATCGAGAATTACTCGCGCTACCTGACGGGCCGCGCGCCGGGCGAGCCGCCGCCGACGCTCTTTGAGTTCATCCCCGACAATGCCATCGTCTTTGCGGATGAGTCCCACGTCAGCGTTCCGCAGATCGGCGCGATGTATAAAGGCGACTATCGCCGCAAGTTCACCCTGGCTGAGCACGGCTTTCGCCTGCCCAGTTGCATGGATAACCGCCCCCTCAAGTTTGAGGAATGGGACGCGATGAGGCCCCAGTCGGTGTTCGTGTCCGCGACCCCCGCCAAGTGGGAAATCGAACAGACCGGCGGTGTGTTTACCGAGCAGGTCATCCGCCCCACCGGCCTTCTGGACCCGATGGTCGAGATCAGGCCCGTTGAGACGCAGGTCGACGACCTGCTGGACGAGGTGCGCCGCGTGGCCGCAGACGGCTATCGCACGCTGGTCACCACCCTGACCAAGCGGATGGCCGAGGATCTGACCGAATACATGCATGAACAGGGCATCAAGGTGCGCTACATGCATTCCGACATCGACACGATCGAGCGGATCGAGATCCTGCGCGATCTGCGCCTTGGCGCGTTCGACGTGCTGATCGGCATCAACCTCTTGCGCGAGGGTCTGGATATCCCCGAATGCGGGCTGGTCGCCATTCTGGACGCGGACAAGGAGGGCTTCCTGCGCTCGGAGACCTCGCTGATCCAGACGATCGGCCGCGCCGCGCGGAACGAGAAGGGCCGCGTCATCATGTATGCGGACCGCATCACCGGCAGCATGGAGCGCGCGATGGGCGAGACGGATCGCCGCCGCGCCAAGCAGATCGCCTATAACGAAGAGCATGGCATCACGCCGGCGACGGTCAAGAAGAACGTCGAGGATATTCTTGCCGGTCTCTACAAGGGCGACGTGGACATGGCGCGCGTCACCGCCAAGGTCGACAAGAAGCTGCATGGCGGGAACCTCCAGGCGCATCTCGATGCGCTTCGCACAGATATGCGCAAGGCTGCCGAGAACCTCGAATTCGAGGAGGCCGCGCGCCTGCGCGACGAGGTCAAGCGCCTGGAGGCCGTCGACCTGGCCATCGCGGACGATCCGCTGGCGCGGCAATCGGCGGTGGAGGAAGCCGTCGCAGCAGGCTCCAAAACGCGCGGGCGCTCGACCGCGGGCAAGCCGGGGCAGCGGGGCGGAAACGTCAAGCGGCGCAAGAGGTAGGCGCAGGGGCGGCGGAACCGAAAGGCTCACGATCACGTTACATCCCCAATCGAAGAATAGGAGATGTATCATGGAATATGGTCTTTTCGGAATTATCGTTCTGATCGCGGATATCTATGCGATCTATCAGGTGCTCACGTCGGGCACGTCGACGGGCAAAAAGGTGCTGTGGACGCTGCTCATCCTGATCCTGCCGATCATCGGCTTCATCATCTGGCTGATCGCAGGTCCGCGTGGCAACAAGGCGCACGTATAAGCGTCTCGGATGACATGGAAAGGCAAAGAGCGGGCCGATTGCCCGCTCTTTTTTCGTCGTGGATAATAGCAATCCCTAAAAGTCGAAGATCTCACCCAAGAGGCTGCCGCGCTTTTTCTTCTTGCGCGAGCGGTCGTCATACCGATCATCGTAGTAATCGCCGCGGCCGCGGTCGGCGCTGGGTGGCGGTGGCGGCGGCGCCACGTCCGAGCGCTCGATGATCTTGTCCAGCTCCCCCCGATCCAGCCAGACACCCCGGCATTCCGGGCAGTAATCAATCTCGACCCCGGATCGGTCCGTCATTACCAGCTGGGTTCCGTCAATCGGACATTTCATCGCTACTCCCTTTCGTTTTGCTTTGTTTTGCACGTTCGATGTGGGCGCACCCTCCGCTTGTTGCAACGGGCCAGCCTGCGGCACGGCGTCCTTTTGCCGAAGCTGTTTGACGATTGCACAGCACCGTGCCGCCGCTATGGTCGATCCATGATGCGCCGTTGCCGTGATACCGCCCCTCGGGGGATATCGTGACCCTGCTGATCCTTGCCGGCACCGGCGAGGCGCAGCGCCTTGCCGCGCGCATGGCGCAGGAGGGTCGGCCTTGTGCCGTCTGGCTCCCGGAGGGTCAGCGCCTCTCGCTGCAGGAGTGGCCTGTGCCCTGTCATCGCGGGACGCTGGCGTCGTGTCTGAGCGACATCGCGCCCGATGCGGTGCTGGATGCCAGCCATCCTTTCGCCGGTGACATCTCGCAGGAAGCGGCGCGTTACTGTGCAGATCATGGCCTGCCCTACCTGCTGCTGCGGCGTCCCGAATGGCGCGCGCAGGACGGCGACCGCTGGACCCATGTGGCCAGCGATGCCGAGGCGGTCCAGCATATCGCGCCGGGCAGCACTGTCCTTGTCGCCTCGGGGCGCGAGGGGCTGGCGGCCTATGCGGCGTTGCCAGCCGGATATATTTATTGCCGGCAGATCGGTGCGCCAGATGTGCCCTTTCCGCTACTAAATGGCGAATGGCTGGTCCAGCAGCCGCCCTTTCCAGTGGAGGAGGAGGTGGCGCTGTTCCGCCGGCTTGGCATCGACTGGCTGGTCTTGCGCAATGCCGGTAGCGCCCGCGCGGAGACCAAGCTGAGCGCCGCCCGCATCCTTGGCATCCATGTGGCGATGATCGCACGGCCCGCCCCGCCCGATGCGCCAAGCGTCGAGACGGAGGCCGAGGCGCTGGCATGGGTACGCGACTTGTGAGCCTGCGGATCATCGAAACCGATGCCGATGTGGCGGCGGATGCCGACGCGCTTTGCGCGATGTGCCCGTGCATGGCCGAGGCCTATGCCCAGACCGGCACGCTGCCGCTGCGGCGCAGGCCCGATGGTTTTGCCGAACTGCTCAGCGCCATCATCAGCCAGCAGGTCAGCGTCGCCTCGGCCAATGCTATCTGGACGCGGATGCAGGAGGCGGGCCTGACCGCGCCCGCGCCGATCCTGATCGCGGGGGAGGAGGGGCTGCGCGCCGCGGGCCTCAGCCGGCAGAAGATCCGCTATGCGCAGGAACTGGCCCATGCGGGCATCGACTACGGCGCGCTGCGCAGCGCCCCCACGGATGAGGTGCTGAAAACGCTGACCACGGTGCCGGGTATCGGCACATGGACGGCGGAAATCTACGCGATGTTCAGCCTTGGCCGCGCGGATGTGTTTGCCCATGGCGATCTGGCGCTGCAAGAGGCGGCGCGCCTCCTATACGATCTGCCCGAGCGCCCGAACGAGCGTGCAATGCGCACCATGGCGGCGGATTGGAGCCCCTACAGGTCGGTTGCCGCCCGCCTGCTTTGGGCCTACTACCGGGTGGCAAAACAAAGGGAAGGCATCAGATGACGCGAGTTTTGAACGCTGGCCGCCGCGAGCCGATTTCAGGCGAGACGAGATCCATCGTGGTCTTTCTGCATGGCTACGGCGCAAATGGACCGGACCTTCTGGGCCTTGCCGATCCGCTGGGCGAGCATCTGCCCGATACCCTGTTCGTGGCACCCGACGCACCCGAGAACGTGCCGGGCATGCCGAATGGGTTCCAGTGGTTTCCCATCCCGTGGATCGACGGCAGCAGTGAGGAAGAGGCCGAGCGCGGCCTCTTGGCCGCCGCCGATGATCTGAACGCGTTTCTGGATGCGCTGATGGTAGACGAGGACGTGCTGCCCGAGCAGGTCGTCCTTTTCGGCTTTTCCCAAGGCACGATGATGGCCCTGCATGTGGCGCCGCGCCGCGAGGACGAGGTCGCGGGTATCGTCGCCTTCTCGGGCCGCCTCCTGCGCCCCGAACTCTTGGCCGACGAGGTCGTCAGTCGCCCTCCGATCCTTTTGGTGCATGGCGACTCGGATGAGGTCGTGCCGCCTCAATCCCTGCCCGAGGCTGCCGAGGCGCTGCAGTCCGCGGGCTGGAAGGACGTCTATGCCCACGTAATGAAGGGCACCGGCCACGGCATCGCGCCTGACGGGCTTGAGGTGGCGCTGGCCTTCATGGCGGACAAGCTGGGTCTGGGTTAAGAGGCGCCCTCGCGCCCGCGCGTGACCAGCCAGATTAGCGCGCCGCCCGCCAGAGCCAGAAATGGCGCCATCGCGAGGTTAACGGACATCCAGCCGGTCTGCGCATCGCCGCCCGAGCAGTTCATCAGCCCGCCCGAGGCCAGCGAGGCTACCGTGACGCCGCCAAAGACCAGCAGGTCATTGAGGCCTTGCATGCGGCCGCGCTCATGCGGCTCGTGCGCGCCGGCCAGCATAGAGGTGGCCCCGATAAAGCCGAAATTCCAGCCGACCCCCAGCAGGACCAGCGCGACAAAGAAGTTCTCAAGGTTGACGCCCTGAATGGCGACCACGCCCGCAGCGGCAAGGATGGCGATGCCCGCGCCCAGGATCTTCTCGACGCCGAAGCGCGCGATCAGGTGGCCGGTGAAGAAGGACGGGATATACATCGCCAGAACATGCGCTGTCACCACATCTGCCGCCGTACCTGCGTCAAAGCCGCAGCCGACCACCGCCAGCGGCGTGGAGGTCATCACGAGGTTCATCAGCGCGTAGGAAACCATGGCGCAGATCACCGCCACCGCAATGCGCGGCGTCTTCAACAGCTCGATCCGGCTACGCCCGCGCGGGGCGTCCTGATCGGGGACGGGCGGCTTGGGGATGTTCAGGAAGAGGAAGAGGACCGAGCCGACGAGGTTCAGCACGATCACCGCAAGGTAGGTGCCCAGAAACGGCACGACCATTGCCTGCGCCGTCACCTTGACCAGCTGCGGGCCGATGATGGCGCTCATCAGCCCGCCTGCAAGGACGTAGGAGATCGCCTTGGGGCGGAATTCATCGCTTGCGGTGTCGGCGGCGGCAAAGCGGTAGAAACCTTGCGCGCTCATGTAGAGGCCAGTCAGAAGGCTGCCCAACAGGAAGAGCGGGAAGGAGGCGGTGTAGAGGCCGTAGGCGCCGACCGCGCCGCCGATCGCGCCGCCCGCTGTGCCGAGGAAGAACCCTGTGCGCCGCCCGTATTTCTGCATGATGGCCGAGACCGGCGTCGCCGACAGCATCGAGCCGATGACGATCATCGAAATCGGCAGCGTCGCAAAGCACGGGTTGGACGCAAGTCCAGTCCCGGCAAGGCCCGCGACGACGAAGATCATCGGCATCTGCGCGCCAAGGATGGCCTGCGCCAGCACGAGAACGGTTACGTTACGCCGGGCGCGATTGTCGTCGGTGAGGGAGGCGGCATATGTCATGCCGCAGAGTGCTAGACCGGTCTTGGGGGCTTAGCAAGAGCCCGCTAGGCGACCTCGGCAGCCATGCCACGGCCCAGAGGATCCATGTCGCGCACCGGCTCGCCGGCCATCTGGCCCTGCCAGTCAAGCACCTGGCGCATCAGGACCGAGCGACCGATGCACAGAAGTGCCGGGGGCTCCAGCCCGCTGGCAATGATATCGGCGGCCATGCGGCTGAGCGTTGTCTCGATCACCTGCTGCTGGGGTGTGGTGGCATTGCAGACCACGGCGCAAGGCTCGTCCGGGTCGCGGCCATGTTTCATCAGCGATGCGCTGATCTGATCGGCGTGTTTCATGCCCATGTAAATCACCAGCACCTGACTGCCCTCGGCCAGCGCCTTCCAGTTGAGAGAGGCGGGCGCATTGCCGGTCTGGTCGTGGCCGGTGACGAAGGTGACGGACTGGTTGACGTCGCGGTGCGTCACGGGGATGCCGGCATAGGCCAGCCCCCCGATGCCCGCGCTGATGCCGGGGATGATGCGCACAGGGATGCCATGTTGCACCAGCGTCTGCGCCTCTTCGCCGCCGCGGCCAAAAACAAAAGGATCGCCGCCCTTGAGGCGCAGGACGCGTTTCCCGGCGCGCGCCAGATCCACGAGGCGTAGCGAGATGTCGCGCTGCTGGGCGGACGGCTTGCCGCCGCGCTTGCCCGCGTAGATCTTCTCGGCCTGAGACGCCCAGTCGAGGATGCATTCCTGCACCAGCGCGTCATAAACCACCACATCCGCCTGACGCAGCGCGTTGAGCGCGTGGATGGTCAGCAGGCCCGGATCGCCGGGGCCAGCCCCGCAGAGCCAGACCCAGCCGGGCTGGATCGTGGGCCACTGATGGGCAGGGAGGGGGAGCGCGTCAAACATGGACAAGGATATGACGCGAGATTCTCGGTGTGGGAAGAGGGGCGGCTCCTGCGCAGGCCTTGGGCTGCGAAACGCCGTTCAGGGCAATGCGGGTGCCGTGGAGTGTTTGTTCGCGCCGGGCTGCGGTTCGGGTGTTTCGTTTTCCGATTGTGCCATTTGATAGAACGGAATTTTAATTTGCGCAGTTGCATGTCTGGTGCGTGGAACGCAGTCCCTACCACCGCCCGGTCATGGATCGCGCCATCAGCCCGAGCGAAGAGCGAATCGGCGCAGGTTCCAGCCCGCCATTCACCACCAGCGCCGGATGCACCGCCGCGCGGCGCAGAACGCCGCCGGCCTGCCATGCGGCCATCAGCGCGGGGCGCGCCTCGGGGCTGATCTTGGCGCGCTGGGCGCGGGCGCTTGCCAGACGGCGCAGCCCGTCCTCGGCCAGCGCGCGAATGCCCTCGGAGCGACCGTCCAGAAGGGGGATCCGCCCGGCCTCCTCCAGGGCGGGGATGGCGCGAAGCCACCCGGCGACGCCGGTTGCATAGCCCGCAGCCATCACAACCTGCGCGTCCACCTGCCCAAGGGCGCGCGCGGCGGCCAGCATCAGGTTGCCGCTGGTGTGCTCGATATAGCGGGTCAGGTGCGCGTCGTCCTCGAAAGGCTCGCGGTAGATGTCCCACTGACGCGCGACAATCAGATCGTCGAGCAGCTTGGCGCCTTGCGCGTCCAGCACATCGGCCAAGGGTGTCACCACCTCGTGACGCCGCACCTTGCCGCCCTCCGCGATCTCCTCCAGTGCGTCACGCCACCATTGCAGCCGCATCTCGGCGATCATGGATTCCTGCGTCATCCAAGGGGCGCGTGAGACCTCGACATTGAAGGCATAGACCGGGAAAAGCACCCGCCGCGCTGCCACCGGCGCCGCCATTGCCGCGCGAAAGCGGTCGGGATCGCCCCGACGCACTAGGTCGGCGCAGCCGGTCAGATCCTGGCCCAGCTCAGGCACCTTGCAGCAGCTTCCAGTTGATCGCGTCCAGCAGCGCGTCGAAGGACGCATCGACGATGTTCGCGCTGACGCCGACGGTGGACCAGCGGCGGCCCTGATCGTCCTCGCTGTCGATGATCACGCGGGTCACGGCCTCGGTCCCGCCCTGGGTGATGCGCACCTTGAAATCGACCAGGCGCATATCCTCGATCAGGCCCTGATAGCGGCCCAGATCCTTGGCCAGGGCCTTGCTGAGCGCGTTGACTGGGCCGCGGTCGCAGCCCAGCTCGTCCATCGATTCGCTGACCGACAGCTTTTTTTCGCCATCGACCTTCACGACGACGACCGCCTCCGAGAGGCTGACCATCTGGTCATACTTGTTCTTGCGCCGCTCGACCGTGACCTTGTAGCGCTTGACCTCGAAGAAGTCGGGCAGGGTGCCGAGGGCGCGGCGCGCCAGCAGCTCGAAACTGGCCTGCGCGCTGTCATAGGTATAGCCGATCGCCTCACGTTCCTTGATCTGGTCGAGGATGAGGGCAAGGGCCGGATCACCGGGCGCAACCTCGATCCCGGCCTCCATCAGGCGCTGGCGCAGGTTGGACTGGCCCGCCTGATTGGACATCGGGATGATGCGCGCATTGCCGACAAGGGCCGGCTCGATATGCTCGTAGGTCGAGGGATCCTTGAGGATCGCGCTGGCATGCAGCCCCGCCTTGTGCGCGAAGGCCGAGGCGCCGACATAGGCGGCCTGCCGCATCGGGACGCGGTTCAGGATATCGTCCAGCTTGCGGCTGATCCGGCTGAGCCCTTTCAGGGCGTCAAGGCTGACGCCGGTCTCATAGGTGTTGGCATAGGGCTCTTTCAGCAGCAGCGTCGGGATCAGCGTGGTGAGGTTGGCATTGCCGCAGCGCTCGCCGAGGCCATTGAGCGTCCCCTGCACCTGCCGCGCGCCCGCGTCGATGGCGGCCAGCGATCCGGCGATGGCGTTCTCGGTGTCGTTATGGGTGTGGATGCCGATATGATCGCCGGGGATGCCCGCAGCGATCACCTCGGAGGTGATGTGCCCGATCTCGCTGGGCAGGGTGCCGCCATTGGTGTCACACAGCACGATCCAGCGCGCGCCTGCATCATATGCTGCGCGGCACACCTCAAGCGCATAGGCCGGGTTCGCCTTGTAGCCGTCAAAGAAATGCTCGGCATCCAGCAGTGCCTCGCGGCCCTCGGCCACCAGATGCGCGATCGATTGCGCGACATTCTGGATGTTTTCCTCGAGAGTGATGCCAAGGGCGCGCTCGACATGGAAATCATGCGCCTTGCCGACGAGGCAGACAGTTTGCGTTCCGGCGTTCATCACGGCGGCCAGCACATCGTCATTGGCGGCGCTGCGGCCCGCGCGCTTGGTCATGCCGAAGGCGGTCATTTTCGCGCGGGTCTTGGGGGCGGCATCGAAAAAGGCGCTGTCGGTCGGGTTCGCGCCGGGCCAGCCGCCCTCGATATAGTCGACGCCGAGTTGATCAAGCATTTCCGCGATGCGCTGCTTCTCGGCGGTCGAGAAGCTGACGCCCTGGGTCTGCTGGCCATCGCGGAGAGTGGTGTCGTAGATCGAGAGACGTTGTTTCATGGGGCCAAGCCCCCTCCGCGCGGAATCAAGGCGTGCGTCAGCGCGCCGCCGCGCAGCGCCCGACCGCCCCCTGGGCGGGCGCTTTTGCGACGTTCGACCCGCTCTGTGCCGTTGGATGCACTCGCACGATAAAGCGCACCCTTTAGAGTGCAGGAGCGCCCCCCCGCGGTCGGGCGCTGCACGGCTTGAGCATTGACGGTGCTGGTTGTGTGTTTCGCCCCGGTCATTTTAAGGCGTCCAGTTTAGAGGGGTCGAAATTAGTACCAATCCGAAAGCTAGACGGCAGACCTTTTCGATCTTCTACAACGACGCCGGCGTCAGTTAACGCACTGCGAATTTTATCAGCAACCACCCAGTTTTTCCGAAGTTTCGCCTCATCTCTGTCGAGCAATAGCTTTGCAATGAAGTCGTGATACTCGCTTTCTCCAACGCTTGAGACGCCTAATCTGCTGATGAGATGCAAGGAGTTCCAATCTTCGATCAAGCCTAAGAAATCTAGCGACGCGGCAAATTCAGAGATATGGACTGCGCTTCCATCTTTTGCGAGCTTGTGCAGATCAGCGATGGCTCCTGCAGTGTTGAGATCGTTAGCAACGCAGTTTAAGATATCCGGTGAAGGCGACCATCGCCCTTCTTTCTTCAAGAGTTTGACCATATCAGAGGTATAACCCGCTTGAAGTAACTTGAAGGTCCAGTCTTCAAGAGTACGCGCCGCCTCCTTCGCCTTCTCCGCCGTCCAATCCATCGGCTTCCGGTAATGCGTGCTCAAAAACACGAACCGGATCACTTCACCCGGCACGCCCTGATCCAGCAAATCCCGCACCGTGAAGAAATTGCCCAGCGACTTGGACATCTTCTTGCCCTCGACCTGTAGCATCTCGTTATGCATCCAGACCTGCGCAAAGCCGCCCTCGGGGTGGGCGCAGCAGCTTTGGGCGATTTCGTTCTCGTGGTGGGGGAACATCAGGTCATTGCCGCCGCCGTGGATGTCGAAGCTTTCACCCAAGAGGTCATAGGCCATGGCCGAGCACTCGATATGCCAGCCGGGGCGGCCATAGCCCCAGGGGCTGTCCCAACCGGGCTGGTCGCCCGAGGACGGCTTCCACAGGACAAAATCCATTGGATTGCGCTTGTAGGGGGCCACTTCGACGCGGGCGCCGGCGATCATGTCGTCGATGCTGCGGCCTGATAGCTTGCCATATTCAGTGTAGCTTTCGACGGCAAAAAGGACGTGGCCCTCGGCGGCGTAGGCGTGGCCCTTGGCGATCAGATCCTCGATCATCGCCACCATCTGCGGGATGAACTGCGTGGCGCGGGGCATCTGATCGGGCTGCAGCGCGCCCAGTTCCCCCATGTCATCCTGAAACCACTGGATCGTCTCTTCGGTAATATCGCCGATCTTGCGGCCGGACTCGGCGGCGCGCGCGTTGATCTTGTCATCGACGTCGGTGAAGTTGCGCACATAGGTCACATGATCCGCGCCGTAGACGTGCCGCAAGAGCCGGTAGAGCACGTCGAACACCACCACGGGGCGCGCGTTGCCCAGATGGGCGCGGTCATAGACCGTGGGCCCGCAGACATACATCCGCACGTTTTTCTCATCCAGCGGCACAAAGGTCTCTTTGCGCCGGGTGCGGGTGTTGTGCAGCTTGATCTCGGTCATGGCGGGCCTCGCGGGGTTGGCTCGGGGTGGTGCGGGCTTAGCAAGTCCGGCCCTGCTTTGGAATAGCGCAGATGGGCGCGCCGGGTCCGGTGCTTGCACCGGCAAGCGCCCCCCCGGGTGGTGCAAAAACGACATGGGTCGCAATCAGGACAGACAGCAGTCCGCGCACGTGCACGAATTGACGGGTCAACAGCGGAGAGATGGCCATGTCGCCACTCAGCAAGATCGCCCTCGTGATCCGTACCATCGGTGCGGCGCGGGGACGTGCCGCGCGAGGCGGGCCGGCGGACCTCTGACGCCCCCGACCTGATCCCCTGATACAATTTCCTCCTCATGAACGAGGCCCCGAAGATGAACCAGATTGCCCCCCGCCGTACAGGTGGACGTGCCGCGCGCCGTGCCGTGCGCTCTGCCCCCGTCCCTTACGCAATGCGCGCCATTCGGCCCGGTATGGAAGGCGGGCGATACAGCCCGCTCAGCCCGGCCGATGTGCAGCGTATCCACGAGACCGCGCTCGACGCGCTGGAGCAGATCGGGCTGGCCGATGCGCCGCCCAGCGGGGTGGCCTACCTGACCGGCGCGGGCGCCATTTTGGGCGAGGACGGGCGCATCCGCTTCCCCCGCGCGCTGATCGAGGACACGATCGCGCGGGCCAATCGCAGCGTGACCCTGATGGGCCGCGATCCGGTGCACGACATGCAGCTGAGCGGCACGCGGGTGCATTACGGCACAGCGGGCGCCGCAGTGCATATGGTGGATGTGGACGGGCGCAATTACCGCGAATGCACCGTGCAGGACCTGCATGATGCCGCGCGGATCTGCGACGTGCTGGACAATATCCATTTCGTGCAGCGCCCCATGGTCTGCCGCGATATTTCGGACAACATGGAGATGGACCTCAACACGCTCTACGCCTGCTGCGCGGGCACGACTAAACATGTGGGCGTGTCTTTCACCGAGCGTGCTTTTGCCCGCAAGGGGATCGAGATGCTGCACCTGATGGCCGGCTCCGAAGCCGCATGGCGCGAGCGGCCCTTCGTGTCGAACTCGAACTGCTTTGTCGTCCCGCCGATGAAATTTGCCACCGAATCCTGTGAGGTGATGGAGGAGTGCATCTTGGGCGGAATGCCGGTGCTGCTGCTGAGTGCCGGGATGGCGGGCGCGACCGCGCCCTCGACCATTGCGGGCGCCATCGTGCAGGCAACGGCGGAATGCCTGGCCGGCCTCGTCTATGTGAATGCGGTCAAGCCGGGGCATCCGGCGATCTTCGGCACATGGCCCTTCGGCCTCGATCTGCGCACGGGCGCGATGACGGGCGGCTCCGGCGAGCAGGCGCTGCTGACGGCGGGCTGCGCGCAGATGCACCGCTTCTACGATTTGCCGGGCGGCGCCGCAGCGGGCATCACCGATGCCAAGCTGCCGGACATGCAGGCCGGGTGGGAGCAGATGTGCTCGAACGTGATGGCGGGGCTGTCGGGGCTGAACATGGTCTATGAGGCGGCGGGGATGCACGCATCCTTGCTGGGCTTCTGTCTCGAATCGCTGATCCTTGGCGATGACCTGATCGGCCACGCGCAGCGCTGCGTGCGCGGGATCGAGGTGGATGACGAAACCCTCGCGCTGGAGCAGATCCGGCAGGTTTGCATCGGCGGTCCGGGCCATTACCTTGGCACCGCGCAGACGCTGGCCCGGATGGAGAGCGATTACCAGTATCCAAGGACCGGCAACCGGATGAGCCCCAAGCAATGGGCCGAGGTCGGCAGCCCCGATCTGAACGCCACGGCGACGGCCCGCAAGGAGGCGATCCTGTCCCAGAGATCAGCTGCGCGTTTTGCACCCGATGTGGACGCCGCGATCCGGGCGGCGTATCGGATACACCTTCCCACCTGATCGCAAACCCCCTAGCGTGGCGCCTTGTACGAGGAGCCCCGCATGAGCCTGACCGTCTTTCTCGCCGTGATAGGCGCCGCCCTTCTGCACGCCGTCTGGAACGCGGCGGTCAAGGGCGGCACGGACAAGAAATTGGCGATGGGGGCCGTCGTGGTCGGCCACACGCCGTTTGCCCTGGCCGCCATCGCCTATGCGCCACTGCCCAACGCGGAGGCGCTGCCCTGGATGACGGCGGCCCTCGCGCTTCATATGGGATACCAGCTTTTCCTTATGCGCGCCTATGAGATGGGCGATCTCAGCCAAGTCTATCCCATCGCCCGCGGCTCGGCCCCGCTGATTGTCGCCGTGGTGTCTGTGACGGCGCTGGGCGTGCATCTGAGCGGTGCCGAGCTGCTGGCCGTCGCCATCATCGCCCTTGGCATCATCAGCCTTGCCGCCGTGCGGCGGGCTGACGGGCTGCGAAACGGGCGGGCGGCGGGGATGGCGCTGATCACCGGGATGTTCATCGCCTCCTATTCGCTGGTCGATGGGTATGGCGCGCGAATCGCGGGCACATCGCTGGGCTTCTATGCTTGGACGGCCTTGGTCAACTCGCTGCTCATGGCGCTCTACCTCGGGGCGCGCTACCCAGGCACGCTGCGCCGCATGGCGGGGCCGGGGCGGGTCATCTTCGTGCTGGGCGGCGGCGCGTCCTTTGTCGCCTATGCGCTGGTGACATGGGCGTTCACGCAGGCACCTATCGCGCTGGTCACAGCCCTGCGCGAAACGAGCGTGGTCTTCGCGCTGCTGATCGGGGTGTTTTTTCTGAAAGAGCGGCTGGACCTGGCCAAGGTGCTCGCCACCGCAGGGATGCTGGCCGGAGCCGTGCTCTTGCGCATCGCGCGCTGATCGCCGGCGCGCCCGACGGACACGTTGCGAGAAAGGGAGAAGTGGTGAGCCCTGCAGGATTCGAACCTGCGACCCACTGATTAAAAGTCAGTTGCTCTACCAACTGAGCTAAGGGCCCACTGCGGGCGTATCTAGAAAGAGCGTGGCCGGCGGTCAACCCCAATTCCGCCGACAAGGCCGCGCAATCTCTGGATTCATTTCCGGCGGGGGTTTATATGCCGCCGCATGGATACGCGCATGGATACCGGTTTGCCCTTCATGAAGATGCACGGGCTGGGCAACGACTTTGTCGTCCTCGATGCGCGCGCGCGGGATGTCGGCATGACGGCGCCGCTGGCGATGGCCATTGCGGACCGCCATCGCGGCATCGGATTCGATCAGCTGGCGGTGATCGGCGCGGGCGCCGGGGACGCGCATCTGACCTTCTGGAACGCGGATGGCAGCATGGCGGGCGCTTGCGGGAATGCCACGCGCTGCATCGCACGCTACCTGATGGACGAAACCGGCAAGGATGCGTTGCACCTGACGACCGAGCGGGGCGATCTGATGGCGCGCGATGCGGGGGGCGGCATGACCTCGGTCAACATGGGCGCGCCGCAGCTGGAATGGCAGGAAATCCCGCTGGCCGAGGAGATGGACACGCTGGAGCTGCCGATCGAGGGCAGTCCCGTCGCCACCGGTATGGGCAATCCGCATTGCACCTTCTTTGTCGCCGATGCGGGCGCCATCCCGTTGGAGCAGTTCGGGCCCCGGTACGAGCATCATCCGCTTTTCCCGCAGCGCACCAATGTGCAGGTGGCCACCGTCATCGGCCCCGATCATATCCGCATGCGCGTGTGGGAAAGGGGCGCTGGCCTGACGCTGGCCTCCGGCTCCTCCTCCTGCGCTGTTGCGGTGGCTGCCGCGCGGCGCGGGCTGACCGGGCGCAGTGTGCGCATCGAGCTGGACGGCGGCACGCTGGATGTCGACTGGCGCGGCGATGGCGTCTGGATGACCGGCCCAACGATGCATGTCGCCAGCGGCACGCTGACGCGCCAGTTTCTGGAGAGCGCCCGATGAGCGCGCCGATCTTCTCCAACCACGGCTGCCGTCTCAACGCTTACGAGACCGAGGCGATGAAGGAGCTTGCCGCCGAGGCAGGTCTTGAAGGCGCCGTCGTGGTCAACACCTGCGCGGTAACCAGCGAAGCGGTGCGCAAGGCGCGGCAGGACATCCGCCGCCTGCGCCGCGACAACCCGACTGCGCGCATCATCGTGACTGGCTGCGCCGCCCAGACCGAGCCTGCGACGTTCTCGGCCATGCCCGAGGTCGACGCCGTGATCGGCAACACCGAGAAGATGCAGGCCAGCACCTGGGCGGACCTGGCCGGTGATTTCGGGACCGAGCCGGTGCAGGTCGATGACATCATGTCGGTGACCGAAACCGCCGGCCATCTGATCGACGGGTTCGGCACGCGCAGCCGCGCCTATGTGCAGGTCCAGAACGGCTGTGATCATCGCTGCACCTTTTGCATCATCCCCTACGGCCGAGGCAATTCGCGCAGCGTTCCCGCCGGTGTGGTTGTGGACCAGATCAAGCGGCTGGTGCAGAAGGGCTATAATGAGGTCGTTTTAACCGGCGTCGATCTGACCTCTTGGGGTGCAGACCTTCCCAGCGGCCCGCGTCTGGGTGATCTGGTGATGCGTATCCTCAAGCTGGTGCCGGATTTGCCGCGCCTGCGCATCTCCTCGATCGATTCGATCGAGGTGGATGAGAACCTCATGCAGGCCATCGCGACCGAGCCGCGCCTGATGCCGCATCTGCATCTGAGCCTTCAGCACGGCGATGACCTGATCCTCAAGCGGATGAAGCGGCGGCATTTGCGCGAAGACGCAATCGCCTTTGCCGAGGAGGCCCGCCGCCTGCGCCCCGACATGACCTTCGGCGCGGATATCATCGCCGGCTTCCCGACCGAGACCGAGGCGCATTTCGAGAACTCCCTCGCGCTGGTGCGCGAATGCGATCTGACATGGCTGCATGTTTTTCCCTACTCGCCCCGTCCCGGAACCCCGGCTGCGCGCATGCCGCAAGTGAATGGCTCAAAGATCAAGGAGCGGGCCGCTCGGTTGCGCGCGGCGGGCGACGCGCAGGTGGCGCGGCATCTGGCCGCGCAAGTGGGCCGCGCCCATGCGGTGTTGATGGAGAACCCGCATATGGGCCGGACCGAACAATTCACGGAAGTGACGTTTGACGCCCCCCGCCCCGAGGGACAGATCGTGCCCGCGCAGATCACCGGCGCGCGCGGTGCCCAACTGATCGCGGCCTGAGATGCATCCCAACCCGGTCTTTCGCGGCGCGACGACAGGCTTCAACCTCGATTTCGCGCGCCAGCAGGGCTTTGGCATGTTGGCGGCCGCGTCGGATGGCGCGCCGCTGATCAGTCATATCCCCTTCGTGTTGAACGCGGCGGGCGACATGGCCGAGTTTCATCTTGTCCGCTCGAACCCGATTGCCCGGCTGGGCGGCGCGCCTGCGCGGCTCGCCGTGCAGGGCCCGCATAGCTACATCTCGCCCGACTGGTACGGCGCCGAGGATCAGGTGCCGACATGGAATTATGTCGCCGTGCACCTTGTCGGCGTGATCGAGCAACGCTCCGACGCCGAGCTGCGCGCGCTTCTGGACCGTCAGTCGGAGGCTTATGAGGCGCGGCTTGCCCCCAAGACTCCATGGACGGCGGACAAGATGAGCGAAGGCGTGATGGAGCGGATGATGCGCCAGATCGTGCCCTTCCGGATGCAGGTCGCCGAGGTGCATGGCACCTGGAAGCTGGGCCAGAACAAGCCCGAGGCCGCCCGCCTCAGCGCGGCGGATCATGTCGATGCCTTTGGCATGGGGCAGGAGACCGGGCTGATCGCCGCACTGATGCGCGGGGCGGTATAGACAGCCCTCATTTACGCGCCTAGGCTCCGGCAAAATGCCAGAGGAGCGCCCTGATGAAACTGCTGACCGGCCCCACATCCCCCTTTGCCCGCAAGGTCACCGTGGTCCTGCACGAACTCAATATGACAGGTGAGGTCGAGATGCAGGTCATCACGACGACGCCGATCAAGACCGATCCCGAGGTCGCGGCCGCCAACCCATTGGGCAAGATCCCGGCGCTGATCCGCGAGGAGGGCAGCGCGCTCTATGACAGCCGGGTGATTTGCCGGTTCCTGAATGCCAAGGGGGGCGGCACGCTCTATCCCGAGGCGCACCAGTGGGAGACGTTGACGCTGGAGGCGACGGGGGATGCCATCATGGATGCGGGTATCGCCATGATCTACGAGGTCCGGATGCGTCCTGAAGAAAAACAATGGGACGGCTGGATCGATGCCCAGTGGGGCAAGATCGAGAAGGCGATGGATGCGCTTGAAAACCGCTGGATCAGCCATCTGACCGGGCCGCTCGACATGGGCGTGATCTCGGTCGCCTGCGCGCTCAGCTATCTCGACTTCCGCCAACCGGACCGCGAATGGCGCGAAGCCCGCCCGATGCTGGCGGCATGGCATGGCAAGTTCGATCAGCGCACGTCGATGCAGGCCACCCGGCCGAATTAACAGAAAGGCCCGAGGCGCAGCGCACCTCGGGCCTTATTCCTTGTCCCGGTATCGCCGCGCGATCAGAAGCTGTAGCTGATACCGATATTGACGGCATGGGTCACTAGTTCGGTGCGCAGCTTGCCATCGGGCTGGCCGAAATCGCCATCAATGGTGACGTCATTGTCCGACCAGGTGATCTGGTACTCGCCAAAGAGCGCCCAATCCTCGGTCAGCTCGTATTTCATGCCCGCGATCCCGCGCAGTGCGAGGCCGGTCATCTCGTAGTCATAAGTGCGGTTTGTCGCGCCGGTCGCCAGAATGTCGACATGCGGAAGGGCCACACCGATACCTGCACCGCCATAGGGAGTGAATTTGCTACCGCCGAACACGCCGGGAAAGCGCTTCATCACGTTGGCGGTGATGATGTTGTGCCCGTCAGTGAATTCCAGTCGCTCAAAGCCCATGGCAGCCTTGTCGGCCGAACCGGCGTACGCCTTGGTATGCGTGCCCTCGATGCCGAAACCCAGATTGCCGGGCGTCCACCACATGGCGCGGCCACCATAGTAGATCGGCGCGTCAAAGGACTTGCCGTCCCAGCTGACATTGCGGTCAAACGGGGTGCCATCCGGCCGGTAGCCAGAGGCATCGCTGTCGCTGGCCGTCTGAGTGCCGAGATAAAAGCTGAGCTCCAGCTCGGCGGCGGCAGGCGAGGCCAGGGCGATCGCGGCGATGGCGGCGGCGGATTTCAGGACGTTGGGCATGAGATGGGGCATGTGCATGGGCGCTTTCACAATGTGCGGCTGTCTGCGGATGTCTTACACCCCCCGCGTCCGCGCCTCAAGCGCGACACATCGGCACCCATCTCGAATGTGGCGCATTGCCCACTGGACGGGCTGGGAAAGCCTCGCTAAAACGCGAGGCGGAATGGTTGCAGGCATCCTGCGGCCTGAAACCCGTATGGGGCCCGATGGATGGCCCCTGAGATTGGAGTAAACCTCGTGTCCCACGCAGACGATCACGAAGGCACCCGGAGGGACTTCCTCTATTACGCGACCGCCGGTGCAGGCACCGTCGCGGCCGGTGCCGCCATTTGGCCGCTGGTCAATCAGATGAACCCCTCGGCCGACGTTCAAGCGCTCAGCTCGATCCGGGTGGATGTGGGCGGGATGGAGCCCGGCACGCAACTTACCGTCAAGTTCCTGGGCAAGCCGGTTTTCATTCGTCGCCGGACCCAGAACGAGATCGAAGCGGCACGCGCAGTCGAAATGAGCGACCTGATCGATCCGACCTCGCAGAACCCCAACCTTGATGGTGTTCAGCCCGCGACCGACGCAAATCGCACGATCGCGATGCCGGGCGCCGAGGGCGATGCCGCCGAGGAATGGCTGGTGATGATCGGGGTGTGCACGCATCTCGGCTGCGTTCCCATCGGCGATGGCGCCGGTGATTTCGGTGGCTGGTTCTGCCCCTGCCACGGCTCGCACTACGACACCGCGGGACGTATCCGCAAAGGGCCTGCGCCCGAAAACCTGTGGATCCCCGTCGCACAATTCGCCGACGAATCAACGCTCATTCTGGGATAAGGACATAAACATGGCTGGTATTCCGCACGATCATTATGAGCCCAATTCGCGGGGCGAAAAGTGGCTGCACAAGCGCCTGCCCATCGTGGGCCTGCTCTATGACACATTGATGATCCCGACGCCCAAGAACCTCAACTGGATGTGGATCTGGGGCATCGTCCTGACCTTCTGCCTCGCGCTGCAGATCATCACGGGCATCGTTCTTGTGATGCATTACACGCCGCATGTCGATTACGCCTTCGCGTCAATCGAGCACATCATGCGCAACGTGAACGGTGGTCACTTCATCCGATACCTGCACATGAACGGCGCGTCGCTGTTCTTTGTCGCGGTCTACGCGCATATCTTCCGCGGTCTCTATTACGGCTCCTACAAGGCCCCGCGCGAGATCACGTGGATCATCGGCATGCTCATCTACCTGATGATGATGGGCACGGCGTTCATGGGCTACGTTCTGCCTTGGGGCCAGATGTCCTTCTGGGGTGCGACCGTGATTACCGGCCTCTTCGGTGCGATCCCGTTCATCGGCGAGCCGATCCAGACATGGCTGCTGGGCGGACCGGCGGTGGATAATGCGACGCTGAACCGCTTTTTCAGCCTGCACTACCTGCTGCCCTTCGTCATCGCGGCGCTGGTGGCCCTGCATATCTGGGCCTTCCACACCACGGGCAACAACAACCCCACCGGTGTCGAAGTGCGCCGCACGTCCAAGGCCGAAGCGGAAAAGGACACCGTGCCGTTCTGGCCCTATTTCGTGATCAAGGATCTCTTCGCCCTGGCGGTCATCCTGATCGTGTTCTTCGCCATCGTCGGCTTCATGCCCAACTACCTGGGTCACCCCGATAACTATATCGAGGCAAATGCCCTCGCGACGCCTGCGCATATCGTTCCCGAATGGTACTTCCTGCCCTTCTACGCGATCCTGCGTGCCTTCACGTCCGACGTCTGGGTCGTGATGGCGGCCAGCTGGATCACCGGCGGCATCGTCGACGCCAAGTTCTTTGGCGTGCTGGCTATGTTCGGTGCGATCGCGGTAATGGCACTGGCGCCCTGGCTGGACACGTCCAGCGTGCGTTCGGGCCGGTATCGCCCGATGTTCAAATGGTGGTTCGCGTTGCTGGTTCTCGACTTCTTCGTCCTGATGTGGGCAGGGGCCATGCCGGCCGAGGGCATCTATGGTGTCATCTCGCTGATCGCTTCGGCCTACTGGTTTGCGTATTTCCTGATCATCCTGCCCCTTCTGGGCGTGATCGAGAAACCGCTGCCGCAGCCTGCGACGATCGAAGAAGACTTCAAGGCGCATTACGACGCCAAGACCGGTGGCACGCATACCATCGTCAAACCGGCCGAGTGAGGGGCAGAATGATGAACGCAATGTTCCGTAAATTTGGTGCACCTGTCGCCGTGGCGCTGTCGCTGACCCTCACGGGCGGCGCGGCGCTGGCGGCGGGCGGCGAGGTCCACGTCGAGGATGTGGATTTCTCCTTCGAGGGGCCTTTCGGCAGCTTTGATCCACTGCAGCTTCAGCGCGGTCTCAAGGTCTATACCGAGGTCTGCTCGGCCTGCCATGGTCTGAAATACGTGCCGATCCGCACCCTGCATGACGAGGGCGGCCCGCAACTGCCCGAGGATCAGGTCCGTGCCTACGCATCGCGCTTCGAAGTCTTCGACTCCGAACTGGATGACTTCCGCGAAGCGAAGCCGTCGGATCACTTCCCCGAATCGGCGCTGGATACAGCTCCTGACCTGTCGCTGATGGCCAAGAAGCGTGCTGGTTTCCACGGACCCTACGGGACCGGCATCAACCAGTTCCTCAAGGGGATGGGTGGACCGGAGTATATCTATACGCTCCTGACCAGCTATCATGAGGCACCCGAATGCGCGCCCGAGGATTTCCCGGGCAGCTACAATTCGGCCTTTGGCGCTGGCGGCTTTCCCGAAGAATGCAAAGACGAGGAAGGCCACCCGACGGTTCCGGGCAGCTGGATCGCCATGGCGCAGCCTCTCTACGAGGATTCCGTGGAGTTCGACGATGGCCATCCCGCCACTCTGGAAGCTCAGGCCAAGGACGTCGCGGCGTTCCTGACCTGGACCGCCGAGCCCAAGCTGATGGCCCGCAAGTTCGCAGGCCTGACAGGCGTCATTTTCCTGACCCTGCTCGCGGTGCTGCTGTACCTGACCAACAAGCGCATCTGGGCGCCGATCAAGCGCAAGATGAAAGACTGATCCGGCCCTTTTGGAACTAGACAGAGAAAGCCCCGCTCGACATCCCGAGCGGGGCTTTTTCGTTTCGCGTCAGCTTTGATTTTTCCGGGGGCCGGGCTAGGGCCGGCGCAGCGTGTCACCATAGCTGATCTTGGGCTCCAGCGCGATGCGCTGGGGCGACTGATCGGCATCGGGCTGCGCACGGTCCGCGATGATCTGCGCGGCGCGGCGCCCGATCTCGTGCCGGCAAGCATCCATCGTCGCCAATTCGCGCGGCAAGCCCTTGAGTAGGTTGAGCCCGTTGAACCCGGCAAGACCGATCTTGCCGGGGATGTCATAACCCTGCTCCAGCAGCCACAGAAGGCCGCCGGCGCCGATCATGTCGTTGGAGTAGTAGAGAAAATCCAGCTCGGGATCGCGGGCCAGCATGGCCTGCGTCATCTCACGCCCTTTCAGCAGGGCGGAGCCGCCCGAGTAGAATTCCCGCTCGGCAATCTCGACGCCGGCCTTGCCCAGCACATCCGTCAGCCCCTCGAACCGTTTGCGCGCACGGTGATCGCGCGGCATGGTCGTGCCCATGAAGCCGATGCGCCGATAACCGCCCTTGAGGATCGCCCGCCCCATCTGTTCGCCCGCGCGGCGATGCGAGATACCAACGACTGAATCGACCGGCGTGCCGTCGACATCCATGATCTCGACCACGGGAATGCCGGAGGCGCGGAGCATCGCACGCGACGCCTCGGAATGCTCAAGCCCTGCTATGATGACGCCAGACGGGCGCCAGGAAAGCATTTCATAGAGCACCTTCTCCTCTTTCTCGCGGGTATAGTCGGTGAGGCCCATGACGGGCTGCAGATCGGTTTCCTCCAGCACCTCGTTGATGCCAGTCATCACCTCGGGGAAGACCATGTTGGACATCGAGGGGATGATGACCGCGACCAGGTTGACCCGGCTCGACGCCAGGGCGCCGGCGATCTTGTTGGGCACATACCCCAGCGCCTTCGCGCTCTCCAGCACGCGCTGCCGCGTGGTCTGGGACACGTCGCCCCGATTGCGCAGAACCCGGCTAACCGTCATCTCGGACACGCCGGACGCCTCCGAGACGTCGCGAAGTGTCAGCGGGCGATTTGGGGGCTTGGTCAACGCGGATTTCCTGTCAATTTGCCGAGACGTTACCGCGAACATGCGCGGCGGATCAAGCGCCTTGCCCGCCGCACCGTCGCCGCATCATTCCCCCATGACAACCGCGCCGCACCGCGTTATTCAGGCGGCGCTGGCCCCGTGGCTCAACTGGATAGAGCAGCCCCCTCCTAAGGGGCAGGTTGCAGGTTCGAATCCTGCCGGGGTCACCAGCACATCAAAGATAGCCTTCGCTGCGAAAGCTGAGCTCGCAGGATTTTCCGATGATGAGGTGGTCGTGCAGCGTGATGCCCATGACCTCGACCGCCGATCTGATCTTTTGCGTCATGACGATGTCCGCCTCGCTGGGGGTGGGATCGCCCGAGGGATGGTTATGGACCAGGATCAGCGCGGAGGCATTCAGTTCGAGCGCGCGTTTGACCACCTCGCGCGGATAGACGGGGACATGATCGACTGTGCCGCTGGCCTGCGCCTCATCCGCGATCAGGACGTTTTTTGTATCGAGGAAAAACAGGCGGAACTGCTCGGTATCGCGGTGGGCCATGGTGGTGTGGCAGTAGTCGAGGAGCGCGTCCCATGATGAGATGACAGGGCGCTGCATCACGCGTGCGCGCGACAGGCGCCGGCTGGCGGCCTCGATGATCTTGAGCTCCACGATGACAGCCTCGCCCACGCCGCTCACCGCCTCGAGCCGCGCGGTCGGTGCGGAAATAACGCCGTTGAAATCTCCGAACTGGTCAAGAAGGGCGCGGGCGAGCGGTTTGACGTCTCGCCGGGGGATGGCGCGAAAAAGAACCAGCTCGAGCAGCTCATAATCCGGCATCGGCCCGGCACCGCCCTGCATGAACCGCGCGCGCAGGCGGGCGCGGTGGTCACGGATATAGGAGGGCTGCGCACCGCCGGAGACAAGCGCCGCCGACGGTGCCTCGTCACCGCCGAAGAGGGGCAGGGCCGCCTCGCTGAAATGGGAATAACCGCTCATGCGGGTGATGATTGCGCAGAAATGCTTAACAGCTGGTTAAGGATGATGGGGCTTTGCAGACGGAGCGCGGCTTGCCAGGCCGGGGCAGCATTGAAATCGACCACCCTTTGCGGCCATATTGCGAGTGAGTTTACATAGGAGCGGCCTCATGGACCTGCGCAAGATTTCCGACAGTTTCAGCGTCTCACCCCAGATCGCCCCGGGCGATGTGCCCGCCATCAAGGAGGCCGGCTTTCGCGCGATCATGTGCAACCGTCCCGATGGCGAGGATGCAGGCCAGCCTGATATCGCCGCAGTGCAGGCGGCGGCCGAGGAGGCGGGGCTGGCTTTTCGCGCGGTGCCGATCATCTCCGGCCAGCTGACCGAGGGCGACGTGGCAGATTTCAGTGCGGCGTTGGACGACCTGCCCCAACCCGTGCTGGCCTATTGCCGCAGCGGCACGCGCTGCACCACCCTCTGGAGCATCGTGCAGGTCGGCCAGATGCCGGACGAGCAGATCGTCTCGGCCGCCGCAGGGGCGGGCTATGACATGCGCGGCATCGTGGCGCAGATATCGGCGCGCCGCTGATGGGCGAGGCTTGGGGTGCGCTGTTGCCTGAGGGCGGGCGCGTGACGCTCTATGCCCTGCAGGACGATGCCATCCAGATGCATGATTTCGCCTCGTCCGAAGACGCGGCGGGCAGCTGTGGAATCGCGCCGGGGCGGCTGATCACGCTCGATCCTGCGCAGCGGTCCGCGCCCCCTACCGCGATCTTGCCGGCGGAGCTTAGCGCGTTGGGCGCGCTTCAGCAGGCCGCGCCTGCGGCGGTCTTGCCGCCCGAGGTGCGGATCCTGATCGCAGGTGCTTTGACGGCGCAGCCGGATTGGGACGGGATCATGCTCTTGCCCGAGGTGGAGGTGACGCATTGGGTGCATGTCAGCGCGCGAGAGGTCGTCAGCTTTCAAGGTGCCGCGACGGGGCGTCTGGCCGCCGCGCTGGGCGCGAGTGGAGCGGAATTCGACGAGGGCGCATTGGGCGATACGATGTCCCGTCCCGAACGGCTGGCCGCGCAGTTGAATGCGGCGGCACTGACCCAAGATGTCCCGGCGATACTGGGTCATCTTTTGGGGGCCGAGCTGGCCGCGATGCGGCCCTATTGGCTGGGCCAGGAGGTGCGGATCATCGGCCCGGCTGCGCCTTATGCGCCGGCCCTGGCGCTACAGGGCGTGATCGCCGAGGCGGTGCCGCGCAGTGAGGCGTGGCATGCCGGGTTGAGGGCGCTGGGCCGGTCTGCGGGTTTAGGCGACTGACGTGCGGCCCTTGGCAGGCGTTGGAATGGGTATTTGGAACCAAGAAAAAACCATGCCCGTGCGTGCAAGGCACTTGGGCTGGATGAGGCCGCGCGACGCGGCCCCAAGTGGGTCATTTCTGGGCGAAGGGGGCCGCGTCGCCCCATAGCGCGCGCACGCGGGAATCACGCCCGCAGGCGTCGCGGTAGAGCTTGTAGGACTCGGCATAGCTCTTGATGCCAAAGCGGGTCACTTTCAGCGAGTCGCTCTTGTAGTAGTCCTGGTGGTAATCCTCGGCCTCGTAGAAGGTCTGCTCGGGCAGGACGGGGGTCACGATCTTTTGGCCCAAATCCTTTTGGGCGCTGGTGATGGCCTGCTGTGCGTCCTGCGCTGCCGGGCCATCCGCGAAGATCGCCGTGCGATAGCTTTCGCCGCGGTCGCAGAACTGGCCGCCCGCATCCGTCGGGTCAACCGAGCGCAGGAACATGTGCAGAAGCTGGGGGCGCGTGACCTGCGCGGGATCATACATGATCTGGACCGCCTCGTAATGGCCGGTGCCGCCGCGGGTGACATCCTTGTAGGTGGGGTTCTGCGTCGTGCCGCCGGTATAGCCCGAGACAACCCCGCTGACTCCTTTGACCTTCTCGAAATCGGCCTCGACGCACCAGAAGCAGCCGCCGGCCACGGTCAGTGTCTGCGTCTCGGCGGCATGGGCGCGGTCGCCCTGGGCCGCAAATCCGACGGCGATCAGGCCGCCCAGAAGCAGAGTCTTCAGATTGGTCACAAGCTGGGTCACGCAGGATCCTCCCTAAGGTTGGATGCAGCATGGCCCAAGGGTGCACGCCCGCCAACCCGTCGCAACACAGGCTCACGCAAGGGTGAGAAGCGGTGATGAGCGGCTGT
The DNA here is from genome assembly GCF_043355935.2 of Roseovarius roseus. Taxonomy (NCBI): domain Bacteria; kingdom Pseudomonadati; phylum Pseudomonadota; class Alphaproteobacteria; order Rhodobacterales; family Roseobacteraceae; genus Roseovarius; species Roseovarius roseus. The sequence continues at coordinate 204,996 of NZ_JBHFPE020000003.1, read as the reverse complement.
CAGATGTCATAGCGTTTCAGGATCTTGTCGACTCGCTGACCCGAGGCCAGCGGCACATCGGCGCGCCTTGCGTAGTTGCGAAAACCCCGGCTTTGATAGTAGATCAGCCCGCCTTCATTGTCGGCGCGGGTGTTGGCGTTGATCCAGACATATCCCAGCGCCTTGGCGGCCTTGGCCGTCGCCGCGAAGAGGGCCGAGCCGATGCCAAGGCCGGTGCGCCCGACCTGCACGAACGTGGCGATGTCGCAGGCCTCGGGGGGCAAGTGGCTTGATGGCTCGATATACTGAAAGCCGCGCAACTCGCCCTCGCGATTCAGCGCAACATGCCAGACCGAGCGGTCGGGCGCGCTGTCCATCATGCCCATCATGTCGCGGCTGGTCACGGGCTGTGTGCGGGTGGTGGTGCTGACCTTGGCCACAATCTGGTTCAAGAGCTCGGCCATGGGCGGCGCATCCAGCGGCGTGGCGCGGCGCACGGTGATCATGTCATCTGGCCCAGCAGCGCATCGGTGCGCGCGGTGAACTCGCTGCGGGTCTCCAGCGGGGGGCGCAGGCGGATTGCCAGCCCGTCCAGCAGGGCCTGATCGGGGCGGCCAAAGAAGCGGTCGGCCTCGGACACGTCAAACCCGGCAATCTGTGTTGCCTCCATCCATGCGCTGACCTTGTCCGCCTTCTTGATCTGCTTCTTGACCGCGGCGGGGATCGCGGCTGGCAGTCCAAACCGGATATGGATCGCGGCGGCCAGACGCTTGTCCATCTCGTCATAGCCAGGGCCGACCGCATTCTTGACCGGCGAGATCATGTCGCCGATCACGTATTCGGGCGCATCATGCAGCAGCGCGGCCAGTTGCCACCTGGCCGGCGCGCGGGGCGAGAGGCGGCGAAATATCTCTTCGACCAGCAGGGAATGCTCGGCCACCGAATAGGCGTAGTCTCCCAGGGTCTGGCCATTCCAGCGGGCAACGAAGGCGAGCCCGTGGGCGATGTCGGTAATCTCGATATCCATCGGGGTCGGGTCCAGCAGGTCCAGCCTGCGGCCCGAGAGCATTTTCTGCCAGGCTCTTGCGGCGGCGCTACGCGGTTTCGGTGCGGGGGTATTGGGCATCATCGCCTCCGGTGTTTGGCTACTGCCCTGCATAGCGCCCGGTGGGAGGGTGTTCCAGCATTGCCGCACTGGCCGCCCGGTGCTATCTGCCCTGCAACGCCTCAATTCCGAAGGAGCCAACATTATGGCACAGGACTATATCGTCAAGGACATCAACTTGGCCGCCTATGGCCGCAAGGAGCTGGACATCGCCGAGACCGAGATGCCGGGCCTGATGGCCTTGCGCGAGGAATTCGGCGAGGCGCAGCCGCTCAAGGGCGCGCGCATCGTCGGCTCGCTTCACATGACGATTCAGACGGCAGTGCTGATCGAGACGCTGAATGCGCTGGGCGCCGATGTGCGCTGGGCATCGTGCAACATCTTTTCCACGCAGGACCACGCGGCGGCGGCGATTGCCGAGGGCGGCACGCCCGTCTTTGCGGTGAAGGGCCAGACACTGGTGGAGCATTGGGACTACCTTGACCGGTCCTTCCAGTTTGCCGAAGGCGCGAACATGATCCTCGACGACGGCGGGGATGCGACGCTTTACGTGCTGCTGGGCGCGCGTGTCGAAGCGGGCGAGACGGACCTGATCGAAGTGCCCACCTCGGAAGAGGAGGAGGCCGTATTCGCCCAGATCAAGAAGCGGATGAAGGAAAGCCCCGGCTGGTTCACCAAGACACGCGACGCGATCAAGGGTGTCAGCGAGGAGACGACGACCGGCGTTCACCGCCTTTACGATCTGCACAAGAAGGGCCTGCTGCCTTTCCCGGCGATCAATGTGAACGATTCAGTCACCAAATCAAAATTCGACAACAAGTATGGCTGCAAGGAAAGCCTTGTCGACGGCATCCGCCGCGCCACCGACACGATGATGGCCGGCAAGGTCGCCGTTGTGCTGGGCTATGGCGATGTGGGCAAGGGCTCGGCCGCGTCCCTGCGCGGCGCGGGCGCGCGCGTGAAGGTGACAGAGGTGGACCCCATTTGCGCACTTCAGGCTGCGATGGACGGGTTCGAGGTGGTTCTTCTCGAGGATGTGCTGAAGACCGCCGACATCTTCATCACCACGACGGGCAACAAGGACGTCATCCGCATCGAGCATATGCGCGAGATGAAGGACATGGCGATCGTTGGCAATATCGGCCATTTCGACAACGAGATTCAGGTGGCCAGCCTCAAGAACCACAAATGGACCAACATCAAGGAACAGGTGGACATGATCGAGATGCCCTCGGGCAATCGTCTGATCCTTCTGTCCGAAGGGCGCCTTTTGAACCTTGGCAACGCCACCGGGCATCCCAGCTTTGTGATGTCGGCCAGCTTTACCAATCAGGTTCTGGCGCAGATCGAGCTGTGGAAGAACGGCGATCAGTACAAGAACGAGGTCTATATCCTGCCCAAGCACCTGGACGAGAAAGTCGCGCGGCTGCACCTGGATCGCATCGGGGTCAAGCTGACTTCGCTGAGCAAGGAGCAGGCCGATTACATTGGTGTCACACCCGAGGGTCCCTTTAAACCCGAGCATTATCGCTACTGATTTTTCTTGAAAACAAAGGGAACCGACAGGTTTCCGCCGATGCAGGCAGGGCCCTTGGCGGGTTTCTGCCTGCTTTGCGTTTTGGGGCTGAGCGCACCGGAACCAATGCACCTCATCGGGAATTGACTGGCCGTAACTTGCAGCCAAGGAGGAGATCCAAAATGACACTCAAGACACTCATGATGACAGCCGCAGCTTCCGCACTGATCGCAGGCGGAGCAATCGCACAGGATACCGCGACGACGGATACAGACACCACTGTGGGCACTGAAATGTCGGCAGATGCGCCGGCCGCGACACCCGCTTTCACCTCGATCGAGGAAATGACCGTGGGTGATATCGTGGGCCAAAGCGTCTACGAGCCGAATGGAGATACCATCGGTGACATCGACTATGTCGTCAGCGCTGGCAGCAGCGCCGATGCGGTGATCGGTATTGGCGGCTTCCTGGGCCTGGGCGAATACACCGTTGCCCTGCCGCTGAGCGACTTCACCTATGACGCCGATCAGCAGATGGTCAAACTGGACACGACCAAGGACGCGCTCAAGGAGCTGCCCGAGTTCGACGAGTCCAATGCCGAAAGCCTGCCGGACGAGACGCCCCTGGCCGATCTGATGGCAAGCAGCGACAGCGCTGATCCGGCGGCGACGACGGGTGACGCAGCCACTTCCAGCGACAGCATGTCGTCGGATAGCACGTCCTCGGACAGCATGTCGGGCGACGCCGCCACCTCCACCGAAGGCGCGGCATCGGGCGACGCGGCGACGGATACCGCCAACGAAGGCAGCGACAGCTCCATGTCCACGGACACGGACGCGTCGGGCGCCACCACCACTGAGGGTGCCGACACCGAGGCCACGACCGAAGGCACGTCGGATACCGAAGCCACGACCGAAGGCGCGGCCGATGCCGAGCTGACGACCGAAGGCGAGGTGGAAACCGAGATGTCGACCGAAGGCACCACAGAAGGCGCCACGGACGACGCTGCCACCACCGAAGAGCCGAAGACCGAATAATCTGGTCCTACCTCTTTCAGAGGCAAGCGGACCCCCGGCCACACCGGCCGGGGGTCTTTGCGTTTTGGCGCGTGCAAACGGCCCGCGGGATTTTTTCATTGTGAAATGGTCTGCAGCCGATAGTCTTTGGCCAGCCGCTTGGCGGTTTGGGACATTGATTGGCGGGAAAACCGCGACAAAAGGAGATTTCAGATGGGCAAACGTGACGATTTGATCGCGCGCTACGCAGACGACCTCAAGAATAAATGCGGGATGACACCGGACATGGACCTGCTGACCAAGGTCACCATCGGCTGCGGTCCCTCCATCTACGATGCGGATGCGTCCACCGTCGCCTCCAGCCAGACCGGAGAGCTGGAGACGGTGAAGAACAATTTCCTGATCAAGAAACTGGGCCTCGTCGATGGGCCTGAACTGATGGGCGGCATCCAGGAGGTGCTCCGGATCTATGGTCACTCCGAGCGGAACAAGTATCGCGCGGTCGTCTATTACATGCTGACCAAGCATTTCGGCAAGGAAGCCGTCTACGGCTGATCGCCCTTGCACCGGCAAGCTGCGCCCGTCATCACCATGGCGGGCGTTTCCGTTGGTATGGCAATCGTGGCGGCCCGTCCTAGATATGGATCACAGGCGGGCCGGGACACACGCAGTCATGCGGCGCGCGATCCGTCCCAGTCCCTCAGGCAAGGAGCCGTGGAATGACACATCATACAGCCGACATGCAGGCGGTTCCGGACCGCGCTGACGCCTCGGGCGCGCTGGCGGTTCTGCGGCGCTGGGCGGCAACGGCCACCCCCGAGGAGGTTGCGGACCTCGACCCGGCGATCGCGCGCCTTCTGCCGCGCGGCGAGGTGTCGAACTATCCTGCCCTGTCGCGCAGCTATCCTGATGATTTCAAAGCCGATTCCAGCTATCGCGCGACCATGCCCGATCTGCAGAACGGCCCGGCCTCGCTGATCCGAGGCGCGCGTCAGCAGTTGCAGCATGTTGGCATTTCCAACTTCCGGCTGCCGATCCGATTTCACACGCCCGACAATGGCGACCTGACGCTTGAGACCTCCGTCACGGGCACCGTCAGTCTCGAGGCGAACAAGAAGGGCATAAACATGTCCCGGATCATGCGCAGCTTTTACAAACATGCCGAAAAGACCTTCAGTTTCGAAGTGATCGAGGCGGCACTGGACGATTACATCGCCGATCTCGGGTCGGTCGACGCGCGCATCCAGATGCGGTTCTCCTATCCGGTCAAGGTCCGCTCGCTGCGGTCCGGGCTGGAGGGCTACCAGTATTACGACATCGCGCTTGAGCTGGTCGAGACGGATGGGGCACGGCGCAAGTTCATGCATCTCGACTACGTCTATTCCTCGACCTGCCCCTGCTCGCTGGAGCTGAGCGAACACGCGCGCCAGGCGCGCGGGCAGCTTGCCACGCCGCATTCGCAGCGCTCTGTCGCGCGCATTTCGGTCGAGGTGACCTGCCAGGATTGCCTGTGGTTCGAGGACCTGATCGAGCTGGCACGTGCCGCCGTTCCGACCGAGACGCAGGTCATGGTCAAGCGCGAGGACGAACAGGCCTTTGCCGAGCTGAACGCCGCGAATCCGATCTTTGTTGAGGATGCCGCCCGCCTCTTTTGCGAGCGCCTGCTGGCCGATGGGCGAATCGGTGATTTCCGCGTCGTCGCCAGCCATCAGGAAAGCCTGCACAGTCATGATGCCGTCAGCGTCCTGACCGAAGGCGACACCTTTGCCGCACAAAGTCTGGATCCCAAACTGTTTTCAACCCTTGTTCACGGGGGCTAAAATTCAGGGCGACATATAGAGTTAGGCGGGCATCGGCGGATTCCCGTGCACTATGGGGGCGCGCCAAGATGACCCTTGGCGTAAAGCCACACGCTATGCGATAGTCTGCACAGTGTAACCCTCTGCCAAGGGAGACGAGAATGACTCACAAGAACCTTCCGCCTCACTATTCTGCCGTCGGCATTCAGATGATGGGCCAGATGTTCGAGCAACAGATGCGTATCGCCCAATTATTTGGCGCGGCCGCACTGGCCAGCAATGCCGCCTTGTTTAGCGCACCGAAAGACAGAGCGGGTGATCAGGTTTCGGCGCGAGACATCGCCAAATCCTCGACGCAATCCGCCAAGACGGTCAAGCGCACCCATTCCCTTCCTGTCTGATCAGACTCAACCGCGCCAAACGGTTTCAGCCAGCGGCGCGGCCAGATCGGGCGCCGCGTTCATCAGCGGCGGGCGCAGGTTCAGCCAGCGCGCGTCGTCGGTTTCCTGCGCCTTCAGCGCCTTGAGGCCGGGGATCAGCCCGCCTGCGAAAACCGCAGCACGATGGGCGTCGATCTGCGGGCGCAGCGCCTCTGCGCCATCGATATCGCCTGCGCGCGCCAGATCGTAGAGCTTGCGAATCCCGGCCGCGTTCGAATTGCAACTGGCCGAGATGCAGCCGCCGCCCCCCAGCGCCATCGCCTCCAGCATCGCACCCTCGCTACCGGGAAAGACGGAAATGCCGGGCGCGGCCTCGATCACGGCGCGGGTATTCTCCCAATTGCCGGAGCTGTCCTTGAGCGCGGTCACGACCTCCGGAAATGCCTCGTTCAAGCGTGCGGCAAGGGCGGGGGTGAACCCGATCCCGGCATATTGCGGGATGTGATAAAGGCAGATGGTCAGCGCATCGCTGCCGACCTTTTCGATCAGCAGGCTGGAATATCGGTAGAGCCCTTCGTCGCTGGCGGTGACGAAAAAGAAGGGCGGCAGCGTCATCACCGCACGGCAGCCCAAATCAACGGCATGGCTGCAAAGCGCGGCCGTTTCTTCGAGGTTGCACAGGCCGGTGCCCGGCATCAGCTGATCGGGTCGCGCGGCGCCGCTCTCGACCAGCAGCTCGACCAGGTGCATCCGTTCGGCCACCGAATGACTGAGCGCCTCGCTGGTCGTCCCGAAAGGCGACAGGTAATGCGAGCCCTGGGCAAGGCAGTGGCGCGCGTGATCGAGGTAGAGGTCCTCCGCGACGCTGAAATCATCGTTGAAGGGCGTCAGCAGGGGCGTGACGATGCCTGTCAGACGGTCGGTCTTTCTGGTGGTCATAAAAGGCTCTCCAACTGGGGTTAGACCGCGTCCAGCGCCTGCCGGATATCCGCGATCAGATCGTCGGTATCTTCTATCCCCAGCGACAGACGCACAAGGCCCGGCGTGATGCCAAAGCTCATCCGCTGATCCTCGGGAAGGCGCTGATGCGTGGTGGTCGCGGGGTGGGTAATGATGGATTTCGTATCGCCCAGATTGTTCGAGATCAGCACGATCTTGAGCGCGTTGAGAAAGCGGAACGCCTCGGGCTGACCGCCCAGATCCAGGGCGACGACGGTGCCGCCCTTGCCCATGAGGCGCATGGTCAGGTCATGCTGCGGATGGCTGGCATGGCCGGGATAGATGGCACGCTTGACCTTTGGGTGATCTTGCAGCGCCTCGGTCAGCGCCAGCGCTGTCGCGGCCTGTGCGCGCACACGCAGATCAATCGTCTCGAGCCCCTTGAGCATGACCCAGGCCGTGAAGGGCGACATCGAGCCGCCGGTATGCTTCATGTAAGGCTCGACCGTGCCGCGAATGAACTCCCGCGTGCCAAGGATCACGCCACCCAAGGCGCGGCCCTGACCGTCGATATGTTTGGTTGCGGAATAGACGACCACATCGGCGCCCTGTTCGATGGCGCGCGAGAAGACGGGCGTGGCGAATACGTTGTCGACGACGACCGTTGCGCCATGGGCATGGGCCAGTGTCGCCACCGCCTCGATATCGACGACCTCCAGCGTGGGATTGGCGATGGTTTCGAAAAAGACGGCGGTGGTGTCCGGGCGGATCGCCTTTTCCCACTGCTCCAGATCGGTGCCGTCAACGAAGGTCACCTCGACGCCGTAGCGGGTGAGCACTTCGCTCAGCACATAGAGGCACGAGCCGAAAAGGGCGCGCGCGGCAACGACATGATCGCCCGCCTTGAGCATGGATGTCAGCGCGCCCGAGACGGCGGCCATGCCGCTGGCGGTGGCAAACGCATCCTCGGCGCCTTCGATCATCGCGACGCGCTTTTCGAACATGGCCACGGTCGGGTTGCCGTAACGGGCATAGATGTACTCATCCGGCCCCGTCTGGATGAACCGCGCCTCGGCGGCCTCGGCGCTGTCGTAAACGAAGCCCTGGGTGAGGAAGATCGCCTCGCTGACCTCGCCCCACTGGCTGCGCGCGGTGCCGCCATGCACGAGCGCCGTGCGTGTTTTCCAATCGTCTGTCATGTCTTTGACCTCCGGGCCATCGCCCCTAAAACCCCCGAGCCGGTCATGCGAAAAGGGGGGCCTTTCCCGTGACCTTTTAGCGAATTGTTTAACGTGGCCCGCAATCCGGTAACAAATCACCACGCTGCGCAGATACTCCTGCGCCATGCCTGCGTCAACTGGTGGAGCCTCCGGCGGGGATATTTGCGGCAAGAAGAATGGGCAGTCAGTCTTCGGGAGCGGACTTGTACTCTTCGAAGAGTTTGGACTGGGTGATGAAGAAGACGAAGATGGCCGCGGTCAGGCCGAAAGTCTTGAAATAAACCCAGATCTCCTCGGTTTGCGTGCGCCAGATGATCTCGTTGAGGAGGGCGAGGCCGAAGAAGAAGAGCATGAGGCGGCGGGTGAGGATCATCCAGCCCTGCCGCGTCAGGGGCATGACCGTGTCCATCATCGTCTGCAGGTAGGATCTGCCCTGCAGCAGGCCCGCGCCGAGGATGCCGCCGAAGAGAAGGTAGATGATCGTCGGCTTCATCTTGAAGAACTTCGGATCGTTGAACCAGATGCTGAGCCCGCCGAAAACGGTGATGAGAATCGCCGTCATCACTTGCATCTTCGACAGGTGCCCGGTCAGCGCCCAGAGGATGCCGATCGAGATGAGGAACACCGGAATGAAGCCTGCGGTGACGATGATGAAGCCGTCATATTCGGTGCCGCCGATGGTGAATATCCGATCCTTGAGCCAGATATAGGCAACGAAAAAGGCGATAATCGGCCCCAGTTCGAGCGCGGTTTTCAGCCCGCTGCTGATTTGTTTTTCGCTCATGTATCCTCCTTGGGGCTTATCCGCCCATCTCAACTATCACGGCGCCCGCCGCAATCAATGCCATCAGGGCCGTGCGGCGTGGTCCTACCGTCTCACCCAGGAAAAGCCAGCCGATAAGGGCGGCGAAGACGGCCGATGTCTCGCGCAGGACCGCCGCCTCGCCCACGCTGTCGAGGCGGGTGGCGAGCATGATCGCGCCAAAGGACATGAGCGCAACAGCGCCGCCTATGACGCCGCGCAGCATCAGGCCCGCAGGGGCAGGGGGCGCCTCCATGCGCCGCCAGCGGATGGCGGCGATCACCGGCATGGTCAGCCCGTCGATCAGAAAGAACCACGCGAGGAAGGTAAAGGGATCGGCGGTCGCGCGGATGCCGTAGGCGTCATAGGTGGTATAGGCGGCCACCAGTAGACCCGTCATTACCGCCAGCGTCAGTGCGGCGGGCAGCGTGTCTCTCGCGGTGTCAAGGAATATCAGGTTATAGATGGCAAGGCCGAAGATGCCCGAGAGGAGCACCGCAACGCCCGCCCATTGCACGAGGTTGAACGTTTCGTCAAAGATCAGGTAGGCGCCGATCACGGCAAAAAGGGGCCCGGTGCCGCGCACCACCGGATAGACCACCGTGAAGGCGCCGCGCGAGTAGGCCATTGCCTGCAGGATCTTGTAGCCGGTATGGATGGCCCAGGCTCCGACAAAGATGACCCACATATGCGGTTCGGGCCACGGGACGATGAACAAGGCAAAGGGCGCGGCCATCGCGGCATAGCTGATATCGACTGCGCCGCGTGTCAGCCATGGATCGTGGCGGCCCTTCTGGATCGCGCCGAAAGCGGCATGCAGTATGGCGGCCATGATGGCGAGGGCAAGGGCCAGGTGATGACCCGCCGCCGTGCCCTCGAGGGAGATGAGCCAATCGCTCATCCGCAGGTGCGGGAACCGGGTACGGAACCGCCGGGTTTGCACCGCAGAAGGAGGGCGCGCGTGATGATGGAGACGATACTGAATGAGCTGAACGGCACTTTTGCCGCCGTGCCGCCCTTGATTGCGGGGATCCGCCTGGCGGCGGCGCTGCTTCTAGGTGGGCTTATCGGGATCGAACGTGAGTGGCGGCACAAGCCTGCGGGTCTGCGCACGCATATGCTGGTCTCGATGGCGGCCTGCCTTTTCATCATCGTGAGCCAGCAATTGGCCAGCATGCCCTTCGGCGCCGCCGACGCATTGCGCGTTGATCCCTTGCGTCTGATCGAGGCGGTGACCGCCGGTGTCGCATTTCTGGCCGCGGGCATCATCTTTACCTCGGGTGGCAAGGTGCGCAACACGACGACCGGTGCCTCGATGTGGCTCGCCGGCGCGATCGGCCTTGCCTGCGGGTCTGGACAGATGCCCCTCGCCGCGATGGCGACGGGCATCGTCGTCACCGTGCTGGGCCTGATCGGCATGTTGGAGCGCGGCATCGGGCACAAGGGAGAGTGATCATTTCGCCTCCAGCCCGGTGAGGGCCGCCGCGAATTCCTCGGGATCGAAGGGGGATAGATCGTCGATCTGCTCGCCCACCCCGATGGCGTGGATCGGCAGGCCGAACTTGTCGGCGAGCGCCACCAGCACACCGCCGCGCGCCGTGCCGTCCAGCTTGGTCATCACAAGGCCCGACACGTCGGCGAGCTTCTGGAATGTCTCGACCTGGCTGAGGGCGTTCTGGCCCGTGGTCGCGTCCAGCACCAGAAGGGTGTTGTGCGGTGCGGTTTCATCCTTCTTGCGGATGACACGGACGATCTTGGAGAGTTCCTCCATCAGGTCGGCTCGGTTTTGCAGGCGCCCCGCCGTGTCGATCATCAGAAGGTCCACGCCGTCGCGCTCGGCCTGCGCCATTGCGTCCCAGGCGAGGCTCGCCGGATCGCTGCCCTCGGGCGCGGTCATCACCGGCACGCCCGCGCGCTCGCCCCAGATCTGAAGCTGTTCGACCGCCGCCGCGCGGAACGTATCGCCCGCGGCGATCACCACCGTCTTGCCCGCTGCCTTGAACTGGCTGGCCAGCTTGCCGATCGTCGTCGTCTTGCCCGAGCCGTTGACGCCCACGACCAGCACCACCTGCGGCTTTTTCGGGTAGAGCGGCATGGGGGTCGCCACCGGCTCCATGATGCGGGCGATCTCCTGCGCCAGCAGCTCCTTGATCTCGCGGGCCGACAGGCGCTTGCCCATGCGGCCCTCGGCCATGTTGGCGGTCACGCGCAGGGCGGTGTCGACGCCCATATCTGCGGTGATCAGCAGCTCTTCGAGCTGTTCCAGCATGTCGTCATCCAGAACGCGGCGGGGGGCGCGGTCGGGTTCGCGGCCGAAAAGGCGCCCCAGAAGGCCGGACTTACCGGCTTCAACGCTGGGCGGCGTCTCCTCGACGGGGATCTCGATGGGCGTCGGGCTGGGTGCCGGACGCTCAGGTTCTGTGGGGATTTCCTGCGGTGCGGGCGCGGGCGTTTCACTGACCGGGGGCGGGATCTCCTCGGGGCGGGGCGTGGGTTGGGCAACGGGTTCGGGGCGGGACGGCTCGGGCGCGGGGGGCGGCGTGTCTGCCTCGCCGCCATCCTCGACGATGGCGTCCAGCCCTTCGTCCAGTTTTGACGACGAGTTGAAAAGCCTGTCCTTGAGTTTCTTGAAAAAGGCCATGATGCCTCCGCCTGTGTGCCGGTCACATCCATCTAATCGCCTTGGCGCAAAGATGGAAGGGACGCGGGCTGCGCGGGCACGTTATGGTTTTTCAATGCGGGGAGCGAAGTGTTAACGTCTGGCCGCTGATGCTTGGCAGGACTCTACTGGAGACGAAATGATCTTCTTTGCTTGCGCGACGCTGGCGCCGATGGCGATGATCCTCGCCGGGGCCGTTTGGGGCAGCGCGTGGCCCTATGCGGCGCTGGCCTATATGACCGGTCTGTCCTTTGTGATGGACCGCCTAATTGCCGCTGCGCCGGACCGACCCGAGGAGGGGGCCGAGTTTCCCGGCGCGCCCTGGCTGCTGGCGCTGCTGGGCATGCTGCATTTCATCGTGCTCGGAGCCGCGGTCTGGGCCGTGGCGGGGCAGGCGGGGCTTAACTGGCCTGCGCGCATCAGCCTCGGGATTTCGGCGGGGCTGGTCTTTGGTCAAATCGGGCATCCCGCCGCGCATGAGCTGATCCACAAGCGGCCGCGTGCGCTGCGCCTTCTGGGGCGGCTGGTCTATAGCAGCCTGCTGGTCGGACATCACGCCAGCGCGCATCTGTTGGTGCATCATGTTCATGTGGCCAGCGACGCCGACCCGAACAGCGCGCGGCGCGGCGAGGGGTTTTACCGCTTCGCCTTGCGTGCGGGTCTGGGCGGGCTGAAGTCAGGCTGGCGGGCCGAGGCTGCGATGCTCCGGCGCTCGGGGCGGCCGCTCTGGCGGCACCCCTATGGCCTCTATGTTGTGGTCGGCTTTGGCTGTCTGGCGCTCGCCGCTATGCTGGGCGGTATCGGGGGCGTGATGGCCTATGTCGCCATGTGCCTTCATGCGCAGATGCAGATCCTGATGTCGGATTATGTGCAGCATTATGGCCTGCGGCGGCAGCGCCGTCCGAATGGCACGCTCGAGCCTGTGGGGCCGGGCCATTCGTGGAACGCGCCGCACCGGTTCTCGTCCGCGCTGACGTTGAATGCGCCGCGCCATTCGCATCATCACGTGTCGCCCGGCACCGAGTTCCCCGCGCTTTGCCTTAGCCGGCAGGACATGCCGATGCTGCCCTATCCCTTGCCCGCGATGGCGACATTGTCGCTGTCGCCCACGCTGTGGCGCAGGGTCATGGACCGGCGCCTCGACCGGTGGGAGCAGCGGCTTGCCGACACCGCCAAAGCCCCCATTTCGCAGCCTGAAACCTGTGGCCGCACGCAGCGGACCGTGGCATAGTCGTGCCATGCGTATCCTTGCCCTGATCCTGACCCTTGTCGCCGCGCCGTCGCTGGCCGCGGATCTGATGACCGCCGATGAATTCGATGCCTATACCAAGGGCAAGACCTTCACTTACGGCTATGGCGGTGCGCCCTACGGGATCGAGCAGTATCTGGATAATCGCCGTGTGCGCTGGTCCTTCGAGGAAGGCACCTGCCAGGAAGGCGAATGGTTCGAAGAGGGCGGCCTGATCTGCTTTGTCTACGAGACCGAGCCCGAGCCCCAATGCTGGAGCTTTCGCAAGGGATCGGGCGGTCTTATCGCGAAGTTCGAGAATGATCCAAGTGCGCTGGAGCTATACGAGGTCGGGCGCAGTCCGACGCCCCTGATCTGCCCCGGCCCGGATGTGGGTGTCTGACGGCGTGCGCCGTCAGATCCGCAGAAAAGGCTGCGCGGCGCGCGCGATCCAGTTCTGGAATTTGAGCGGCGCGTCGGTGGCGGCAAGACAGATGCAATCGTCGCCGATATCCGCGATGGGCGTATGTTGCATGTCCTCGGTCGCGATCTCGATATCTCCCCGCGCGAAACGCTCGCTTTCGTCCATGAAGGCGCCCTGCAGAACCAGCGTCAACTCGGTCCCGCGATGGCCATGATCCGGCACGGCGGCCCCGGCGCGAATGTGCAAAAGCCGCGCTGTGGCACCGCCGCTGGTGGGCAGGATCGCCTGGCGCACGCCCATGCCGACGGGGCGCCACTTCACCGCGTCCAGATCGCCGCCGACATACTCCTGCAGCGGCGCGGGCAGGATGCCCGGCGCGCGTTTGGGCGCGGCAGGGGCGGCGGGCATTCCCTTGGCCGCGGCCAGCGCCGCCGCCATGCTGCCTTCGGCCATTTGCGGCAACTCGCCCTGTTCCAGCAATGCGCCGCCCACGCTGTCGAACGCGCCCAGCCGCGCCCGGCACTCGTCGCAGAGCGATACATGCGCCGCCACCGTCAGGCTGAACGCTTCGGGCAGGCTGCCCGAAGAATAGGCCATCAGGAGGGCGTCGGTCAGGTGATGTGCGATATGGTCGGTCATTGTCATCTTCATTTCATCGTGTGACGCAGGCGGTCCAGCGCCAGCCGGATGCGTGATTTGATCGTGCCGAGGGGCAGGCCCGTTTTCTCGGCGATTTCCGTATGGGTGAGGTCGCCGAAATACGCGGCCTCGATCAGGGTCTTCTGTTTCGGCGGCAGACCGGCGATGGCTTGCGAGAGCTGCGCGCTTTCCTGCTCCAGCGCAAGGATATCGGTCTGGTCCGGCGCATCCTCAGGGCCCCAGGTGATATCCTCGGGCTCGGGCCTGCGGTCCTTGCGCAGCGCGTCGATGCGGCGGTTGCGCGCGATGGTAAAGATCCAGGTCGCGGCACTGGCGCGCGAGGGATCGAACAGATGCGCCTTTTGCCACAGCGTCGCCATGACGTCCTGCGCGCATTCCTCGGCCAAGGTCGCGCTGGCACCGGATTTCATCAAGAACCCTTTCACGCGAGGCGCGAAATGGTCGAACAACTCGGCAAAGGCAGTTTCGTCCGCGTCATCGCGAATGCGCGCGATGAGGTCGGTCCAGCGGCCGTTTTCGATGGTCCGGTCGGTGTCGGGCCGGTCTGGGGGCAATGCGCGAAGTCCTGACGTCTGTTTTTTCAGCGCGCGCGGCTGTGCTGCAATCGCAGCAGCCGTGCCGCGGAAAGATGCCAAGCTATCGCAGGAGGTGTCAATCGCACAAAACATATGCCTATTACGGAACTCGTGCCGCGCCGGATCACCTCGGCCTGAAAATAGTGCGCATATTGTGCACGTGCCAAAAGAATATGCATCCGATCCCGCCCTTGCGGCGTATTGATCTGTATGTTGATGACCAAAACGGACACTTGCCCATATGCCATTTGAATTGCAGCCCGCCCCGAGGCGCAAGATCGCGATTATCGGAGCCGGCATTTCCGGTATGGGCGCGGCCCACCGTCTGAGCGCCGAACACGATGTCACCCTCTATGAGGCCGAGCCGCGGCTGGGCGGTCACGCGCGGACCGTCATGGCGGGCAAGCGGGGCGACCAGCCCGTCGATACCGGGTTCATCGTGTTCAATTACGCCAATTATCCGCATCTGGCAGATCTCTTTGCCGAGTTGGACGTGCCGGTGGTCAAAAGCAACATGAGCTTTGGCGCGTCGATCGACGGCGGCCGGATCGAATACGGGACCGAGCGCATCGGCGCGACCTTTGCCCAGTGGCGCAATGCGGCGCATCCGGCGTTCCTGCGGATGTTGCGCGACATTTTTCACTTCAATGCCAACGCACTGAGCGCCGCCCGCGACAGCGACATGAGCATCGGAGATCTGCTGCTGCATCTGCGCACGGGCACGTGGTTTCGCGATTATTATCTGTCGCCGCTGTCGGGCGCGATCTGGTCGACGCCCAAGGACAAGATCCTCGATTTCCCCGCCGATGCGATGATGCGCTTTTTCGAGAACCACGCCTTGCTGAACTACGAGGGCCAGCACCAGTGGTACACGGTCAAGGGCGGCTCGGTGCAATATGTCACCCGGCTGGAGGCCTATCTGCGCCGCGTCGGTGCCAGCTTGCGTCCCGGTTGCCCGGTTCAGGCGGTGCGGCGCACGCCCACAGGGGTTCAGATCAAGGCGATGGGCGACTGGGAGCATTTTGACGAGGTTGTCATGGCCACCCATTCCGACGATTCCCTGCGCCTTCTGGGGGACCCCAGCGCCGAGGAGCGGCGCAATCTGGGGGCCATCGCCTATCAGCCGAACGATATCGTGCTGCATTCGGACCCGTCCATGATGCCGCGCCGCCGCGCCGTCTGGTCGTCCTGGAACTATACCGAGGACCGGGCCAAGACCGACAGCCGCATTGACTTGACCTACTGGATGAACAAGTTGCAGCCGATCCCGATGGATGATCCGCATTTCGTGACGCTGAACACCACGCGCCTTATCCGCGATGAGCTGATCCATGACCGCGTGACGCTGCGCCATCCGGTCTATGACCAGGCCGCGCTGGCCGCGCAGGCGCGTATCGCCGCGATGAATGGTGCGCAGAATACGTGGTATTGTGGCGCATGGATGAAGAACGGCTTTCACGAGGACGGGCTGGGCAGCGCCGTCGCGGTGGCCGAGGCAATCTCGGCACGTGGAGCGCTGGAGGCGGCATGAGCCGCGTCGATCATATCGCGGGCCACACCTGGCACGGGCGCAAGGGGGCGGTGCGTAACGCGTTCCGCTATTCCATCGACTACGTTCTGCTGGATGCCGAGGCCGAGGTTGATGCCCCCCGTCTTTTCGGGCGCAACCGGGGCGGGCTGGCGAGCCTGCATGATGCCGATCACGGCGGCCCGCCGCATCAGGGGATCGGCGCGCCGTGGGTGCGCGAGGTGCTGAAGAGCTACCAGTTGCCGCAGCCGGTGACGGTCGAGCTTCTGGCACAGCCGCGCATGCTGGGTCACGTTTTTAACCCGGTGTCCTTCTGGCTTTGCCGCGATGAGGGCGGCGGCCTGCGGCAGGTGATCGCAGAGGTCACCAACACGTTCGGGGACCGGCACAGCTATCTGTGCCACAAGCCGGACGGCTCGGTAATCGCGGCGCAGGACCGGCTGAGATCGGACAAGATTTTCCACGTCTCGCCCTTTCAGAAGGTCGATGGCGGGTATGAATTCCGCTTCGATCTGCGCGCGGATCGGATCGGGATCTGGATCGATTTGACCGGCGGCGATGGCGGGCTTGTCGCCACGCTGACCGGGCCCCGCCGGGCGCTGACCAATCGGGGCCTTCTCAGCGCGATGCTGCGGCGGCCCTTCGGCTCGCGCCGGGTGCTGGCACTGATCCACTGGCAGGCGCTGAAACTGTGGTGGAAGGGCGCGAAATATCGCTCCCGCCCCGAGCCGCCCGAGAGCGAGGTCTCGCGGTGAGCACAGGCGCGCCCTGCCTGCCTGCCTTCTCGCTCTTCGCGGCGTTCCTTGCGGCGGCGGGTCTGCCGATCTACATCCATGCACCGAAATTCTACGTCGATGAATATGGCGTGTCGCTGACCCTGCTGGGCAGTGTCCTTTTCGCGCTACGCCTTATTGACGTGGTGCAGGACCCGCTGCTGGGCCGGCTGGCGGCGCGCACCCAAAGGTGGCGCGCGGTCAGCGCCTCTGTCGCGGGCGCGGCGATGGCGCTGGCGATGATCGGCCTTTTCGCGGTGACACCGCCCATTGCGCCGGTCTGGTGGTTCGCGCTGACGCTGACGGTTGTCTTTTCCGGCTTCAGCTACCTGACCATCTGTTTCTACGCTCAGGGCGTGTCCAGCGCGGCGGCCTTGCCGCAATCGGGCCATCTGACCTTGGCGCGCTGGCGCGAGACCGGCGCGCTCTTGGGCATTTGCGCGGCCTCGGTCGCGCCGGTGCTGATCGGCGGTTATGACGGCTTTGCGCTGGCCTTTGCGCTGCTTGGGGCGGCGGCATTGGCGGCGATGTGGGGGGAGTGGGGCCGCGCATCCATCCCGTCCGATGGCTTTGGCCCGATCCTGCGCGACGCCATTTCCCGCCGCCTTCTGCTGATCGCGCTGGTCAATGCGGCGCCGGTTGCCGTCAGCTCGACCCTCTTTCTGTTTTTTGTCGAAAGCCGCCTTGGCGCGCCTGGGTGGGAGGGGCCTTTGCTGCTGGTCTTCTTCCTGTCGGCCGCTCTGGCCGCGCCGGTCTGGAGCCGCGCAGCCGAGCGATGGGGGCCCAAGCGCGCACTTCTGGCCGCGATGGTGCTGGCCATCGCCGCCTTCGGATGGGCCGCGTTGCTGGGCACGGGGGATGTCTGGGCCTTTGCGGTTGTCTGCGTGGTGTCGGGCGCGGCGGTCGGGGCCGATCTGACGCTGCTGCCCGCCATCTTTGCCCGGCGCATGGCCGAGATCGCGCCGGGGGCGAGTGAGGGGTTCGGCCTCTGGTCCTTCGTGTCGAAACTGACGCTGGCATTGGCTGCCGTGGCCCTGCTGCCAGCGCTTGAGGCGGGGGGGTTTGAGGCAGGCTTGCAGAATGACGAGGCAGCGCTGCTGCTGCTGACGCTGCTTTACTGCGCGGTGCCCTGCGGGCTGAAGCTGATTGCCATCGCCCTTTTGGCGCGCACGCCGGTGCCGCAAGAGGAGGCCGCATGACCGCGTTTGGCTGGATGCTGCTGGGCGCGCTGATCTGCGGCGTTGCGCTGTGGCTGCGGCAGCGCCTGGCCAGCTTTGCCGCGCAGGCACCGCGCGACTATGCGAGCACGCTGCCAGCGCTGGACCTGCGGCACCACCTGTCGGGAAGGATTGTTTGTCATGGCGTGATCTACGGCCCGCTGGGGCGGGTCGCCTCGCGCTTTGACGCGGAGTTCGTCGGTGCATGGTCGGGCGAGACGGGCACGCTGCGCGAGCATTTCGTCTATGACAGCGGCACAACGCAAGATCGCGAGTGGCGCCTCTCCCTCGGGCCGGACGGCGCGCTGACGGCTGAGGCCGATGATCTGGTCGGCAGAGGGCATGGCCAGCTGAGCGGCGCGTCCCTGATGCTGCGCTACCGCATCCGTCTGCCGGACGAGGCCGGGGGGCATGTGCTGGCCGTGACGGACTGGATGTACCTCGCCCCCGGCGGAACCATCGTCAATCGCAGCCAGTTTCGTAAATACGGGATCAAGGTGGCCGAGCTTGTCGCCACGATGAAAAGGATGGACGCTGAATGACCGACTGGACCGGAAAACGCTATTGGATGATCGGGGCCAGCGAAGGTCTGGGCGAGGCGCTGGCGCACAAGCTGAGCCGCGCAGGGGCCGAACTGATCCTGTCGTCCCGCAGCGAGGACAAGCTGAAAGAGGTGGCCGAGGCGCTGCCGGGCCGCGCCCATGTGGTCACTGTAGATGTCTCGGATCTGCAAAGCGTGCGGGACGCCGCCGAGCAGGTCGGCGAGATTGACGGCATGGTCTACACCGCTGGCGTCTACTGGCCCTTTCCCGCCCAGGATTGGGATGCCGAGCAAGCCGAGGCGATGGGCGACATCAACTTTGTCGGCGCGCTGCGGGCCTGCGGGGTGGTCGTGCCCAAGATGGTCGCAAAGGATGCAGGCCATATCGTGTTGACCGGATCGCTCTCGGGGTTTCGCGGGCTGCCGGGGGCGATTGGTTATTCGGCCTCCAAGGCGGGCGTGATGGCGCTGGGCGAAAGTATGCAATGCGATCTCTACAAGACGGGCGTGCGTGTGCAGATCGCCAATCCCGGTTTCATCAAGACGCGGCTGACCGACAAGAACGACTTCAACATGCCCTTCCTGATGAGCCCCGACGAGGCGGCGCAGGAGATGTTCGAGATGATGAATGACGACGGCGCGACGGTGCGCCACTTCCCGCGCCTCTTCAGCTACCTGTTCCGGTTCAGCCGGATCTGGCCCGACTGGCTCTATAACCGCTTTTTCGGCAAGTAAGCGCATCTTGGCCCGCTGTTGAGCATTTGGGCGTTTTCACCAGCAAAAATCAGGTTATAGCGCGGTGAACTCTACCTTGGCGGCGCAAATCGCTGGACAACCGGGCCTCATATTCGCAGGATCGCGCCGGATCGGCGGGGACCCCCGCCGCTAGATGAGGGCATGGCCATGACCACGACCGGACGCAACCTGACCCGGCGCAAGGCGCTGACGACATTGGCGGGCGGGGCTGCCGCGCTGCCGCTCTGGGCGCGCTATACCCATGCGCAGACGGCCGAGCCGATCAAGATCGGATTTCAGATCCACCGCACTGGCGTGGGCGCTGCCTATGGCCGCTGGTACGAGCGCACCGGCAATGCGGCGGCCAAGTTCATCAACGACAATGGCGGCATCAATGGCCGCATGGTCGAGCTGGTGCCCGAAGATGACGGCACCAACCCCAAGCGGGGTGCCGAGCTGATCGAGAAATTCGCAAATCAACATAAATGCGATATCGTCTATGGTCCCCTGTTCAGCCATGTCGTCATCGGCTCGGCTCCGCGTGCGGGCGAGCTCAAGATGCCGTATTTCTTGGTCTCCGAGGGGCATCACGTGGCGAGCGGGATGCTGAACCGCTACACGATCCAGCCCGGCATTACGGATGTGAAGAGCCAGGTTCTTTCGGTAGCGCCTTTTGTCGCCGAGAATTTGGGCAAGAAGGTCACGATGATCTATCCCGACTACGCCTTCGGGCATGATCACCGCGACTACTTTAGCCAGGCGATCGAGGAGCAGGGCGGTGAAATCCTGGCGCAGATCGCCATTCCTCCAACCGAGACGTCCTTTACCCGCCATTTCCCAAAGATCCCGCGTGAGACCGAGGTGGTTTATCACGTCATGGTCGGCCCGTCGGTTCTGACCTTCGTCAAGGAGATGGGCGAGTTCTTTGGCGGCTCCGGCCCCGAGCTTTTTGGTTTTGTCGACAGTCTGGAGGCGATCGATATCGGCAGTCCGGGTCTCGATTTCCTTGAAGGGTCGCATTTCTGGGAAGGCATGTGCCGATATGCGCAGCCCGACCAGACCGAAGCGCAGGCGTTCTACCGCGCGGCCGTCGGCGTCAATGACGAGGGCGCGGCGATTGACGATCCGCGCGACGTGTCGGCCTATGGCCACATGTTCGGCTGCTGGACCACGCTGAGTGCGATCAAGATGGGGATGGAGTCTGCCGGTTATCGCGGACCGCAGGACCGTGCCGCGCTGATCGAGGCGGTCGAGGCGATGACCGATATCCCCCATAGCCGCGAATGGCCGCAGGGGCCGATGCGCTTCAACGGGCGCACGCACCAGGTGTTCAGCGAGCAGCATGTCAGCCGCGTCGAGAACGGGCGGCTGGTGCGGGTTCATACCGCGGGTATCGATGCCGGTCTCTATCCTGACGAGGTGGACTACACGCAGCAGCCATTCTAGGCAGGGGCAGTGCCGCCCGTTTGCGGGGCATCTTTGGCAGGTAGCACACGGGCGCCGGACGTCCGGCAGAGGGGGTCACCATGAAGCTGAGCGATTACAAGGCGCTGACCTTTGACGTCTACGGCACGCTGATCGACTGGGAGAGCGGCATGATCGCCGGGCTGGCGCCGCTGACCGATCAGCTGGACCTCAGCCGCGATGCGATCCTCGAGGCGCATGCCTTTCACGAGAGCACGTGCCAGCGCGTGACGCCGGCCAAGAATTACCGCGACGTGCTGGCCACCGTTTACAAGCGGCTGGCCGAGGAGTGGGGGCTGAGTGCATCCTGGGAAGAGGCGCAGGTCTATGGCCGCTCGGTCGAGCATTGGCCGGCCTTTCCCGACAGTGCCGAGGCGCTGGCCTATCTCAAAAATCACTTCAAGCTGATCGTGCTGTCGAATGTCGACAATGCCAGTTTCGCCCATAGCAACGCCAAGCTGGGGCACCCCTTTACCGCCACTTACGTGGCCGAGGATGTGGGCAGCTACAAACCCGATCCGCGCAATTTCGACTATATGATCGAGCAGATGGCGCGGCTGGGCCTGACTAAGGGCGATATCCTCCATACTGCCGAGAGCATGTTTCACGATCACGGCCCAGCCAACCGCCATGGCTTTGCCAATTGCTGGATCTATCGGCGACATGACAAGGACGGGTTCGGCGCCACGATGAACCCCGGCAATATGCCCAGCTATGACATGATGTTCCACTCGGTGGCCGATCTGGTGGCGGCACACCGCGCCGAGCTGGCGGGCTAACCTAAGGTGGAGCTGGGCCCCTACCTGATGCTGGCCACGCTGGAGGGGCTTGTCATGGCCTCGGTGCTGGCGCTCACGGCGGTGGGGCTTAGCCTCGTTTTTGGTGTCATGCGCGTGGTCAATATCGCGCATGGCGAGTTCTTCATGCTGGGCGCGGTTCTTGCATGGGTGATCGCGCAGATAGTGGGCGGGCCGCCGGCGTTGGGTTTTGCCATGGCCCTTGTCGGGGCGCCGCTGATCGTGGGCGCCATTGCCGTGGCCGCCGACATGACCATTCTCAAGCGTGTGGAGTATGACCCCGAGCGCACGATTGTCGCCACCATCGGACTGCTCTACATCATCCAGCAGCTGACCCTGATGGGCTACGGACCCGAGGCGCGGCCCGTGGAGGCGCCGTTCAATACACGGCTGGCAATTCCGTGGGTCGAGCTGAAGGACGGCGCGCTGGCGCTCTACTGGCCCTGGGGGCTGGCGACGACCAGTTACAAGCTGGCGGTGATCGGCGCGGGCGCGGCGGTGCTGCTGGGCGTCTGGACGATGATGGCGCACACGCGCATCGGCCTCGTCATGCGCGCGGTGCAGGCGGATCGCGACATGGCGACCGCTTTCGGCATCCCGGTCGAGAGGGTCTATGCGATGGTCTTCGGCATCGGCGCGGCGCTGGCAGCCCTGGCCGCCGTGCTCGTCGTGCCGATCAGCCAGGCGCATTACCTGATGGGAGCCGATCCGCTGCTGCTGGCCTTTACCGTGGTCATCATCGGCGGCCTTGGCAGTCTGCCGGGCACGGTGGTCGCGGCCATCCTGATCGGGCTGAGCGACGGGATCATCTCGGTATTCTTCTCGCCCACGCTGGCCAAGATCATCGCGACGCTTCTGGTGGCGCTGGTGCTGGTGTTCCGGCCTCAGGGCCTTTTCGGCACGCGCAGCGTATGAGTGTGGGTGCGCGGATCACCCTGCTGCATGGCGGGCTGATAGCGCTGCTGCTGCTTGGGCATTTCGTGCTGCCGGCCTATCATCACGGCAACCTCGCGCGGATCATGGTGCTGGCCAGCTACGCGATGGGGTATAACATCGTCTTTGGCT
The DNA here is from genome assembly GCF_043355935.2 of Roseovarius roseus. NCBI lineage: Bacteria > Pseudomonadati > Pseudomonadota > Alphaproteobacteria > Rhodobacterales > Roseobacteraceae > Roseovarius > Roseovarius roseus. The sequence goes on along the minus strand of NZ_JBHFPE020000003.1, from coordinate 182,574 downwards.
ATACCGGCCTTCTCAGCCTTGGGCATGCGCTGCTTTTCGGTGCGGGCATGTATGGCATGGGGATGGCGGTGCAGCATCTGGGCATGGGGGCGGCGCCCGCGATGCTGCTGGGCGTTGCCGCCGGTGCATTGGTTGCCGCGGCGCTGGGCGCCCTGGCCCTGCGCACGGCGGGGGTCGCGTTCATGATTGTGACGCTGATGTTCGCCCAGGCGGGATATCTGACGGTGCTTTACTTCGGCGAATGGACGCGGGGCGACGAGGGGATCGTGATCGCGCGCGGCGCGCGGGTGCTGTGGGGCATCGACCTTAGCGATGAGGGCAACCGCTACCTCGCGGCGCTGACGCTCTTTGCTACGGTGCTGGCGATCTGCCTTGCTCTGGTGCGTGCGCCATTCGGCCGGACGCTGGTGGCGATCCGCGAGAACGAGGCACGCACGAGGATGCTGGGCTATGACACGTTCCGGATCAAGCTGGTGGCCGTCATCATATCGGGTGCCATTTCGGGCGCTGCGGGCGCGGCTTACGGCCTGCTCTTCGGCTATGTCGGGGCCAGCTTTGCCGGGGTCGAATATTCCATCCTGCCGCTTCTGTGGGTGCTGCTGGGCGGGGCCGGGACGGTGCTGGGCCCGTTCATCGGCACGCTCTTCATGTTCTACCTGATCGATCTCAGCTCGGGCGTGACGACCGCCTACATGCTGATCGCGGGGGTGGCGCTGGTTCTGCTGACGCTCTTTGCGCCGCAGGGCATCATGGGCGAGCTGCGCCGCCGCCTCTGGGGATGGCTGCCATGAGCCTTCTGTCGCTTCGGGGCCTGACCAAAAGTTTTGACGGCGTACGTGCCGTGGATGACGTGAGCTTTGAGGTCGCGGCCGGAGAGGTCCGCGCGCTGATCGGGCCGAACGGGGCGGGCAAGACGACGCTTGTGGGCATGATCTGCGGGCGGATCGGGACGGACGCGGGGCGCGTCATCTTCGACGGGCAGGACATCACCGCGCTGCCCGCGCATCGGCGCACGCGGCTGGGCATGGCCTATACGTTTCAGATCACGTCGATCTACGCGCGCCTGCCGGTGGCCGAAAACATCGCGCTGGCCGCGCGCCCGCATATGGCGGCCGGCAAGGTGCCGGGGGCCGTGCAGGCCACTTTGGAGCAGGTAGGTCTGGCGCAGTACCGCGATGCCTTGGCCGGCGATCTGAGCTATGGCCACCAGCGGCTGCTCGAGATCGCGATGGGGCTGGTCGGTGCGCCGCGCCTCCTGATCCTGGACGAGCCGACGCAGGGCCTGTCCGAGCCCGAAATCGCGGCCTTCAAGGATCTGGTGCGCAAACTGGCCGGGGGAACCACGATCCTTCTGATCGAGCACAACATGGATGTCGTCATGGCGCTGGCGGACCGGGTCAGTGTGCTGTCGGCTGGCGCGCTGCTGTTCGAGGGCACGCCGGACGAGGTGCGCGGCGATCTGACCGTGCAGGCCGCCTATCTGGGGGGTCCATGATGCTGGGGGTGGAGCGGATCAGTGCCGGATATGGCGCGGCGCAGGTGCTGCGCGAGCTGTCGCTGGCCGTTGCTGCGGGCGAGATCCTGTGCCTGATGGGCCGCAATGGCGCGGGCAAGACAACGGCGATGCGCGCCATCATGGGGTTGATCCCGCTTATGGGCGGGCGCGTGATGCTGGATGGCACCGAGGTCAGCGCACTGCCCGCGCATCATGTGCCTCGCGCCGGGATCGGCTATGTGCCGCAGGGGCGCCGGCTCTTTGCCGGGCTGACCGTGGCGCAGAACCTTGAGATCGGGATGCGTGCGCGGCAAAGCCCGCCGGAGGTTCTGGAGGAAGTGCTGGAGCTGTTTCCGCGCCTGCGAGAGCGGTATCGCCAGCCTGCGCAGACACTCTCGGGGGGCGAGCAGCAGATGCTGGCCACCGCCCGCGCGCTTTGTCTGCGGCCCAAGGCGCTGCTTCTCGACGAGCCGACCGAGGGGCTTCAGCCCTCGATGGTAGGCGCAATTCAGGAGGTCGTGGTGCGGATGCGGGCCGAGGGCGTCGCCGTCCTGTTGGTCGAGCAGCGCATGGAGGCGGTGCTGGAGGTGGCCGACCGCGTGGCGTTTATCGAGAACGGGCGCGGCGGCGCAGTCCTTTCGGCCACGGAATTGCGCGCCGACAGGTCGGTAGCGGCGCACTATCTGGGCGTCTAGACCCAGCATCACCTGCTGGTCTTTGGGTATTTTTCCCAAAAAAAGCCTGAAGGGCCGCCCTATTCGGACAGGCCTTCGGGTTTGCCGACGACGACGAAGCTCAGCTTTTCGGGGTCCAGCAATTCGCGCGCGACGCGGTTGATCTGGTCCAGTGTGACCGCGTTCACCTTATCGTTGCGATTGGCGATGTAATCGGTCGGCAGGCCCTCGGTCTGCATGTCGACGGCGATATTGGCGATCGGTGCATTGCCGTCAAAGCGCAGCGGGTAGGCGCCGGTCATGTAGGTCTTGGCATCCTCCAGCTCTTTCTCGGTGACGCCGGTATCGCGCATCTTGGCCCATTCATCGCGGATCACGTCGATGGCCGTCGCTACGCGGTCATTGGCAGAGGCGACCTGCCCCAGCCAGAGCTGCGCGCCGTCGCGGTCCACGAGGTAGGAGTAGACGCCGTAGGTCAGACCGCGCTTTTCGCGCACTTCGTTCATCAGGCGGCTCTCAAAACCGCCGCCGCCCAGGATCTGGTTCAGCAGGTAGGCGGCGAAGAAATCGGGATCGTCGCGGTCGATACCGGGCTGCGCGAAGGTTACCACGGATTGGGGCGTATCGTATTCGACCACGTTGGTGCCACCGGGCAGGGTGACGTCGGCGGGGCCGGGCAGCGGGATATCGGACGATTGCGGCAACCCCTCGGTCAGGGTTTCGACCAGCTGGGTCAACTCCTCCGCTGTGATATCGCCGACGGCGGCGACATAGAGACGGTCGCGCACCAGCGCGGCACGGTGGGCGGCCACGATATCGTCGCGGGTGAGGCCCGCAATGCTTTCGAGCGTGCCGTCCTTGAAGGTGGCATAGGGGTGATCGCCGAAGGTCTGCGCGTCGAACGTGCGGCCCGCGATGGAGCGCGGATCCTTCTCGTCGCCTTCGATGTTCGCGCGGACTTGGCCGCGCACGCGGTCGATGGATTTCTGGTTGAAGGCAGGCTCGACAAGGCTCTGGCGGAGCAGCTCGACCGCCGCATCGCGGTTTTCACTAAGGAACCGCGCGGAGACGCTGATCGCGTCATCGCCCGTCCCGTAGGAGAAGGAGGCGGCCAGCGCCTCGGCCTGGCGGGCGAATTCGCGGCTGTCCATGTCGCCCGCGCCCTCCTCCAGAAGGCCGGTCATCAGGTTGGTCGCGCCGCGCTTGCCGGGCTGATCCAGCGACGCGCCGCCGCGAAACCGCATTTCCAGCGCAACGAAGGGGATGGTGTGATCCTCGACCAGCCACAGATCGACGCCGCCGGGCGTGCCCAGATCCTGCACCTCGATCTCGGCATGGGCCGGCAGGGTGATGGCGGGCAGGACAAAGGCAAGCGCCGTCAGGCAAGGCAGGATAAAGCGGGCGATGGTGCTGCGGATCATTGAGTGGTCTCCGTCGTGGCAGTGTCGGCAATGGCGGGGTCGCCGTCAGCGGCGCTTGAGGCACCTACCGCGGCGGTTTCGGCCTCGGGGGCGCTGAGATAGCCGGTGACCGAGTTGCGGGGCTGGAAGACATCGCGCGCGGCCTGCATCACATCCTCGGCGGTGACGTTTTGCAGCACGTTCGGCCAGTCCTGCACATCCTCGATCATCAGGCCCGAGGCGAGCGCCCCGCCATAGCGGTTGGCCAGCCCGTTGACGTCGTCTCGCGCATAGATCTGCGCAGCGCGCATCTGCATCTTGATACGCTCCAGTTGATCGGCATCGACGCCATTCTGCATGAAGCCTTGCACCACCTCATCCATCGCCGCCTCTGCCTCGGGCAGGGTGACGCCGGGCACGGGCACGACCAGAAGGGTGAAGGTGGTCTCGTCCAGCGAGACGCCGTCATACCAAGCCGCCGACTGCACCGCGATCTGCGCGTCGAATTGCAGCTTTTCGGCCATGAGTGACGTGGTGCCGCCGCCAAGGATCTCGGCCAGCACGGTCAGCGCGGCGGCCTTGTCCTGATCGCCGCTGTCCCGCTCGGGCGCAAGATAGGTGCGTGTGAGGTAGGGCTGCGGGACGCGCGGGTCTTCCATCGTCAGGCGGCGTTCGGCCATCTGGCGCGGCTCTTCCGGGCGTATCCGCTCGGGGAGGTCGAGGTTGGCCGGGATGGCGCCGTAATGCTCCTTGGCCATGGCCAGCACATCCTCGGGGACGACATCGCCTGCGACCACGACGATGGCATCATTGGGCGCATAGTAGGTGGTGTAGAAATCCACTGCGTCCTGCAGCGTCAATTCGGGCTGCTCGTGCTGCCAGCCGATGATCGGCGTGCCGTAGCGGTGGTTCAGGTATTGCGCCGCTCTCATCTGCTCGCGAAAGAGCGATCCGGGATTGTTCTCGACGCGCATGTTGCGCTCTTCGATGATGACGTTCCGCTCGGTCGCGACATTCTCTTCGTCCAGCTTGAGGTTGACCATCCGGTCCGCCTCCATCTGCATCATCAGCTCCAGCCGGTCGGCCGCGATGCGCTGGTAATAGGCGGTGAAATCGTAGCTGGTGAAGGCGTTGTCATTGCCGCCCTGCTGCGCAACCGTGGCCGAAAACTCGCCCGGTGCCAGTGTGTCGGTGCCCTTGAAAAGCAGGTGTTCCAAGAAATGCGCAACGCCCGAGCTGCCCGGAGGCTCGTCCGCCGATCCGGCGCGATACCAGACCATATGGGTGACGACGGGCGCGCGGTGATCTTCGATCACGACCAGTTGCAGGCCATTGTCCAGCGTGTAGCTGGTCACATCATCGGTGCCGGCCGCAGCAGTGTCCTGCGCGACTGAGGCAACGGGCAACAGGGTCATCAGGGCGATCATCAAGGCGCGCATATGCGGTCTCCGGTTATGGCTGGATGCCGGATGGTGTCGGCTGGTGTCAGGAAATAGATACGCTGTGCTGCCCCCTGTGCAACCCGCGATGCCAGATCCGTGATCGCGCGGGCCTCAAATGACAAGCGCCCCGTGCCATGTGGCCGGGGCGCTGATGCGTGGGCCTAGATTACTGGGCCGGCGGCGCGGACGGGGTGACGATGCCGCGCTGCATTAGGCGCTGCTGTTCTGCCTGGCCGTCGAGCCACTGTTTCTTGTAGGCTGCGGTATAGTCGTCATTGGGGCCAAGGTTGAAGATGTTGACCCGGCCATGGCGGCGGCGCACTTCAGCATCCTCGACTGCCAACTCCCGGCGCACGCCCTGCGTAACGCCAAAACGGCTGGTGTGGTTCACCAGCCCGCCATCCGCGCCCGAGATCTGGCCGCTCGGAACCGTAGCGGCTGGATTGCCGCCGAGCGCCGCGACACCTGCCGCACGCGGGTTGGGATCGACGAGGTTGGCCGCGCCCGGCGTGGGCGGTGGCAGGTTGTTGTAGCTTTCGGGTGTTTGCAGCGGAGCTGTCGGCAGAACGGCAAACTCGTCCGGGCCGTTGCCGTCATTCTTGATGCGCGACAGGGCGCCGTCGCTGCGCCCGCAGGCGGCGATGGCGAGGGTCATCAGGGTAAGTGCCAGGATGCTGCGGCGCATGGGATCGGCCCTTCTTTCACAAAGTGTCGCGCGATGTTTAACGCAATCGCGCGGGGAGGTCACGCAGGCTTTTTGCCGGGGCTCAGAATGATCATTCCGAAGGCCCCGACAAAGATGGCGATATCGGCCACGTTGAAGGCGTAAGGGTTGGAAAAGCCGCAGCAGGACATGTTGAGAAAGTCCGCCACCGCACCGTAAAGCAGCCGGTCGATCACATTGCCCAGAGCGCCGCCAATCAGGAAACCCGCGGCGATTTTCTGCCATTTTCCGCCGGGCTCGTGGCGGATCCACCACAGGACCGCGCCCGAGATGATCACTGCGACGGCGATCAGGATCCAGCGCGTATAGGGCGCGTCGCCAGCCAGAAGGCCGAAATTGATGCCGTAATTCCACGCCATGCGCAGGTTGAGGAAGGGCGGCCAGACGTCGATTGCGCCCAGCACGCGCAGGTTCATCCAATGGACCACCAGGTATTTCGTGGCCTGATCGAGCAGGAAGATCCAGAAGGCCGACCAGAAAACTGTCTTCATGTCATGCGCCCTTTCGAGGATGGAGCGGCATCAGTGGCGGAAGTGGCGCATACCGGTCAGCACCATCGCCAGGCCGGCCTCATCGGCGGCGGCGATCACCTCGTCGTCGCGCATCGAGCCGCCGGGATGGATCACGGCGGTCGCGCCTGCCTCGGCCGCTGTCAGCAGGCCATCGGCGAAAGGAAAGAACGCGTCGGAGGCCACGACGCTGCCCTTGGTCAGCGGCTCGGGCAGGCCCAGCGCATCGGCCATGTCCTGGGCTTTGCGCGCGGCGATGCGGCAGCTGTCGACCCGGCTCATCTGGCCCGCGCCGACGCCGACGGTGGCGCCATCCTTGACGTAGACGATGGCGTTCGACTTGACGTGCTTGGCGACTTTCCAGGCAAACAGCATGTCTGCCATCTCGGCCTCGGTCGGCTGGCGCTTGGTCACGACCTTCAGATCATCCGGCCCGATATGCCCGTTATCCTTGTCCTGCATCAGGTAGCCGCCCGACACCTGCCGGATCGTCTGCGCGGCCTCGCGCGGGTCGGCCATGCCTTCGGTGATCAGAAGGCGCAGGTTTTTTTTCGCCTCGAAGATGCGGCGCGCGTCGGCGTCCGCGCCGGGGGCGATCACGACCTCGGTAAAGATCTGCGCGATTTCCTCGGCGGTGGCGCCATCCAGCGGCTGATTGAGGGCGATGATCCCGCCGAATGCTGAGGTGCGGTCGCAATCAAAGGCGCGGCTATAGGCCTCTTTCAGCGTGGCCGCGCGGGCCACGCCGCAGGGATTGGCGTGCTTGATGATGGCGCAGGCGGGGCCATCGGCTTGCGCAAATTCGCTGGCCAGCTCAAACGCCGCGTCGGTGTCGTTGATATTGTTGTAGCTCAGCTCCTTACCCTGAAGCTTCTTGGCGGTCGCGACACCGGGCCGCGCGCTGCCATCGAGGTAGAAGCTGGCCGACTGGTGCGGGTTTTCGCCATAGCGCAGGACCTGCGCCAGCGAGCCTGCGACGGTCCGGCGGCGCGGCGAGGCGTCGCCCTGCTGTGCGGCCATCCAGGTGCTGACGGCGGAATCGTAGGCGGCGGTGCGCGAATAGGCGGTCATCGCCAGTTTCTGGCGGAAGGCCAGCGTGGTGCCACCGTCATTTGCCTCCATCTGCTCCAGCAGGGGGGCGTAATCCTCGACATCCACGACGACATTGACGAAGCCGTGGTTCTTGGCCGCCGCGCGAATCATCGCGGGGCCGCCGATATCGATATTCTCGATGCAGGTGTCGTAGTCCGCGCCGCCGGCGACGGTGCTCTCGAACGGGTAGAGGTTGACGACCAGCAGATCGATCGCGCAGATGCCGTGCTCGTCCATCGCTTTCACATGATCGGGGTTGTCGCGCAGCGCCAGAAGGCCGCCATGCACGGCGGGGTGCAGCGTTTTCACCCGCCCGTCCATCATCTCGGGAAAGCCGGTCACGTCAGCCACATCGCGCACCTCCAGCCCCGCATCGCGCAATGCCTTGGCGCTGCCGCCGGTGCTGAGCAATTCTACCCCACGCTCGGACAGCGCGCGCCCGAGGTCGATCAGCCCGGTCTTGTCCGAGACGGACAGAAGGGCGCGGCGGATGGGGGCGATATCGGTCATGGGGCGATCCTGCGTTGTGGCGTGTCAGTCATCATCCTGGTCACCGTCCAGCTCGGGATAGGGCGCGTCCTGCGCCAGATCGCGAATACTGATCGGGGTGTCCTGTGCCTTGGCCAGCGACCATCTGATGCGGCCCGCATACTCCAGCGCGCGCCCGGATAAAACTATCTGTTTGGCCGCACGCGGTTTGATCCGCGATTTTTCCAGATAAACCGATGGCTCCAGCGTGATTTTCGCACGCGCATCGGTGCGAAAAACCCAGATCTCGCCGCTGCGCAGGGCCACTGAGACCGCCGAGCCGCCCATATCGACATTCGCGTCCACCTCGGGGTGAAGGTGGAAATGGATCTGGTAGGGCACGCCCTGCATGCGCGTGCGGTCCATCGCGGCATCGAACTGCCGCTTGTCCTCGGGGCTTATGGACAGCAGCATATCCTCGCCCGCGACGCCGCGCCCGTCGAAGGTCATTTCGATGGTGCGCGCATGGGTCAGGCCATAGCGGCGGACATAGCCGTCATGCCCGCCCTCGAATCGCACCCCATCCGAGGCGTGGCTTGTTTGCACCGGCACATGGCGCGGCGCCTGGCTCAGCCATTCCGCCTCGGCGCCTGGGGGGCCCAACCGCGCGCTGGATGCGCCGTCGACGACAAGAGTGCTGTGCGAGGGTGTGGCACGGCCTGCCCGCCGCCAATCGGCGCCGAAACTGGCGCCCGAGCCGCAATTCACGATGACCGGACGGCGGCCCGAGGTCAGTTCGAACGCCATGGTCGAGGCATGGGCGCCCGCCGAGGCCGCGCCCGTGGGCGGCGGCGCGGCGTCAATGATGACCGAGGTGCGCCCGGCGCTCAGCCGCGCATATCCCATCGCCAGCCCGCCTTCGCGCCGCGTCTTGACGCCGCTGGCGGCCAGCGCGGTGTCCAGCCGCCCCTCAAGCCCGCGCCCGCCGCCGTGGAACCGCGCAAGGCCCCCATCGGCATGCCGCAGCGTGCGCAAGGTGGGCGCGATGCGCGCCGTGGCCGCGGTCAGCGATGGCGCGTCGATCCCGGCCTCGGCCAGCGCCTCGGCGGCCCATGTCAGCAGGGTAAAGACATCCAGCAATTCCTCGGGGTTGCGGGTGACCAGATGGCCCTCGGCGCCGATATGCGCATCGCATTCGCGCTCCAAGGCCCTTGCGGCGGTGGGGGCATAGCTGCCCATTCCCTCCAGCGCGATCCCGGCATAGATGAGGCCCGTCAGCGCCTCGAAGCGCGGCAGACCAGGCGAGGCCCCGTGCCAGCGTTTGCCAAGAAAGAGCGTCTGTTGGCCCAGCGAGCGATAGAAAGCGTCCGAGGCCCCGCGGTCCTGCCCGGCCAGCAGGAACAGGGCGTGGTTGATCCAGCGGATCACGCGCCGCCCGGTCAGGTCGGGCGTCCAGCCGGGGCCGCGCCCCGCCCCATAGCGGGCGATCCAGCCCTGGGTCCAGTCCTGTGCGGCCCTGCGCGCCGCCGCATCGCCCGCCGCGGCCAGATCGTCGAGCCAGCCGAAGCCGTGCATCTCCGCCTCGAAGGCCGCATCGGGCGCGGTGATGTACCAGATGCATACATCCGGCTTCTGCACCAGATGCCCCGCGAACATGAAGTTCCCCGCCGAGAGCTGGCGACCCCTTGCAAAGCTTCCAATCGTGCGCGGTTCAGGCGATGAGACAAAGGCCGTGGCGGGCTGCGCCCATGCCGCACGCCGCGCGGCAATGCGGTTCTGCAGCCTCGTCCATTTCGCGCGGAATGTGCCCGCAGGTGCCATATGCGTCGATGCTCGCCTCGCTTTAGGGCGCTCTTCACCGGCGCCTTTTCGCGCGCAGCTTATCGCGGGCCTGTGCCCAAGTCACCGAAGGATTGCGAAAATCGCGTCAGCGGCGCAGCAGGGCGATGTAAAACCCGTCCATGCCGCCGATCTCGGCCCAGTAATCGGGGCGCAGGCGCAGCCCGCCTTCTTCGGTCAGCCAGGCGGGGTCAATGCCCGGCAGGTCCAGCGCGCCGGCGTCCACGGTCAGGCCCGGATGGCGGGCCAGCGCGTCCTCGACCTGGCATTCGCCCTCATCCGGCAGCAGTGAGCAGGTGCAATAGACCAGCCGCCCGCCCGGTTTCAGCAGGCTCAGCGCGTGGTCCAGCATGGCCGATTGCAGCGCGATCAGATCGCCGATCTCCGAGCCGTCCCGCGCATGGGGCAGGTCCGGATGCCGCCGGATCGTGCCGGTGGCCGAGCAGGGCGCATCCAGAAGGATGGCGTCATATTGCCCCTCATGGGTCAGCGCGTCGCCGGTGACGAGCGCGGCGCCGAGGCCCGTGCGGCCAAGGTTCTCGCGCACGCGGGCCATCCGCGCATCCGAGATATCAAGCGCGGTGACATCCGCGCCCGTCGCCGCCAGTTGCAGCGTCTTGCCGCCGGGTGCCGCGCACATGTCCAGCACCGCCTCGCCGGTGGTCGCGCCCAGCACACGCGCCGGGATTGCTGCGGCGGCGTCCTGCACCCACCAATCGCCCGAGGTGTAACCGGGCAGCGCACTGACCTGGCCTGCGTTCTCAATCCGCACCGATCCGGTGGGCATAAGCATGCCGCCCGTCGCCTCGGCCAGCGCGGCGGCATCGCCCTTGGGCGTCAGATCGAGCGGGGCACCGGCAAGATGCGCGGCCTCGAAGGCTGCGACGGACTTGGCGCCATATGCGTCTGACAAGGGACTGCGCAGCCATTTGGGCAGGTGTGGCACCCGCAGGATCGCCCATTCGGCAGGCCCATCGGCGGCGACCTTGCGCAGCACGGCATTGACCAGCCCCTTCAGCTTGGCAAAGCGTTTGTTGCTGGCGGCCATCTGGACGCATTCATTCACGACACCGTGCGCGTCACCCCCTTGGCACAGCTCGACCGTGCCGAGGCGCAGGATGTTGCGCACCGTCAGCGGGGGCGGCTTGCGCAGGTGTTTGGCCAGTATCTTGTCCGCGCGCTCAATGCTGCGCAGGGTCTGCGTGGCAAGGCGCTGGGCGCGGGCCCGGTCAGGTGCCTCCAGCCGGTCCAGCGCGCCGGTGGCCAGCAGGTCCGCCATCTGGCGATGCTCGCCCAGGATCTGGTCCAGCAGTTGGGCGGCGGCGGCGCGCGGCGACGCGGGCTTGGACGAGGCGGTCATGGCAAATCCTTGCTGAATGGCGACGGCGGCGTATATCAGGGGCACGGCTTCAAAGGAACCCATGCCATGACCGACAGCACCCATCCCCGCCCCGATCTTCCTCCGGCCGCGCAACGTGCGCTGGCCGAGGCCGAAGAGCGCCGTCTCAAGGCCGAGAAAACCGAACTGCCCAAAGAGCTGGGCGGTCGCAAGGAAGGGTTGGAGGCCGTTCGCTATGGCGATTGGGAAAAGAAGGGCATCGCCATCGACTTCTGATGGCTTGACGGCGCCGCGCCCGGCGATCAACGTGACCCACGTAACAGGGGCGCCCGCGAAAGCCGGGCTGAGATGCACCCTTCGAACCTGAACCGGATCATGCCGGCGGAGGAAGTTGCGCTGAGACCGGGCAAATCCGCGCCCGGCCCGTGGCCCGCCCCCGCCCGCAACAAAGGGGGATCCCGATGAAGAACGCCGGAGACTACCTGGCCCAGATGCGCGCCCGCGCGCCGCTGGTGCAGAACATCACCAATTATGTCGCGATGAACGTCATGGCCAATATCATGCTGGCGGCAGGCTGTAGCCCCGCCATGGCGCATGACGAGGGCGAGGCAGCGGAGTTCGCGGGCCTCGCCGACGCGCTCAGCATCAATATCGGCACGCTCGATCCGGCTTGGGTCCGCTCGATGGAGGCCGCTGCCGGCGTGATGGGTGCGGCGGGCAAGCCATGGGTGCTGGACCCCGTCGCCGTGGGCGCAACCGCGCTGCGCCGCGATGCGGGGGCGCGCCTCTTGGCGCTGAAGCCCAGCATCATTCGCGGCAACGCGTCCGAGATCATCGCATTGGCCGGATCTGCGGCGGCGGGCAAGGGCGCCGACAGCGCCGATGCGGTCAGCGATGCCGAGGATGCGGCGCGCGCGCTGGCCCGGCAGACGGGCGGTGTCGTGGCGGTGACCGGTGAGGTGGATTTCGTCACCGATGGCGAGGCCGCCTGGCGCGTTGCGGGCGGCCATGCGCTGATGCCGCGCATCACCGTCATGGGCTGCTCACTGACCGGGATCGTTGCGGCCTTTGCCGTGGATCAGCCCGCGCTGCCTGCCACCGTCGCCGCGCTGGCCTATTACGCGGTCGCGGGCGACATCGCGGGCGAAAAAGCCGCTGGGCCGGCCAGCTTTCAGACCGCGTTCATCGACGCGCTTTATGTGCTGTCGCCCGAGGATGTGACCGCCCGCGCGCGGATCGAGGCGGTATGAGGGTGACGCCAAGCGATCTGGGGCCGGTCTATTTCGTCACGGATGCAGGGGCTTTGGCCCCTGTTGCCGATCAGGTGCGCGCGGCGCTCGCCGCCGGGGTGCGGATGATCCAGCTACGTGACAAGGACGCCAGCGACGCTGCCTTCGAAAATGAGGCACGCGCTCTTCTGAAGATCACCCGCGCGGCGGGTGCACGTCTGATCATCAATGACCGGGTCGAGATTGCCCGGCGCATCGGGGCCGATGGGCTGCATGTGGGGCAGGGTGACGGCGATATCAGCGCCATCCGCGCCGCGATCAGGACGGACATGATCCTCGGCCTTTCGGTCGAGACGGAGGCACAACTCGGCTCTATTCCGGTGGATAAGGTCGATTATCTGGGCACCGGCCCGCTGCGTGCCACGGCGACCAAACCGGATGCGGCGCAGCCCCTCGGGATGGACGGCATGGCCCGGCTGATCGCGGCGGCGCCCCTGCCTTGCGTTGCCATTGGGGGAATCAAACAGGCAGATGCAGCGGCGTTGCGCGCAATCGGCGCGGCGGGGATTGCCGTAGTCTCGGCCATCTCACGGGCGGATGACATGGAGGGCGCGGCGCGCGCCCTGATCGAGGCGTGGAGACAGCCATGATCCCCAACATCCTTTCCATCGCGGGGTCCGACCCGTCGGGCGGCGCGGGTATTCAGGCGGATATCAAGTCGATTTCCGCCAATGGCGGCTATGCCATGGCCGCGATCACCGCGCTGACGGCACAGAACACGCGCGGGGTTCAGGCGGTGCAGCTGATGGAGCCGGGCATCATCACCGCGCAGATTGCTTCCATTCGCAGCGATATCCGCATCGACGCGGTCAAGATCGGAATGCTGGGGAATGCCGCGATCATCCGCGCGGTAGCGGATGCGCTGAGCGGTCTGGATGCGCCGATCGTGCTGGACCCCGTGATGGTGGCAAAGGGGGGCGACCGCCTGCTGGCGGCGGAAGCCGTCGATGCACTGCGACGACTCTTGATGCCGATGGCGGCGGTAATCACGCCGAATCTGCCAGAGGCGGCGGACCTGCTGCAAATCGGCGAGGCACGGGACAAGGACATGATGCTAGAGCACGCCTTGCGCCTCATGGGTCTGGACGCGCAGGCGGTCCTGATGAAAGGCGGTCATCTGGGCGGCGTGGAAAGCCCCGATCTGCTCCTGCATTCCGGCGGCGCAGAATGGCTGGACGGCGCGCGCATCGACAGCCACAGCACCCACGGGACGGGTTGCACCCTATCCTCGGCCATCGCGGCCCATCTGGGGGCCGGGCATGATCTGAAATCCGCCGTTACGCGGAGCAAGACCTACATCACCGACGCAATCGCAGGGGCGACAAAGCTGGACGTGGGACAGGGTCACGGCCCGACCCATCATTTCCATAAAATGGCGGATTAGAGCCTATCTGAGCGTCAGATCCGCGCTCTGCCCCGTCCCCTGATCCGAGATGAAGCGGATCGTGTCCCCTTTGATCCGCACCGCCTGACAATTGGGATCGAGGCGGTCGCCGCCCCAATAAAGGTCACGGCAGAAATAGCCGTTCTGCCAGTTCCAGGCGCCGGTGACGGAATAGCCAAAGGCGCGGCCCTTGATCTCGCCCGTGGGCGAGACGGCGACCGAAATGCCCAGCCGCGTCAGATCGCGCCCGGAGGTGGCGGCGACAAAGGCGTCGCGCGTGGTGATCTGCTCGAACGCCTGCGCGGCCACGGGCGCTGTGATCAGCCCGAAGGACAATATGCAGGCGGCGGATGTGACAGAACGCATGACAACACTCCCTTGTTATGACTACACCACTGGATACGCAGTTTGCCGACATCCGGATCACATACCGGGCCCCCGCATCAGCGGATCATCGCCAGCAGAGGAGGCTTCATGACCAGTTTGCCCGATTTTCGCCTCGAGACGCATTTTGCCAAGTGGGAGTTCAGCGCGCGGTATCATCTGACGGCATCAGACGCCGAAAGCGTGGCGCTGCCCGACCTGCTGGCGATGGCCAGCGATGAGGATCGCGCAGCCTTTGAGACGATGTGGCTGGGCTATACCGAGACATGGGGCATGCCCGCGTTGAGGGACACCATTGCGCAGACTTATGCGCGGCAGACGGCGGATGATATTCTGTGCTTTGCCGGGGCGAGCGAGGGCATCTTTGCCGCGAACAACGTGCTGCTATCCAAGGGCGATCACGCCATTGTCATCACACCGAATTACCAATCGCATGAAACGCTGCCCTTGCTGATTTGCGAGGCGACGGGCGTGCCGCTGGACCCGGATGACAACTGGTCGCTGGATATCGACCGGATCCGGGCCGCGATCCGTCCCAATACCAAGCTGCTGACCATCAACTTTCCGCATAATCCCACCGGCGCGATCTTGGCGTTAGACCGTTACCACGCGCTGATCGATCTCTGCCGCCACCACGGGATCTGGATCCTGCATGATGAGATTTTCCACGGGCTGGGCCCCTCGGGTGCGCAGCATCTGCCCTTTGTCGCGGATGAGTATGAGCGGGGGCTGAGCCTTGGCGTGATGTCCAAATCCTACGGGCTGCCGGGGCTGCGCATCGGCTGGATCGCGTGTCAGGACCGCGACGTGCTGAGCCGGATGGAGCGGATGAAGCACTACCTTTCGATCTGCAATTCCGGCCCATCCGAACATCTGGCGCGCATCGCGCTCAAGGCGCGGGATCGGCTGTTGGCCCGCAACAATGCCATCGTGGACGAAAACGTGCCTAAATGGGATGCGTTCTTTGCCAGGCATCCGGAGCTTTTCGAATGGCGCCGGCCTGAGGGCTCCTGCATGGGCTATCCGCGCTATCTGGGATCTGACGGGGTCGATAATTTCGCCCGGCGGCTGGTCGAGGAAGCGGGCGTTCTGGTTCTGCCCTCGACGATCTATCGCTCGGATCTGGGCGAGACGCCGCGGGATCGTTTCCGAATCGGATTTGGCCGGACGGGGCTGGATGAGGGGCTGGCGGCGCTGGAGGGCTGGCTGCAGAAACGTTGAAACCCGGCTTTGACCGCTCTGAGCTAGGCGCCCCACAAGGCGGATTTCCGCGCGTAGCTTGATCCCCGTCAAAGTGTGCGTCGTCGAACCGTGCCACGCTCTATGGTAGTGAAAAGGAGGCTTCGCATGGATAATCTGGTTAAACTCGGACGTGACTTCGTCGCGGCGATGCGGGATGGGCGCGGCATTGAGCATGTCGACGAGGTCTATGCCGAAAACGCGGAATCGGTCGAGGCGGTCATACCGCCGGACCGCGATGTTCGGATTGCCAAGGGCCGTGGCGCGATCAAGGCGAAACGGGAAGATTGGTCGAGAACGCATGAGATCCACAAGATCGAGGCTGATGGGCCCTATGTGCATCCGCCCAACCGGTTTGCAGTGCGCTTCGACGCCGAGGTGACGCAAAAGGAAACCGGCAAGCAGATGAAACTGCGTGAAATCGCAGTGTATACCGTCGAGGACGGCAAGATCGCCCGCGAGGAATTCTACATGTTGCCGAAATAGGCGTCGCGCTCCGTCAGACTGTCAGTCACCGTTGGTCAGCCTGCCAGCGGGCCAATTGGAACGTCCGTTTCGTCCTTGGATGCTGTATCGGCGATTTCCCCCAAGGTGACGGGTTTGAGTGGCGCGCGGATGCGGTAATATCCAACGTCATCGGGTGTCATCGCGTGCGTGTCTGCCAGAATCTGCGTCACGGACAGGCCGCAGTAGCGGCCTTGGCACGGGCCCATGCCGGGCCGCCCGAATGCCTTGGTCTGGTTCGGTCCGCGGCAGCCCAACTGCGCCATCTGCCGGATGTCGCCAGCCGTCACTTCCTCGCAGCGACAGATGATGGTGCCGTCGGCCGGGGCGATGGCCGCGGCGTAGGGTGGGTAGGCCCGGTCGATAAAGGGCCTTGCGGCCCGTTCGGCTTTCATCTGCTTGCGGATCGGCTCTGCGGCGGTGTCGCGGGCCGCCTCGGTCAGCCTGCCCAGATCCTGCGCGATGCCGAGCGCGGCCAGCCAGCCCGCGAGAATCGCCGCCTTGGCTCCGCCGATCCCGGCCCCGTCGCCGGCGATGAAGATATCCCCATGCACGGTGCGGCCCCAATCGTCGATATCGGGCGCAAAGCAGTGCTGCGCCGCATCCCAGAGATGGGGGATGCCGACCGAGCGCGCGGCCTGCGTGTTGGGCACGACGCCGTGATGCATCAGCACCGTGCGGCAGGCGAGGCGGTGGTGCCGGGCGCCCGTGCGAAAGGTGATGGCCTTGGCGGCGCTATCGCCTTCGATGGCAATCTCTGTCGCGCCGGTGTGGCGGGTAACGCCTGCGCGGCGTAGCTCCCATAGCAGGCCGGCGCCCTTGGCCAGATAGCGCCAGCCGCGCAGGGCGCCGCCAAGATGCCGCATCGCACCTGCCAGATCGCGCGGGGTCTGCGTCTCGACCAGCGCCCTTGGCGAGGTTCCGGCGCGCACCATCTGCGCCGCCAGCAGATACAGCAGCGGACCCGATCCAACGAGGACGGCATCGCTGCAGACGACGCCCGATTGCTTGAGCAGGATCTGAGCTGCGCCTGCCGTCATCACCCCCGGCAGGGTCCAGCCCGGCACCGGCATTGGCCGCTCGAGCGCGCCGGTTGCCAGCAGGATGCGCCGCGCAGTGGCGATTCCTCCCTTGCCATTCTGGCTGAACACGACGCGATTGCCCTCCTCGATCTGCCACAGGACCGCGCCCGGCAGATGGGTGATGCCATCGCGCGCAAGATCTTGGGTCAGCGCCAGCCCTTCGCTGAAATCGCGGCCCAGGATATGGCCGCGGCTGCCGCTGGCCCGCTCGACGTCCCGGTAGATCTGTCCGCCCGCGCTGGGTTGCTCGTCCAGAAGCAGAACCGACAGCCCGCAATCTGCGGCGCGCCCGGCGGCGGCCATTCCGGCGGGGCCGGCGCCGATGACGATCAGGTCCGCCTCATGCATTGCGAGCCTCCCCGGCGGGCGGCATGGCGATCTCCATATCCGGCACAACGCGCAGCATGCAGGCCTGTTGTGCCCTGCCGTCCAGCTGGACAAGGCAGTCATAGCATGCGCCCATCATGCAAAATGGACCCCGCGGCGCTCCCGACACGGGCGTATGGCGAAAGGGCAGGATGCCGGCCACCAGCAGCGCGGCGGCCAGGTTCTCGCCCTCGGGCAGCATCAGCGCGGTTCCGTCAAAGCGCACGGGCACCGTTGCGCCGGACGGGATCAATTCACGATAGGGCGAAGCGGTTTTCACTGAATACCTCCAGATCGGGGGCCGTCTCGGCCTGCTCCAGCCAGTCCGGCAGGAATTTCGCATGTGCGGCGGCCAATGTGACGCCGCTATGGCAGGTCACCAGATAGGCGCCCGGCATTGTCTCGCTTTGCTGGTAGATCGGCAGGCCATCGGGCGACAGGATCCGCAGCGCGCCCCAGCTGCGCACCAGCTGCGCACGGGCCAGCACCGGGTAGGCTGCGATTGCATCTGACGCCAACTGGGCGAGGCCCGGCTGCGTCACGCGGTCGTCAAGGCCGACCTCTTCGTTCGTCGCGCCGATCTGGATGCCGCCCTCGTCGACCTGCCGCGCGATCAGGGACGGGCGGTTGATCAGCTTGGGCAGCTTTTCGGTGATCATCACCTGCCCCCTCTGGGGACGGATCGGCGCCTTGAAGCCCAGCTTCGGCCCGAGGGTCATCGCGCCGAGACCCGCCGAGAGGACCAGCTTGCGCGCCTCCGTGATGGTGCCGTCGGCGCAGGTGATGCGAAAGAGGTCCGGCTTGGCGATATCGGTGACCTGCTTGCCATTGAGCACCCGGCCACCACGGCGGCGCACATCATCGGCAAGCGCCCGCAAGAGCTTGAGCGGGTTCGCGTGGCCGTCCTGATGATGCAGGATCGCACCGACCACCTTGGGGCCGATCTCGGGTTCTTCGCGGCGCAGCGCGTTATGGCCCAGCACCTCGAAAGGGTAATCGCCACCCAGCTTTTCCTTGAGGCCCTCGTATTTCGCGACGGTCGCCTCCAGTGTCTCTTCGGAGAAATGCAGGTCATACCCGCCGCGTTGCTCGAGGCCCACGCCCTGCCCGGTGGCATCGGCCAGTTCGGCGGCGAAATCCGCCCAGGCGGCGGCGGAGGCCTGCGACCATTGGGCATAGCGTGGCTGGTTCATGCCCTTGGACTGCACCCAGACAAGGCCGAAATTGCCTCGGCTCGCCCGGAAATCGCCGTCGCCGCCGTCAAGGACAGTGACGCGCAGGCCCCGCTTCAGCAGGCCCCACGCAGTCGAGAGGCCCACGATGCCGCCGCCGATGATCACATAGTCAGACGTCATGAGCCCGCCTCGGGGTGTATGGGCCGGGGCCGCGCGGATGCGCTGCCCCGATCACCGTTTCAGTTGGATGGGGCAGAAACCTGATCGAGGATATCCTGCCCCCATTCGGCGCCCACATCTTCGAGCACGACGGGCCATACGGTTTCGCGCACCTTGGCCGACATGGCGGCAAGGTCCTCGTCCGACAGCTCGGCGACGGTCGCGCCCAGCTCGTCGACAAGGCGCTGCTCGTTGCGCGCCTGATCTTCTTCGGCCACGGTCCAGCGGGTTGCCTCGAAGGCTTCGGCCTGCTCGCGCAGCGCGGCCTGATCCTCGTCCGAGAGGCTCGCCATGCTCTCATCCGAGATGATCATGTACCAGACCTCGAAATGGGTATTGGCGGGGATGTAGGTCTTGGTCACGTCGCGGAACGAGGCATAATAGCCTTCCGCGCCCGACCCGATCACGCCGTCAACGACGCCGGTCTGCACGGCGGTGAACGCCTCGGAAAAGGGAATGGGCGACGGGATGTAGCCAAGCGCCTCGCCGGTCAGCTGGAACGATTTGATGCCCGGCACGCGCACCTTGATGCTGTTCGGCTCGGTGCTCGCGGGGTTCGGATTCTCGACATTGAGGGCGATGCCGCCGAAATAGACCGGATAGGCCGCCAGCATGGTGATGCCCTGCTCGGAATAAAGGCCGGTCATCACGTCGCGCACCACGCCGCCCGGGCCATAGATCGCGCGGGCCTGATCCCATGTTTCGGCCAGATAGGGAAAGGATGAGATCTGCATGCGCCGGTCGGCGGCCGCTGCCGCAGGCTGGGTCGCCATGTCGAGCGCGCCGACGCTGATGCGCTCCTGCACGGCGGTATAGTCGCCAAGGGCCGAGGCCGGGAACAGCTGGATCTCGACATCGCCGCCGGTCGCTTCGGACACGTCAGCCGCAAACGCGCGCAATTCGACGTCGATGGTCGCGTCCTGCGGACGCACATGGCTCATCTTCAGCGCCTCGGCGATGGCGGGAGATGCCACCATCAGCGCGGCGAGGGCCGTGGCAAGATATGTATGTTTCATTTGGAAAATCCTCCTTGTTGGTTTCTTGTTGGGTGGATGACAGTTCAGTAGCCGAAAAGACGCGGCAGATAGAGCGAGAGGTCCGGCCAGAACGAGGTCAGGAAGACCACCGGCACATAGCCAGTGACGATCAGGAACATCGCGGGCGGGATCACCTTGGTGACCTTCACCTTGCCGATGCGCGCGCCGAGATAGAGGATCGACGCATAGGGGGGCGTGACCCCGCCCATGGCCGTGTTGACGCCCATGATGGCCGCGAATTGCACCGGGCTGATCCCGATCGCATTCATCAGCGGCAGAAGAAGCGGCGCGATCAGGATGATCGCGGTCACGTCGTTGACCACCATCCCGACGAGGAAGAGCAGGATGTTGATGAAGATCAGCAGCAGGATCTTGTTCTCGGTGATGGCAAAGATCGACGAGACGATCTGCTGCGGGATGCTTTCATAGACGAACATCTGGCTGAGGATCATCGAGAAGAGGATCATGAACATGATCGCGCCCACGGCTGTTGCCGCTTCCTTGCCTGCCTCGAGGAAGTTCGACAGGCGCAGGCCCTTATAGATCAGAAAGCCGACGGGGACGGCATAGATCACCGCAACAGCCGCCGCCTCGGTCGGGGTCATGATCCCGCCATAGATCCCGCCAAGGATGATGATCGGCATGAGGAGCGCCGGAAAGGCGTGAATGCCGCGCCTGGCCACTTCGCCCGAAAGCTCGGTGAAGCTGGGCCTGTCGTCGAGGATCAGGTTGAACTTGCGGCTCATCCAGAGGTTCACGATCGAGAACATGAACATGATCAGCAGGCCCGGCCCGAGCGTGGCCAGAAAGCAGGCGAGGATCGACGTGTCGGTGACCCAGCCATAGACGATCATCGTCACCGAAGGGGGGATCAGAAGACCAAGGATCGACGAATTGGCGATAAGCGCGGTGGCATATTCACGCGGATAGCCGCGCTTTTCCATCTCGGGGATCAGGATCGGGCCGATGGCTGCGATGCCGGTCAGGCCCGAGCCGGAAATGGCGCCGATCACCGCGCAGCTGACAGCTGCGACGACGCCTAGGCCGCCCCGCAGATGGCCGACGAAGGCATTGACGAAGCGTAAAAGCGACGCCGCGATCCCGCTTTCGGACATGATCGTGCCCGCCAGCACAAAGAGGGGGATTGCCAGCAAGATCGGGTTGCCCAGCTGCTGGACACCCCACAGCATCATGCCCTTCATGGTCACATCGCCGATGAAATACATCACCATCAGCGCCGCGCCAAAGCAGTAGGGGAGCGGCACGCCGAGGGTCAGAGTGATGACCAGCACGGCAATGGCCAGAAGGGCGATCTCGATCATGCGGAATATCCATTTTTCAAATCAATGACATGCCGCGAAAGGTGCCATGCGGTGTAGATCATCATCAGCGCCACGCCGATCACGAGGGCCACGTCGGAATAGAAGGTCGGAATGTAGAGGGTCGGGCTCTCGCGCCAGACCCGCCAAGCATAGCGCGTGTAATCCCAGGCCCAGCTCAGGATCCAGAGGCCGACGATCAGGCTGATGACCTCGCCGACGATGGCCAGGATCGTGTGTGCCCGGCGCGATGTGATGAAGATCTCGAGCACATTGGCCCGGATGTGCGTATTCTCGCGGGAGGCATTGATGGCGCCAAAGATATAGAGCCAGATGGTCGGGTAGAGCATCGTCTCTTCAAGGCCCATCACGGGTATCTGCAGCACGTAGCGCGTGATGACCTGAAAGAACTGGCCCAGTGCCACGAGGCAGATGAGGCTGGTCAGTAATATGGCGACAAAACGGTCCATCAGGCCTCGCTGGAGTGAGTGACGTTGGGGCAGTATCGTTTGACGCCGGTTATAAATTCAAATTTAAAATATGATTGAATCCATAAAGTAGATTTAAGTCATGCTGCCCAATCTGACGCTCAAGCAACTTGAGACATTCCGCGAAGTCATGCGCAGCGGCTCGATTTCCGAGGCCAGCCGCACGCTTCTGCGCACGCAGCCCGCCGTCAGCACGATGATCTCGAATATCGAGAAAGAGCTGGGGTTTTCCCTTTTCATCCGCGAGCATGGGAGGCTGGTGCCGTCGCCCGAGGCGCATTATTTCCTGGAGGAGGCCGAGGCGGTACTGGAGCGGATGGACCGCACCGTGCGCACGATGGCCGAGTTTGGTACCCTAGATCGGGGGCATCTGCGCATCGCGTGCCATCCCGCCTCGTCGGGGTTTTTCCTTCCGCAGCTGATCGCCGAGTTCGTCAAGGACCGGCCCGGTGTCAAGGCGGACCTGATGATGCGCACCTCGCAGGTCGTCGAAGATCTGATCGCGTCGCAGGAATACGACATTGGATTGGCCGAAACGCCCGAGCCGCGCGGCTCGATCAAGATCGAATCCTTCGATTTGGCCTGTGTCATCGCCGTGCCGGAGGCCAGCCCGCTGGCAGACCTCGCCACGCTGACGCCGCGCGATCTGGACCGGCACCCGATGGCGACGCTCTTTGACGACCACCCTGTCGCCGCCGCCACCCAGGCGGCCTTCGCGCGGTGCGGCGCCTCTCTGAACCGCCGGTTCGTCTTGCGGACGTTCCTGCCCTCGCTGCAATTGGTTGGCGCAGGTTTGTGCTGCGCGGTCGTCGACCGGATCACGGCCACAGGCAGCCCGGCCAGCGGCGTCGTCTTCCGCGCCTTCGAGCCGCGGATCACCAGCAGCGTCGCTCTTCTGGTGCCGGCGCACCGGCCCCAATCTGTCCTGACGACGGCTTTCAATGCGCTTGTCCGCGAACGTTTGACGCAGATCGAGCGGAACGTGGCGTCCGTTAAAGACGAACAGTGAGGATGGCGGGCACTCCGCAGGCCGGGGCCGACAACCCGCTCTGTCGACCCCTCAGATGACGCGGATGACATCCTTGTCGATGGCCAGAACATAGCCCTGCCGCGCGATGTTGCGTACCAGAAGTTCGCTGACCATCTGGTTGCCCAGCGTGTCGCGCAGGCGCTTGATGCGGGTGGCGCCTGCCGCCTCCTCGCAATCCGAGGCGGGCCGGCCCGAGACGATGCCCTCGATCTCGGCCCCGGTCAGGATATCGCCGTCAAGCCGCGCCTCGGCCAGAACCGACAAGGTCTCCATCGCGGCATCGGTCAGCTTGAACCCCATGTTGTTCAGATAGACCGACTTTTCCGCGCGGCTGATCAGCAGGGAACTGACTTGGATGCCCGACCTTTCGATCTGGGCCATGCGGCGGTTGAGCAGGGTCAGCATCACCAGAAAGGTCAGCGCGGCGATCAGGAGCGCGGCGCTGAAGACCAGAAGCACGAAGATCACCATGCGGTAGCTGACCAGAATCTCGCTGAACGCCGTGCCGGACAGCGCGAGGATCTCCAGCAATTTTATCTCGGCATCGCTGGTCAGGGCATCATTCTCGACAAAGATCCGCTCGACCCGCGCGTTGAAGGCCCCGGCATCTGGCAACGAAATGAAGAGAAGAACCGCCGCCAGAGTCAGGATGGCGACAATCGCCACCACGCCAAAAAGAACCACCCGATTGCCCGAGCGGCGTGCATCCGAGGCAAGGATGGTATCGCCGCTCATTGATGGCGCACCGACAGCACCTTGAGCAGGGTCATGCCCTGCGACGCCAGTTGACCGCGCAGCTGCGCCTGCGCCGCGGACCGGGTGCAGGGCCCGTCAAAGCGCAGGGTGCCGTAGAACAGCTCAAGCGGATTGTCCCGCTTGGCCTTGTATTCAGCGATACAGGCCGCGCTGGCGGGTGCCGCAATAAGGGCCGCGAGGGCCAGGGGGATCAGGGTTTTCATCATGGCCCAACCATGGCGAAGCCCGTGCGGCTATACAATATCCCACCGCCTGCCATGGGGATGTTATCGGATAGCAGTAGGGCGATATTGCGATGCGTGGCCGGGCCGGGTGAGCTTGGTGGAGTACTGAACACCATCCATTGAAAGGATCGCTTCCATGTCACGCAAATTCGTATCAATGATCATCGCGGCCTCGATCGCCGTCACCGGCCTCACCGCCGCCCCCGCCCAGGCAGGCGACCGGGACCTTGCCCGCGCCCTTGCGGCCATCGCGGGCGTTGCCATCGTCGGCGCCGTCATCCATGACGCGCAAAAGGACAAGCGCCGTGCCGCGCCGCGTTACTATCAGCCACAGCGCAAGCATGTGTACCAGCCCCGGTATCAGCAGCCCCGGTATCAGAAACCCCGCCAACGCGCTGTCCAGCGCGCCTATCGCAAGGGCTACAACGATCACCGCAACGCCGTGCGCGACCGTCGGGCCGAGCGCCGCGCCTATGACCACCGTCAACAGCAGCGCTACAGCGCACGGCCCTACCGCCGCGCTCACTGATCCAGCCTGCGCCGATCACGTTTGAAAAGGGCCTTTCCGGGGGCCCTTTTCACGCGGGGAGACCTGGGCCTTGGAAGATGGCCCCGGATAGATGCCAAGACACAAGGGACGCGTTTCACGTCCTTTAGCATAGCTGGATGGTGCAGCTTTGCAGACATCTCTGGCCTTTCGGCGCGCCGCATGCTTTCTGGCGTCGCATGACGGGACCCGATTATTCTCTGGAGGCGCACGCGCAGGCTGCGGGCGCGCGTATCATCGCCGGTGTCGACGAGGTGGGGCGCGGGCCCCTGGCCGGGCCGGTCACGGCGGCCGCCGTCGTGCTGGACGCCACGAGTGTTCCCGAAGGTCTCAACGATTCCAAGACGCTGGGCGCCGCACGCCGCATCGCGCTTTACGACGCCATAGCCGCCAGCGCCGACGTCAGCATCGCCCATGCCAGCGTCGAGGAGATTGAAGAACTCAATATCCTGCGCGCCTCGCATCTGGCGATGGAACGCGCGCTGGCCGGATTGCCGCGCCGCCCGTGTCTGGCCCTGATCGACGGCAACATGGTTCCGCGCGGCCTGACCATCCCAGCGCGGGCAGTCATCAGGGGCGACGCCCTCTCGGTTTCGATTTCAGCGGCCTCAATCATGGCCAAAATATGTCGAGATTATGTCATGCGGGATTTGGCGCAACACTATCCCGGGTACGGTTGGGAAACGAATGCGGGATATCCATCACCGCAACACAAAGAGGCGCTCCGAAATCTGGGGGTGACCCCACACCATAGACGAACCTTCAAGCCAGTGCACAATATCTTGTATCAAGATAAATAACTAACCCGCTGATTCAAAAAAGAAATTGACCACGAATCGCCGATGACTCATCTTTGTCCACAAGCAGACAGAGCGCAAAATCGCGCCGGGACAGAGGCAAGACATGACAAAGATGACCAAGATCGAGGGCGCACCCGCGCTTCCTCTCAACACCATTATGCCGGGCGATTGCATCGAAGTGATGAACGCGCTGCCGGAGAATTCGGTCGACCTGATCTTTGCCGATCCGCCCTATAATCTGCAGCTGCGCGGCGATCTGCACCGTCCCGATAACAGCCAGGTGGACGCGGTGGATGATGCCTGGGACCAGTTCGACAGCTTTGCCGTTTATGACCAGTTCACGCGCGAGTGGCTCAAGGCCGCGCGCCGCTTGCTCAAGCCGAATGGCGCGATCTGGGTGATTGGTTCCTATCACAACATCTTCCGCGTCGGCGCGGCGTTGCAGGATGCCGGCTACTGGATTCTCAACGACGTGGTGTGGCGCAAGTCCAACCCGATGCCCAATTTCCGCGGCAAGCGCCTGACCAACGCGCATGAGACGATGATCTGGGCTTCGAAATCCGAAGGCGCGAAATACACGTTCAACTACGAAGCGCTGAAGGCGCTCAATGACGGCGTGCAGATGCGTAGTGACTGGGTTCTGCCGATCTGCACCGGGCATGAACGGCTCAAGGACGAGGCGGGCGACAAGGCCCATCCGACGCAAAAGCCGCAAAGCCTGCTGCACCGCGTGATCGTGGGCAGCACCAATCCCGGGGATGTCGTGCTCGACCCCTTCTTCGGCACCGGCACCACCGGCGCTGTCGCCAAGATGCTGGGCCGGGACTATATCGGCATCGAGCGGGACGAGGGCTACCGCAAGGTCGCCGAAAAGCGCCTCAAGGCTACCCGCAAATTCGACCGCGAGGCGCTGCAGGTCAGCACCTCCAAACGCGCCGAGCCGCGCGTGCCCTTCGGCCAGCTGGTCGAGCGCGGCATGTTGCGCCCGGGCGAAGAGCTTTATTCGCTGAACCAGCGCCACAAGGCAAAGGTGCGCGCCGACGGCACACTGATCGGCGATGACATCAAAGGCTCGATCCACCAGGTCGGCGCCCATCTGGAGGGTGCGCCCAGCTGCAATGGCTGGACCTACTGGCACTTCAAGAAGGACGGCAAGCGCGTGCCCATCGACCTTCTGCGTCAGCAGATCCGCGCCGAGATGGCCGACCGCCCGAACTGAGTTTCCAAGGTTTCACAAGAACACCGCCGGTGCCTGTGGTCTGACGCTAGGCACCACCTCAACTGCGCCCTGCCGATATTTCGGTGGGGCGTTTTTTCATGCGGGCGCTGCGGGCGTGGCTATGAACGGATTTGAGTATTTTTGCCAAGATGAAGCAGGGCTGTCCCCTGGCTTCATCTTGGCAAAAATACTCAGACCACATGGATCGCCGTCAGAGCGACCAAGCCGCTTTCAGCCCGTCCAGCACCGCCTCCTCGGCCGTGCGCGGTGCCATGCAGTCGCCGATGCCGATCACCGTGCCGTCATAGCCGTCGAGCGCGCTGAGCAGCGCATCATTGCTGGTGGTCCCCTGCGCCAGAACTAGCGTTTCGGTCTGTTCCACCAGCATGGCCTCGCCGTTGGCTGAATGGATGAAATAGGCGGTATCGTCATCGGCGCCGTAAAGTTGCGCATAGGGGATGATCTCGACCCCCAGCTTTTGCACGCGGCCCACCATGCTATCGCGCACATAGCTTTGCAGCATTTCGCCCGCATGGGTTCCGCTGACGCAGAGCCGCACGCGGCGGCCAGCGGCGGCCAGCATCTCGGCCACGCCGAGGCCCACCCAATCGGCGCGCCAGTCGGCGATGGTCACGCTGCCGCCGGCATTCGCCTTTCCGCGCAGCACGTCCCAGGCAGTGACGATATGCGCGTCCTCGCCAAATTCCATTCCCTCGGGCCAGCGCGCCGTGCCGCCGGTGGCGACGATCACCGCACCCGGTGCGGCGCTGGCGACAGTTGCCTCGGTCACATCGCTATTCAGATGCACGCGCACGCCCGCGCGCTCCATCTCGCGGCTGAGATTGGTGACGATGCCGCCGAACTCGGACCGGCCGGGGAGCATCTGCGCCAGCAGGGCCTGACCGCCCAGTTGGGCCGTTGCCTCGTACAGGGTCACGTCATGGCCCAGCGCCGCCGCCATCGCAGCGGCCTTCATGCCGGCGGGGCCGCCGCCCACGACCATCACGGTTTGCGGGGCGTCAGTCCGGCGCAGCATGCCATAGCGCAATTCGCGCCCCGTTTCGGGATACTGGATGCAGGAGATGGGCACGCCTTTGTGAAAATGTCCGATGCAGGCCTGATTGCAGCCGATGCAGGCGCGGATCTCGTCCGCGCGGCCCGCCTCGGCCTTGCCTGGCATGGCTGGATCACAAATCAGCGCGCGGGTCATGCCGCACATGTCGGCCTGCCCGGAGGCGATGATGCCCTCGGCCTCCTGCGGCTGGTTGATGCGGCCCGCGACCATCACGGGGATGGACGTGGCCTGCTTTACCGCATGGGCGAAGGGGGCGAGATAGCCCGTTTCCTCAAACATCGGCGGCACGATATGAATGGCGCCGCCCAGGCTGGCCGAGGTGCCGGCGATCACGTTCACGTAGTCCAGCGACGGCGCCAGCGCGCGGATCACCTCGAGGCTGTCGGCATCGCGCATCCCTCCCTCGACATGTTCGTCGCCCGAGATGCGCAGGCCGATCACGAAACCCGCGCCCGTCGCCGTGCGCACCCCCTCGATCGCCTCGCGGACAAAGCGCATGCGGTTCTCGAGACTGCCGCCATACGCATCCTCACGCCGGTTCACCTGCGGGCTGAGGAATTGCGCGGGCAGGTATCCGTGGCTGGCGACGATCTCGACCCCGTCCATCCCGGCCACCTGCATCCGCCGCGCTGCGGCCCCGTAGCCCTCCACGACCTCTTTGATCATCGCGGCCGACATCGCGCGGGGGATGACGTGAAACCGGTCCGACGGCGTGGCCGAGGCCGAATAGGCCACCGGCGCGGTGCCGTCCGCCACTTCCATGATCTCGCGCCCCGGATGGAACAGCTGGGCAAAGATGCGCGTGCCGTACGCATGGACCGTCTCGGCCAAGCGGGTGAAACCCGGCAGACAATCATCATCAGTGCCCATCAGCACATGCGAGGTATAGCGCGCGGTTTCGTGCACGCCGACAACTTGGCTGACGATCAGCCCCGCACCTCCACGGGCGCGCGCCTCGTGATAGGCGATCATGGCGTCCGTTACGTGGCCTTCATGGGCCATGGAGGTGTCATGCCCGGTCGACAGGATCCGGTTTTTCACCTCTACGCCGCCAATTTTCAGCGGTGCAAAGAGATGCGCAAAGGGCTTGGCGGTGTCGGGCATGGCGTGTCTCCGGCTGAATTCGCGGTCACGCTAGACCCGCGCTCCGGCGGCTTCAAGCGGGGGGTGGGTTGGCACCCTTGTTATAGGGCTTCCAGTCGGTGATGCCCGGGTAATAGGCCTTGCGCCATGCGCGGACGCGCGGGTTCATCGCGCGGCGCCAGAGGGGCGGGACCATCGCGGCCGTGGTCATGATGGGATAGCCATAGGGCAGCTGCGGCGCCTCATCCTCTGTGTAGTTCTGCAAGAGCGGGAAGCGGCGGTCTGGCTTGTAGTGGTGGTCCGAATGGCGCTGCAGGTTGATCAAGAGCCAGTTGGTCGCCTTTTGCGACGCGTTCCAACTGTGGCGCGGTTTGACATGCTCGTATTTGCCCTCCCCCAGATGCTCGCGCGTGAGGCCGTAATGCTCGACATAGTTGACCAGTTCCAGCTGCCAGATCGCGACCAGCGCCTGCCACAGAAAGAGGGTGAGGCCGACCCAGCCCCCAAGGATCAGCGCCAGCGCCAGCATACCGGCCTGCAAGGCCCAGTAGCGCCAGAAGGGGTTGGAGGGATGCGTCCAGCGACGCCCCTTGCGTGCCTGCATCGCCGCCTCGGCGCGGAAGGCGGAGGTGTAGGAGCCGGGCAGCACGCGGGCGAAAAAGCGGTGGAAACCCTCATTATAGCGCGCCGTCACCGTGTCGCGCGGGGTCGCGACGTGGCGATGATGGACCAGCATATGCTCGGTGCGGAAATGCGAATAAAGGACCATCGCCAGAAGAATATCGGCCAGCATGCGCTCGGATTTGG
This sequence comes from Roseovarius roseus, assembly GCF_043355935.2. Lineage (NCBI taxonomy): Bacteria > Pseudomonadati > Pseudomonadota > Alphaproteobacteria > Rhodobacterales > Roseobacteraceae > Roseovarius > Roseovarius roseus. The sequence goes on along the minus strand of NZ_JBHFPE020000003.1, from coordinate 153,565 downwards.
GCTTTTGGTGCATCAGTTCATGCGCGTAGGTGATGCCGACCGTGCCGGTGATGACGCCAACGCCGAAGAAGAGCACGATCTTTTCCAGCGTGCCCAGATGCGTGGCCTGCGGCACGTACCAGATCATCCAGAAGAGCAGGACGAATTGCACCGGCGCCCAGATCAGGGTGATGGCGCGATACCATGTCATGTCGTCGCCGCCATCGGGGTCCAGATTGTCGAGGTTGAGGCCCAGAAACGCGTCCAGCAGCGAAAAGAAATACCAGGTGAAGAGCGGCAGCAAGATCACTGTCCAGCCGCCTTGAAACGCGCCGAGGATCGCAATGGGGATCAGAAGCAGCGACATCCAGAACGGGATGGCGCGGCGGATCTGGGCGAGGGTGGACATCGGGACGGCTCCGCGTTGATTTGCGGGCAATCTACCCCATTTCCCGCAGAACGCCACGCGACAGATCATACACCTTGCGCATCACCGTTGGCAGCTGCGCGGGCTGGAAATCGGCCGGCGCGATGAAGGCGCCGCGCATGGGATTGGCACCCATCGGCGCCTGCGCCACATGCACCGCTAGCCGCAGGTGAAAATGGGTGAAAGTGTGGCGTGCCTCCTCGCCCAGCATCTTCCAGTCGGCCTCAAGGGGCGGTGCGGGTTCGGGGGCCTCCTCGGACCAATCACTGCCGGGCCAGCCCAGCATCCCGCCCAGAAGGCCGCGATCCTCGCGTCGCTCCAACAGGATCGCGCCATCCGCGCGCTGCACGACATAGGCGATGCCAAGGCGGGTCGGCTTGGCCTTTTTCGGCGTCTTCCTGGGCAACTCGGCGGCGGTGCCATTGGCCCGCGCGGCGCAGGGGGCGCGCCAGGGGCAGATGCCGCAGGCGGGGTTGCGCGGCGTGCAGATCGTCGCGCCCAGATCCATCACCGCCTGCGCGTAATCGCCGGGGCGTTCTGCCGGGGTCAGCGCGGTTGCGGCGGCGATCAGCCGGGGCTTGGCGGCGGGCAGGGGGGTGTGGATGTCATGGAGGCGCGCCATCACCCGCTCGACATTGCCGTCCACCACCACCTCGGGCAGATCGAAGGCGATGGCCGAGATGGCGCCCGCAGTGTAGGGGCCGATGCCGGGCAGGCTCATGAGCGCGGCGTGATCGGCGGGGAACCCCCCACCATGCTCGGCCACCACGGCGCGCGCGCATTTCAGCAGGTTGCGGGCGCGGGCGTAGTATCCAAGTCCCGCCCATTCGCCCATGACGTCGCCATCCTCGGCTGCGGCCAGATCGGCCACCGTGGGCCAGCGCGCGGTGAAGCGGTTGAAATACTGCGTCACCGCAGCGACGGTTGTCTGCTGCAGCATCACCTCGGACAGCCAGATGCGGTAGGGATCGGGGCGCGCGCCGGCCTTCCGCGCGGCGGGGGGCGTGCGCCAGGGCATGGCGCGGGCGTGGTGGTCATACCAGTCCAGCAGGTCGGCGGCGCGGGGCGGGGGCATTAACTCTGGCGATATCTCACGCATGTTTTATGTCGCCCTTTGTCGTTTCTGCGGGTTATCTGCTGGCATGACCGGCACCATGCCCTAGAATGGCGCGCATCGACAGGAGGTCAACGCATGTCGCCCCGCCGCCCCACGACCAAGGGTTTCGCCCGCTCCAGCACGCTGCTGCAAGAGCGCATTCGCAAGGCGTCGGAAAGCCGCGGCTTTGCCGAATCGCGTTTGCTGACCCAATGGGCCGAGATTGTCGGCGAGGACATCGCCGCCATCGCGCGGCCCGTCAAGGTGGGCCATGGGCGCGGCGGCATGGGCGCGACGCTGACCCTGCTGACCACCGGCGCGCAGGCGCCAATGCTGGAGATGCAGAAGGAAGGGCTGCGCGCCCGCGTCAACGCCGTCTACGGCTATAATGCGATCAGCCGCATCACCATCACCCAGACCGCGCCGACCGGCTTTGCCGAGGGGCAGGTCAGCTTTCAGCATCGCGCGCCCAAGCCCGCCCCGCGCCAGCCGGATCCCGCCGCCATCGAGGAGGCGCGCCGCATCGCCGCGCCCGTGGCCGATGCCGGGCTGCGCGCCGCGCTTGAAGCCTTGGCGCAAAACGTATTATCCAAGTCAAAACGCTGATCCAAAAGGAATATCGCAATGAACCGCAAACTACTCATCGGGGCGGCCCTTCTGGCCATTGTCGGCGGTGTCCTCTGGTGGCAACTGGGCGGTCACGAGGAGGCCGAAGTCGCAGAACCTGACGCGGCGGGCACGGCCGACTATGCCGATGTCGACACCTCCTCGATCGCCGAGATGACGATGGGCCCCGAGGACGCCAAGGTGACCGTTACCGAATACGCGTCCTTCACCTGCCCGCATTGCGCGACCTTCCACCAGACGACCTTTCAGGACCTCAAGCGCGACTATATCGATACCGGCAAGGTGCATTTCATCTATCGCGACGTCTATTTCGATCGGGTCGGACTCTGGGCGTCGATGCTGGCGCGCTGCGGTGGGCCGGTCCGGTTCTTCGGCATTTCCGGCATGCTCTATGAGCAGCAGCAGGATTGGCTGAATGCGGATGACCCGGTCACCATCTCGAATAACCTGCGCCGCATCGGCAAGGTTGCCGGACTTGAGGAGGACCAGATCAACGCCTGCCTCGAGGACGCGGACAAGGCCGAGACGCTGCTGGCCTGGTTCAACCAGAACAAGGATGCGGACGACATCACCTCGACCCCCACCTTGATGATCAACGGTCAGCAATACGGCAACATGGCCTATGCCGACCTGCAGGAGATCATCGACGAGAAGCTGGCAGAATGAGCGCCGCGCCCCTGACCGGCCTCAAGGTTGTCGAACTGGCGCGCATCCTGGCCGGGCCCTGGGCCGGTCAGACGCTGGCCGATCTGGGCGCCGAAGTGATCAAGGTGGAAAGCCCCGAGGGCGACGATACCCGCCGCTGGGGCCCCCCCTTCGTCGAGCGCGAGGGCGACCGCAGCGCTGCCTATTTCCACGGCACCAACCGCGGCAAAAGCAGCGTTGCCATCGATTTCCGCACGCCCGAGGGGCAGGCGGAGGTGCGCGATCTGGTCTCGGACGCCGATATCGCGATCGAGAATTTCAAGGTCGGCGGGCTGGCGAAATACGGGCTGGACTATGCCAGCCTGTCCGAGCTGAACCCGCGCCTCATCTATTGCTCGGTCACCGGCTTTGGCCAGGACGGGCCTTACGCGCATCGGGCGGGCTATGATTACATCATTCAGGGCATGTCGGGCCTCATGTCCATCACCGGTGCGCCCGATGGTCAGCCGCAGCGCGTGGGCGTGGCGATCACCGATATCTTCACCGGCGTCTATGCCACCACCGCGATCCTCGCGGCGCTGCATCAGCGCGGGCAGACGGGCAAGGGTCAGCAGATCGACATGGCCTTGCTCGACGTGGCGGTGGCCGTCACGGCGAACCAATCGATGAACTACCTGACAACTGGTGAGGCGCCGGGGCGGATCGGGAATTTCCATCCCAACCTTGCGCCCTATCAGGTGTTCGACTGCTCGGACGGGTATATCATCATCGCGGTGGGCAATGATGCGCAATACCAGCGGCTTTGCGCCGCGCTGGGCGCACCGGAACTGGCGACGGCTCCTGAATATGCCACCAACGCGGACCGGGTTGCCCTGCGCGATCAGTTGAGCGGGCTTTTGACCGCGCGCACGGTGACCTTCACCAAGGACGGCTTGCTGGCCACCTGCGAGGCGGCGGGCGTGCCCGCCGGGCCGATCAACACGCTGGACGAGGTTTATGCCGACCCGCAGATCATCGCGCGCGGCATGCAGATCGCGCCGGATGGCGTGCCGGGTGTGCGCACGCCGATCCGCTTTTCAGATGCTGATCTGTCGCTGGATAAACCGTCGCCGAAACTGCCGAAGGGCTGAAGCCGGAGCGCGCTCGGCTCAGAGGCCGAGCGCCGCAAGCTGGGTATCCATCTCGGTCCAGTCCTCGATCTCCAGCCTGACGGGAAGTGTCAGCACCTTGGCGCGAAAGTTCGCAGGCAGACGCACCGCGTCCTTCTCGGTCGTTACCAGCTGCGCGCCCAGCTTGGACGCCTCGGCCTCCAGCCGGGTCAGCAGGGCGGGCGTGAAGGGCTGATGGTCGTCCAGCGCCTCGGTGCCGGCCAGATCGGCGCCCATGCTGCGCAAGGTGGCAAAGAATTTCTCGGGATGCCCGATGCCGGCGAAGGCAAGGCAGCGGGTGCCGTTCCAGTCCATCCCGGTCTGCAAGGGCGCGAGCGCCCCGCGCAGATGCGGCAGGGTGATCGAATCGCCCCAGGCGGTCTGAAACGCCTTCTGCGCCGCCGTGCCCCCGATCGACAGCAGCAGATCGGCGCGGGCAAGGCCCACCTCCACCGGCTCGCGCAGCGGGCCGGCGGGCAGGCAGCGGCCATTGCCGAAACCCGCCACGGCATCGACCACGATCAGCGACAGGTCTTTGTGCAGGGACGGGTTCTGAAACCCGTCATCCATCACGATCACCTCGGCCCCCGCTGCTGCGGCGGCCAGAGCGCCCAAGGCTCGCTCGCGCGCGACCCAGGCGGGCGCGAAGGCGGCGATCAGCAGAGGCTCGTCTCCGACATCGGCAGCGTCATGCGTCGCGGGGTCGACCTGCACGGGGCCTTCCAGCCGCCCGCCATGACCGCGGCTGACCACATGCACGGCGCGGCCGCGTGCGGTCAGATGCTGGACTAGGGCGATGACCGTGGGCGTCTTGCCCGTGCCACCGGCATTCAGGTTACCGACGCAGATCACCGGCACCGGCGCGTGCACCGGCTCGCCCGCAGCCAGTCGCCGCGCCGTGACCCGCGCATAGAGCGCCCCGAGCGGCGCCAGAAGGCGCGCGCGGAGGCCCGGCGCATGACGCGGGCGCAGCCAGAAGGCGGGGGCGCGCATCAGGCAACCTCCAGATCGTCGAGCATGTCCTGCAATATGTCGAGGATGTGGTCCGTCACCTCGGCGCCCGCCGTCGCCACCTCCCACGCGGCATGGGCCATGGTCGCGCTGCGGTCGGCGGCAATCAGATGGGCCAGCGCGGCCGCCAGCGTGCCCGCGTCACGGACGATGCGCGCACCCCCGGCGCCCGCGTAGCGTTTGTAGCTGGGCAGGTAGCGCGCCACGTTCGGCCCGTAGACAATGGCCGAGCCATGGGCCGCAGGCTCGTTCGGGTCGCTGCCGCGCATGCCCGGCAGCAGGGAGTTGCCCATGAAAGAGATGGTTGCAAGGCGATACCACAGCCCCATCTCGCCCCGCGTATCTGCCAAGAGGACCTGCGTCGCCTCTCCGGGCATCCCGCCCTGCGACCAGATGGCGTGTCGCCAGTTGCCTTTGCGCAGGGTCGCGCGAAACTTCTCGGTCTCTTCCAGGTCTTCAGGCACGAGGATCAGGAAGAGGCGGTGCGCCAACCGGCTGGCCTGCCGGTGCGCGGCCAGGATCATCTCAAGCTCGGCATGGCGCGCCATCGCGGCCAGCCAGATGGGCCGCCCGCGCAACGAGGTCGCCATTTCATCGCGTAAGGGCTCGTCATAGGGCAGGGCGATGGCGCCCTCCTGGAAAAGGCCAGTGACGCTGAGTTTTTCTTCGGGTACGCCAAGGCGGCGCAGATGGCGCGCGGCCCCGTCCGAGCGGGCCATGATGCGGTGAAAGCGAGTCAGAAGGGCCGGGGTCATGTCGGGCAGCCAGCGCCAGCCGGGCCGCTCGAGCATAGAGGTCTCGGCATCGACAAGGATCAGGGGCACGCCCGCCTCGTCCGCTGATATCAGCAGCGCGGGCATCAGATCGCCGCCCGTCCAGAGGCAGATGTCGGGCCGCCAATGGGCCAGAAACGCCTCTGCCTCGGCGGGGTTGTCGGCCTGCAGGCTCTGGCGGCAGGTCAGCGCGCGTGCGTGGCTGGTCATATGCACCCCGGGCGCGGTGGTCAGCAGCAGGTGCAGGCCGCCCCCCGCGATCCCCGATGCGCTGCCGCGCTGCGCCGCCAGCCGCTGGATCAGTTGCACCAGTGCGTTGGCATGCTCAAGGCTGGTGGCGTGGCCCCAGATCACCGCGCCCTCGGGGCGCTTGGCGCTGGGGGTAAAGCCCGCGCCGCTTCCGGCTGCGCTACGCCGGGCCAGGGCCATATAGGCCGCAAGGCTGAGCGAGCGGGCCATTATTTATGCTTAGCCCAGCTCTTCGGTCGGCGATGCGGGCGCTTCTTCGTCGCGCAGGCGGTGCAGATGGGCGATGAAGTAGCGCATATGCGCGTTGTCGACGGTACGCTGCGCCTCGCCTTTCCAGGCGCGATGCGCGCTCTCGTAATCGGGAAAGATGCCGACGATGTGCAGATCGTCCACATTCTTGAAGACGTTCTTGGACGGGTCGGTCAATTCGCCGCCAAAGACGAGGTGAAGGCGTTGGGTCATGGCTGGCTCCTGTAGGATGGCTTTTGTTTCTCGGCTTGGCCGCGAAACTATGGGCTGGCGCAGACGGGGGCAAGGGGCGCCGCCGCGCCTGTGCCCTCAAAGCGGTCCGCTGAACGCTTTACTCGCAGGCCTTGATTGCATCCCGATGCGCCTTGCCCGCAGCATTCATGCGGATCAAAAGCGCGATGCGGCCCGTGCCGATCTCGGCGGCGTTGGCGGCGATGGCCGCGTCCCAGGCATCCCCCATCGACTGGCCGGCCGCCCTGCTTTCGAGATAGCGCGTGCCGACGCGGTCATAGACCTCGGCTTCCTCGGCACCGATCTCTTGGGTCAGCGCGCTCTCTGCACAGGCGCATTGCGCTTGGGTCGTGCCGCTTTTGTCGAGGCACATGGCCATCCCGTCAGCGGAGGCGGCCCCGCCATAGAGGGCAAAAAGAAGAAGTGAAATCAGGATTGGCCGCATGGCGTGTCTCCTTGGTGCAATGTTCATTTGCGCACGCATGATACAATATCAGGCGCGGTCCGGATAGCGGGCAGGCGCCCACTCCGCCATTGCTATGCCCGTTTTTGCGACTTGTAGAGCTGTGCATAAAGCCGGTTCTGCTTGAGCAGTTGCTCGTGCTGCCCTTCTTCGACCAGCTGGCCGGCCTCCATCACGAATATCCGGTCGGCACCCGCGATAGAGGACAGCCGGTGCGCGACGACGATCGTCGTGCGCCCCCGTGTCAGGCGGTCCAGCGCGCTCTTGATACGTGCCTCGGTCGCCTGGTCGAGTGCGCTGGTCGCCTCGTCCAGCAGAAGGATCGGCGCGTCGCTGAGAAAGGCGCGCGCGATGGCAATGCGCTGCTTCTGCCCGCCTGACAGTTGCGCGCCCTTGGGGCCCACCGACGCGCCGCCACGGGCGCGGATCAGGTCCGCGATCTCGGCATTCTCCGCCGCCTGCCAGACCTCCTCGTCGGTGGCATCGGGGCGGACATAGCGGATGTTCTCCCAGATCGAGTTGTTGAAGATGACGATGTCCTGCGCGACCACCGAAAAGGCCGCGCGTAATGCGCTGACTTTCAGCTCATCGATGGGCTGTCCGCCAATGGTGATGCGCCCGCCCTTGGTATCGTAGAGCCGGGTGAGCAGTGACAGGACCGTCGTCTTGCCCGACCCGGTCGAGCCGACGATGGCCGACACTTCGCCGCCTTTGAACATCATGTCGAGGCCGTGGAAGAGCGGCTGGTCCTCCGAATAGGAGAAGCGCACATTCTCCAGCCTGATATCGCCATGGGTGTCGAATTCGGAAACCGCGCCCTCCTTGTCGGTGATGGTGGGACGCTCGTCATAAAGGCGGCGCACCCGTTCCAAAATCACCAGGTTGGAGGGCAAGCTGCCAAAGAACATCGCCAGAAGCCGGGCAGGATCAAACACCATGACCATGCCCAGAAGGAAGGTGATGATGCCCGCGCCATCCATGTCGAAATTGGGCGAGAGGACCATGTAGCCGCCGCCGCCGATCACCAGCACATAGACAAAGGCCGAGCTGAGATCGATGGACGGCATCGTCAGCGCTTGCGTGATCTGGACGCGGGTCACGAGATCGCGGATGGAGGTGGTGCCTTTCATCAAACGGTCGGTCTCGACCCCCTCTTGGCTGGCGATCTTGACGGTGCGCATCCCTGCGGTCGTCTCCTCGATGCCGTTCATGTACTCGGCCATCGCCGTCTCGGCCTCGCCCTGCACGACCTTTACCCGGTTCGAGACATAGTTCATCACCCAGATGATGAACGGAAGCACGACGACGGCGGTCGCAAAGAGGATCGGGTTCTTCCAGATCAGGTAACCCGAAACGATGACGACGGTCACCGCGTCGCGCACCGCATTGGCCGTGGCCTGGCCCACGAAGACGCCTAGCGATTGTGTGTGCGTCACCAGCCGTTGGATAAGCTCGCCCGACTTGGTGCGCTCGAAATAGGCGAGGTCCAGCTTCATCATGTGGTCGATCAGATCGCGCCGCATCTGGAAGATCGCGTCATTGCTGATCCAGATCGTCACGCGCGGGACGAGGTAGGACATCAGGCCGCGCACTGCAAAGAGGAAAAAGACCACAGCAGAGACCCTTGCCAGGTCGGCCGCGCTGCCGCTCTCGAAGATCACGCGCAGGCCGCTTTCGGTCATCGACAGGAATTGCTGATAGACGACGCCCTGCACCAAAATCATGCCAAGCACGACGAAAAGCCAAGGGGTCTTCTGCCGCAGATACCGCGACCACAGCCAACGTAGATTCTGCTTGTCCCGCTCGGAATAGACGGGCGCGCGCTTGGGCTTTTTGGGCTGGCTCATCAGGGGGCGGGCCTTTGGATTCTGGCGGTTGGCCCGCTCCTACCGCGTTTCGGGGGCAAGGTCACCTGCCCCCGCATGGCTTTTCCGCCACGGTCACTCCCAGCAGCTGACCAGGACGGTCATGCCGGCGGCGCGGTCCGACATCTGCGCCGGTGCCAGGGCGGCGCCCGGTTGGGCCGTCGCGGGCGCGGTGCCGGCGGCGCTCAGCAGGCCGGCCAGCGCCTCGGCATCGGCGGCAAAGGCGACATCCTCGGGCAGCATGCGGCCGCCCTGCTGGCGCGGCAGCAGCATGCCCAGAACGGCGCCGCCCGCATCCAGCACCGGACCGCCCACATCGCCCTCCAGGGTGTTCAGCGCAAGGCGCGCGACGTTATCTTCGCCGTTGAGCCCGCGAATGTCGGACACGGTGCCGAAGGTCAGGGAGGGCGCGCCCAGAACGCCGCCATAAGAATAGCCTGCCACCGTCACTTCGGATTGCAGGCGCGGCGCGCTTTGCGACAGGGCGGCGACGCCGATGGGGGCAATGGCGCCGTCCGGGCGCAGTACCGCCACGCCCAGCTCGGAGTCCGAGGCCGTGATCTCGGCCTCTTGCCCGTCCTCGATTGTGATGTGCCCGCAGGCGCCCACGATCTCGGAGGTGGTCACGACCGTCCCGCGCCCGTCGACGTAAAAGCCCGAGCGGGTAAAGAGCGGCTTGCGGATCTCCAACCCCGAGACGAGGTCGATGCTCTGTGCGTCATTGGCCCCGGCGGCGGGGTCCAGCACGCCTTGGGTGCGCTCGAAGCTATCCTGCATCAGACCCAGAACACGGGCGCGGCGGTCCTCGTCGCCTGCCGGCCAGATCAGGGTAAATCCCTTGATCTGCCCGTCTTGCAGGCTGGCCTCGGTATGCGAGATCATGCGCGCGTTTTCCCCCACGAGGGTAAAGCTGTCGCCGCGACGCTCGCGCGGGCCGTCCTGGGGCACGATCTCCAGCGTCTGCATGATGTCGTAAAGGCCAAAGAGCGTGTCCTGAGTGCCCTCCTGGCTGATCATCAGAACGCGCGCAGGCAGATCTCCACTGGCGTCGAACTGCACGAAGGGCGGTTCGTAGCGGGCAAATTCGACTACGCCCAGAGGCAGCTGCATCTCGATCCCGGCCTTGGCCTCCCTGACCCGCTGCATGTCCATGCCCTCCAGCACAGCGTTGTAGCTGCGCAGCAGCTCGGCGCGCTGCAGTGTGGTGAGGATGCCGGTCGCGTCGACATCATTGGCGCGCTGCCAGCTGGCCATTGAGTTTCGCGTGCCCGGCCCGAAGGCCGCGTCGATGCGCCCGTCGTAGAAGCCCGCCCATTGCAGGGCAACTTGAAGGTCAGCGCGCTCCTCACGGGTCAGAGTGGCCTCGCTGGCGCGGGCCTCGCGCGGGGTTTCGTCCTGAAATTCCGGCGCGGGCGCGATTTCGGGCTGGGTGTCAGGCGCGGGGGCCTGCGGTGCCTGAGGCGCGGCAAGCGCGGTTTCATCCGCCCCCTCCGGTTCGGCCGCGGGCTGCGGCGCGGCGGAGCTTTCGGCCAGAAGGTTTGCCCCGACCGGCCAGATCTGGCGCGCGTAGTCGCTGCTCTCGGCGATGTAGCTATCGCGCGGAATGCGCCCGTCGCGGCGCAGGCGGGTGAGAATTTCGGCTGCATTTTCAGGGCGATACGGCCCAAGCGAGACGACATACCATCCCGATCCGTCCAGATCGAAGCCATTGACGTCCTGAAGCTCCGAGCTGCGGCGGCGCAGCGCCTCGTTGATGGCGGCGAGGTTGGGCTGTGCCTCGATCTGGACCCAAACCATCCGATCCTCTGCGCCTGATTGCTGCGCGCCCACGCCGTTGGCGCCCGCGATCATGACGGCGACAGCCGTCAGAAAAACCCGTATCATTCTAAAGTCTAACCCCTGAGCCATCGCGGAATTCACCGTATTTTCACGGGTTCTACCAAAATTCCGCCTGCGTGCATCTAAAATATGCATCCTGCGGGCGGGCTTTACTGCCCTTGGGGTGACAAATTACCCAATTCGTCCTGATTGACCCCTTGGGCGGCGCGCCGTAGGTAGAGGGCGCTATTTCAGGGGCCATCTGCCCCGCCGACGTCCAGAGGGGCCCTCATGAGCGACAAGCCAGCCAAACCGCGCAGTTTTCAGGAAATCATCCTGCGCCTGCAAAGCTATTGGGCCACCAAGGGCTGCGCCGTCATGCAGCCTTATGACATGGAGGTCGGGGCGGGCACGTTCCATCCCGCGACCACGCTGCGCAGCCTCGGTACGCGCCCTTGGGCCGCGGCGTATGTGCAACCCTCGCGCCGGCCCACGGATGGGCGCTATGGCGAAAACCCGAACCGGTTGCAGCATTATTACCAGTACCAGGTGCTGATCAAACCCAGCCCGCCCGATCTGCAGGCGCTCTACCTTGGATCGCTCGAGGCGATCGGCATCGATATGGGGCTTCACGACATCCGCTTTGTCGAGGATGACTGGGAAAGCCCCACGCTGGGCGCCTGGGGCCTTGGTTGGGAAGTCTGGTGCGACGGCATGGAAGTCAGCCAGTTCACCTATTTCCAGCAGGTCGGCGGGCATGACTGCACGCCCGTCTCGGGCGAGCTGACCTACGGGCTTGAGCGTCTGGCGATGTATGTGCTGGGCGTGGATCACGTGATGGACATGCCCTTCAACGACCCCTCCGCGCCCATCCCGCTCAGCTATGGCGACGTGTTCCGTCAGACCGAAGAGGAGTATTCACGGTGGAATTTCGACGTGGCCAATACCGACACCCTCCTGCGCCATTTCATTGAGGCCGAGGCCGAGTGCCGCGCCATTCTGGACGCGCCGGACACGGACCCAAAGACCGGAAAGCGTATCGTCATGGCGCATCCGGCCTATGACCAGTGCATCAAGGCCAGCCACATCTTCAACCTTCTGGATGCGCGCGGCGTCATCTCGGTGACCGAGCGGCAGGCCTATATCGGCCGGGTCCGCGCGCTGGCCAAGCAATGCGCGGATGCCTTCGTGCAGACCAGCGCTGGCGGCTGGGCCGCCTGAGAATGGGAAAGTTCCTGACAGTGCTCTTGCTTGTCTGCGCGATCGGCGGCGGCTTCCTGATGTATTACCAACAGGTCTACGCCTACTACGAGGATGTCGTGCCGAATGGCGAGACGGACGTGCAGATCACCTCGCTGATCACCGGCGCGCCCGAGCCTGTGGCCTATGACGCCTTCCGGGGCATCGACGCCACAAGCTCACCCATCCGCTACCGCGCGTGCTTTGACACGTCCATGAGCCACGCGATGCTGACCGAAACCTACATGCTGGACGACGAGGCCGTGCCGCTGACCGCGCCCGGCTGGTTCGACTGCTTTGACGCGGAGGAAATCGGCGCGGCGATTGAATCCGGCGCGGCGCTTGCCTTCATGGGTACTGAGAATATCGAGTACGGCATCGACCGTGTCGTCGCCATCCACGAGGACGGGCGCGGCTGGGTCTGGGATCAACTCAATCGCTGCGGCGAGATTGTGTTTGACGGCAACCCGGCGCCCGAGGATTGCCCCACCCCGCCCGAAGGCTACTGACCGCCGCGGCATATCCGCACGGAACAAACTGCCGCGCGAGATGCTTTCCTCCCCAGATCAGAGGGAGAGAGCCAATGGATAACAAGGCACCCGGATGGGTCGTACCGGTCATGCGCGCAGGCTACGGAGCGCGGGCATTGGTGTATCTGGTCGTGGGCGGGCTTGCCCTGTCGGCGGTCTTCTGGGGCGGTGCGGCGCAAGGCACGCAGAACGCGCTCGCGGATCTCAGGCAGGTCAGTTTCGGCGACCTCCTTTTGTGGATCATCGGCCTCGGCCTGATGGCCTATATGGTCTGGCGACTCATTGATGCGGCTATGGACCTTGAGAATTACGGCGATGATGCCAAGGGTATATTTGCGCGCCTCGCCCAGATGGTCACGGGCCTCATTCACGGCGTTCTTGGCGTGTCGATCATCGGCCTTGCCACTGGCCAGAACAGCGGCGGTGGCGGGGGTGCCGAGAACTGGACCGCCAAGCTTATGGCGCTGCCCTACGGCCCCACCCTCGTCGCCATTGTCGGCGCCGTGGTGATCGGCGCGGGCATTTATTACATTCAGAAGGGCCTGCGCGGGAAATACAAGGAAGACATCCGCGTCACCAGCACGACCGAGCGGTTGGACCCGCTGATGAAGGCCGGTTTCGTGGCCGAAGGTGTCATCGTCGGCATCGTGGGGGGCTTTTTGCTCTATGCGGGCCTCACCTCGGACCCCGGGCAGGCGGGTGGCGTGGGCCAGGCGCTGGGCTACATCCGCTCGATGAGCTACGGCGCGGTGCTCTTTGCCGCGATGGCCATAGGCCTTCTGTGCTTCGCACTGGAAAACGCGGTTGAGGCGATCTATCGCATCGTGCCGCGCCATGCAGGCTCGGATGTGCAAACCCTTGCCACCAAGGCCAAGGCAAAAGCCAAGGCGCACGCGCCCGGCTAGGCCCGCTATTCGCTGGACCTCGGGTCGGTGCGCGGGTATCCCCCTCACCGAATTGCCGCACGTTTTTGCGGCCCGTGACGTCCATGACGATGGTGAGGCCATGCCGGATCTTTTGATCGAACTTTTCTCCGAAGAAATTCCGGCGCGGATGCAGAGCCGCGCCGCCGAGGACCTGAAGGCGCGAGTCACCGATGGCCTCGTCGAGGCCGGACTGACCTATGCAGGCGCCGCCGCCTTTTCGACGCCGCGCCGCCTGGCACTGGCCGTCGAGGGCCTGACCGCCGCCTCCCCCACCCTGCGCGAAGAGCGCAAGGGCCCCCGCACCGACGCGCCTGAAAAGGCGATCGAGGGCTTCCTGCGGGGTGCAGGCGTCACCCGCGACGATCTGGAGGTGCGCGACGAGAAGAAGGGGCAGGTCTATTACGCCACCATCACCCGTCCGGGCCGCAACGCCGATGTCATCGTCGCTGAGGTGCTGGAGCATGTCATTCGTAATTTCCCTTGGCCCAAATCCATGCGCTGGGGAAGTGGCAACCTGCGCTGGGTGCGCCCGCTGCATTCGATCCTGTGCATCCTCACTGATGATGCGGGCGAGGCGCAGGTGGTCGATATGGACATGGACGGCACCAAGGCTGGCAATACCACCGAGGGCCACCGTTTCATGGCGCCGGGGCGGTTTGCCGTCAGCAGTTTTGACGATTACGCGGCCAAGCTGAAGAAGCGCTTCGTCGTTCTGGATACGGCTGAGCGGGCGGATGCCATCTGGCAGGACGCCACCAATCAGGCTTTCGCCGCCGGTCTGGACGTGGTCGAGGATCGGGGCCTGCTGGCCGAGGTGACGGGGTTGGTCGAATGGCCCGTGGTGCTGATGGGCACCATCGACGAGACATTCTTCGGCCTGCCACCTGAAGTGCTGCAAACCTCGATGAAGGAACACCAGAAATTCTTCTCGGTCCGCAACTCCAAGACGGGTCGGATCGAGCGGTTTGTCACCGTCGCCAACCGGGAGACGTCCGATCATGGCAAGACGATCCTTGCCGGCAATCAAAAGGTGCTGTTCGCCCGTCTCTCGGATGCGAAGTTCTTTTGGGAGAATGATCTGCGGCTGGTGCAGGAGCGCGGGCTGGAAGGCATGGCCGCCGGATTGAGCGACGTGACCTTCCATAACAAGCTGGGATCGCAAGCAGACCGCATTGCCCGCATCGAGGCGCTGGCGCGGGAAATCGCGCCCATGGTCGGCGCCAAACCCGACCTGGCCGCCGAGGCCGCGCGCGTCGCCAAGGCGGATTTGCAGTCCGAAATGGTAGGCGAGTTCCCCGAATTGCAGGGCCTGATGGGCCGCTATTACGCCGAAGCGGCAGGCCATGACGATGGCGTCCCGCAGGCTTGCGAAGAGCATTACAAGCCGCTCGGGCCGGGCGACGCCGTGCCCTCCGCGCCGGTCTCAGTCGCCGTGGCGCTAGCGGACAAGATCGACACGCTGACCGGGTTCTGGGCGATTGATGAGAAGCCTACGGGGTCGAAAGATCCCTACGCGCTGCGGCGTGCTGCACTGGGGGTTATCCGTTTAGTGCTGGAGAATGGCCTTCGGGTGAATATCTCAACCTTTTTCGACAAAGCGGCAGAGAAATTTCCTGATAGGGTTGCCCAAGAATATTTGGATCAACGTCAAGGTAGGATCTTCAAGCCGTCAGAGCTTGAGAATGTTGTAGAACTCACAAACGATTTGGAGACTTTCTTCCACGACCGCCTCAAGGTCTATCTCCGGGATCAAGGCGTCCGCCATGACGTGATCGACGCGTGCATCGCGATGGAGGCCAATGACGACCTCGCGCTTCTGGTCAAGCGCGCCACGGCGCTTAGCGACTTTCTCAAGACCGAGGACGGGGAAAACCTCCTCCAAGGCTTCAAGCGGGCGAACAACATCCTGTCTCAGGCCGAGGAGAAGGACGGGGTCGAATATTCCTTCGGCGCGGATGTGAAATTCGCCGAGACGGACGAGGAGCGCGCGCTTTTCAACGCGCTCAAGGAGGCGGCGCCGCAGATCGACTCTGCGCTCAAATCCGAAGACTTCGCCGCCGTCATGTCCGCGCTCGCGGATTTGCGCGCGCCGATCGACGCGTTCTTCGAGGCGGTGCAAGTGAATGCGGAGAACCAGGTGGTGCGGCGCAACCGGCTGAACATGCTGGGCCAGATCCGCAAGATCGGGCTGTCGGCGGCGGATTTGACCAAGATCGAAGGCTAACGCAACCCGGCTTGTGCTACGGGCGCGCGGGCCAGAGTTTCCCTTGCCTTGCGCGTGATCCTGCCTATGCTGCACCGACACAGCAAGGACGCCGCAGTGCAGCAAGCCGATACCGACATCACGCTGATCACGCCCGATGCGCCCATCAGAGCGGATACGCATGGCGGGCGGGCCAAGTGTCTGCAACGCCTTGCACGGCTGGATCTGCCGGTGCCGCCGACGGTTGCGCTGTCCTTTGACGCGGTGCGGCGGATCGCGCTCGGGGACATGCCGGATATGCGTGCGCTTCTGTCCCATCTGAGCCAGGAGGCGCTGCTATGCGTGCGGCCTTCTTCGGAAGATAGCGATTGGGGCGGGCCGCGTGCGGTGTTGAATATCGGCATGTCGGGCGCCATGCAGAGCTGTCTGGCCAAGCGGATCGGGCCCGAGGCGGCCACCCGGCTCTACCTGCGCTTTGTCGAAAGCTACGCGATCCATGTCGCGCGGCTGGACCCTGACATGCTGGACGACATGCCAGAGAACCCTGATGACGCGCTGGCCTTTGCGCTGCGCGTCTACGAGGAAGAGGTCGAAGAGGCGTTTCCGCAGGATCCCGCCGTGCAACTGGCCGAGGTGCTGCGCTCGATGGCGCGGGCCTGGGACGGGACCACCGCGCGCCTGCTGCGGCAAGCCAAGGGCGCGCCTGCCGATGCGGGGCTGGGCCTTGTCGTGCAGGAAATGGCCATCGGCCTGGGCCGTGGCGAGTGCGGCAGCGGCGTCATGCAGCTGGTCAACTCCGCGACGGGCGCACGCCAGATCACGGGCCGCTACCTCAGCCAGAGCCAGGGGCGCGACGCGCTGAGCGGCGGCAAGGGCGCGCTTTATCTGGAGCGCGACCCGCGAGGGCCATCGCTGGAGGAATTGGCGCCCGAGGCCTTTGCTCAGCTGAAATCGCACCTGTCCGTCATGCGCGAAAAACTGCGCGAGGAGATGCAGGCCGAGTTCACCATCGAAAACGGCGCGCTGCACCTTCTGGACGGTGTGCGCGTGGCGCGCAACGCCCGCGCGGCGGTCAGCATCGCCGTGACGATGGCCGAAGAGGGCATTATTTCGCGCGAAGAGGCGTTGATGCGGATCGAGCCGCGCGCGCTGAACGAGCTTTTGCACCGGCAGGTCGATCCCGAGGCCAAGCGCGATGTTCTGGCGCGCGGCGTTGCCGCCAGTCCCGGGGCGGCGACGGGCAGGATCGTCTTTACCGCCGAGGCGTCGCAGGCCGCTGCTGCGCGTGGCGAGGCCACGGTGCTGGTCCGGCGTGAGACGACCTCCGAGGATATCCGCGGCATGCATGCCGCCGTCGCCGTCCTGACCGAGCGGGGCGGGATGACCAGCCACGCCGCCGTGATCGGGCGCGGCATCGGCCTGCCTTGTGTCGTGGGCGCGTCGTCGATCCGGTTTCAGACGGCGGGCCGCAAGCTGACAGCGCCCGATGGCCGGGTGCTGAAAGAAGGCGACGAGGTGACCATCGACGGCACCAATGGCGAGGTCCTGTTTGGCCGCGCGCCCCTGCTGGATGCGGGGCATGACGACAGCTTCCAGGTCCTGATGGACTGGGCCGACGATGTGCGAGACATCGCCGTGCGTGCCAATGCCGATACGCCCATGGACGCCAAGATGGCGCATAACTTCAATGCTCAGGGTATCGGCCTCTGCCGGACCGAGCATATGTTCTTTGAAGAGGCGCGCCTGCGTGTCATGCGCGAGATGATCTTTGCCAGCACCAGCGCCGACCGCGCCGCCGCGTTGGAGCGCCTTCTGCCCATGCAGCGTGACGATTTCGCCGATCTTTTCCGCATCATGCAGGGCCAGCCAGTCTGCATCCGTCTTTTCGACCCGCCCTTGCACGAATTCCTGCCCAGCGACCGGGCGGGGCACCGGGAACTGGCCGAGGCGCTGGATCTGCCCCTTTCCAAGGTCACACGGCGCGTCGAGGCGCTGGCCGAATACAACCCCATGCTGGGGATGCGGGGTGTGCGTCTGGGCATTACGGTGCCCGAGATTTACGAGATGCAGGTGCGCGCCATCTTCGAGGCGACGCTGAAGGTGGCGGGCGAGGGCGTGGAGATCGTGCCCGAGATCATGATCCCGCTGGTTTCGGCCAGCCGCGAGGTCGAGCTGGTCAAGACGCGCGTCGATGCCGTCGCTGCCGCCGTGCGCAGCGAGACGGGCAAGCGGTTCGACTATCGGCTGGGCGTGATGGTGGAGACGCCCCGCGCGGCGCTGCGCGCGGGCGACATCGCGCCGCAGGTCTCGTTTCTCAGCTTTGGCACGAATGATCTGACGCAGATGACCTATGGCCTCAGCCGCGACGATGCCGGGCGATTCATGTCCGAGTACGTGCAGCTGGGAGTTTATCCAGAGGATCCGTTCCATACGCTCGACCTTGACGGGGTGGCCGAGCTGCTCAGCATCGGGGCCGAGCGGGCGCGCGCGGCGAACCCGGATCTGACCCTGTCGATCTGCGGCGAACATGGCGGTAACCCCGAATCGATTGCCTTCTGCCGGGCCGCCGGATTCGATTATGTGTCCTGCTCACCCTTCCGCGTACCGGTGGCGAGACTGGCTGCCGCACAGCTGGCCGTGAGGGACAAGATCGGCACTGCCTGACGCCGATCCCTACCATATGCAGCGTTTTTCAAGGGGGCCGGAGTTGTCGCCTCGGAGTCTGAAAACGGCGTAAATTTGTCGAAAATCGGCATGGGCTGGACGATTGCGCCCAGAAATTATACATCACCGCGATCTTGGGGGGCTTGGTCCCTCGCTGCTTGCAGGTGTGTTTATGTCGCGCAGTCTACGTCTTGTTGCCACTGGCCTCGTTCTCAGCATGGTCGGGGCTGTCCCCGCCGGGGCCGATACCGCCATCAACAAACTGCTGGGCCAGGAGCGCCGCGGCCTTTCGGCCATGTCGCAAACCCGTGTTGCCAGCTATCTCAAGAAGCCCGTCGCCACCGCCGGTTATACTCGCGAATGGCTGGATGCGCAAAAGCCGGCCAAGGGCGATGCCGAATGGCAATGCCTGTCCGAGGCACTCTACTTCGAGGCGCGCGGCGAGACAGTCAAAGGCCAGTTCGCCGTGGCCGAAGTGATCCTGAACCGGGTCGACAGCCCGCGCTATCCCAATACGATCTGCGGGGTCATCAATCAGGGCACCGGCGCGAAATACGCCTGCCAGTTCACCTATACCTGCGACGGCCATGCCGAAGTGATCGCTGAGCCGCGCGCGTTTGAGCGTGTCGGCAAGGTTGCCAGCATCATGACGAATGGTGCGCAGCGGCCGCTGACCAAGGGCGCGACGCATTACCACACGAATGCCGTCAATCCGCGCTGGGCGCGTGTATTCCCGCGCGTGGCAGAGATCGGCGATCATTATTTCTACAAGCAGCCCACGCGCCTGTCGCAGAACTGACCCGCCGCGCCGCTTTGCCGATTTGTGCGCGGGGGGCCGCCGTGCTAAGGCGCGCGGGTGCCGGCGCCAGTCCGGTGTGACGATCGGGGATCCGGCATGACCAACGACACCACTCTGGCCTTCGGGCATCCCGATGCCCGCGCCGTGGCGACCGCGCCGGATGGCCCTCTGGACCGTATTTCGCTGCGCGATCATATCGTCGAGGTCGAGATTGGCGCCTTTCAGCTTGAGCGCGGGATCACCCAGCGCATCTGCTTCAACGTCGTGGTTGAGGTGCGCCCCGTAGGCGACGATCTGGACGATGATGTGGACCGCATCCTCAGCTATGACCGCGTGACCGAGGCCATCGCCGCCGAGCTGGCCGAGGAGCGTCTGAATCTTCTGGAAACCCTGGCCGAGAACGTGGCCGAGCGTATCCTGGCCGAGCCGCAGGCCGTGCGCACTTTCGTGCGCATCGAAAAGCTGGATCGCGGCCCCGGTGCGCTGGGGGTCGAGATCGTCCGCTCGGTCGATGATCTGGCGACCAAGCCGGCCAGCGCCCTTGCCGCTCACGCGCCGCGCCCGCATGTCGTGTACCTCACGAATGCCGCCGTGACGTCGCCCAACCTCAAACGCTGGCTCGACCAGCTTGAGCAACGGGCCGAGCCGGTCATTCTCTGCGTGGGCCGCGCCGATGCGATACCGCCCCAGACCGGGCACCGGATGACCCAGCGCCGTGTCGATCTGCTGGCGATCGAGCAGAATGCGTGGGTGCTGGCAGGCCGCGACGACCGCTGCGTCGTCGTCGATACGCGAACCGAGCTGGACTGGGCCATGCGCAATGGCCGCATCAGCGTCTGGGCGCCGTCCAAGATCGTGCTGGATGCCGTTGACGGCCCCACGGTTGGACCGGACAAACCGGTGGCACTGGCCGCATGGTTCGCGGGGCATATGGACGCGTCGGATCTCCTCTTGATCGGCGAGAAGCCGCCCGAAGGCGGCGCGCGCGTTCCCGTGCTGGTTCAGGACATCGCCGAATCGGGCCTCTGACATGCGCAGCTGTTATCGTCCCATTGTGCAGACCGATCCCTGCCGCCCGGCGGACGCGCAGTCCGTTGCCGGCGGCTGGACATGGTTCGACCGGGCCGAGAGGATCACCCGCGGGGGCAGCGAGTTGGTCGAGATCAGCGATATTCCCGCCGGTGTTCTGGAGCGTCTGACCGCACCCCGCGCCCCCATCGCCGGACTGCGGTTCGATGCGCCGCGCCTCATGGGTATCCTAAACGTGACGCCTGACAGTTTTTCCGACGGGGGCAAGTTCGACGCGCCCGAGGCCGCGCTGGCGCAGGCACGCGCCATGGCGGGCGCGGGCGCGCATATCATTGACGTCGGCGGCGAATCGACCCGGCCCGGATCAATTCCCGTCGCCGAAGAGGAGGAGATTGCCCGGACTGCACCCGTGATTGCCGCCATCCGTCAGGCGGTCGGGACGCCAATCTCTATAGACACGCGCAAGGCCGCCGTCGCGCAGGCGGCGATCGGGGCAGGCGCGAGCGTCGTCAACGACGTTTCGGGTTTTACCTATGACACCGCGCTCGCGCCCTATTGCGCTGACGCGGGCCTACCGGTCTGCGTGATGCATGCGCAGGGTGATCCGCAGACCATGCAGGACGCACCGCAGTACGAGGATGTGACGCTCGACGTTTATGACTTTCTGGAGGGGCGCCTCGACGCGCTGGAGGCACAAGGTATCCCGCGCGAGCGCATCATCGTCGATCCGGGCATCGGCTTTGGCAAGACGCAGGCGCATAACCTGACGCTGCTGAGTCGTCTCAGCATTTTTCACGGGCTGGGCTGCCCGATCCTTCTGGGTGCGTCGCGCAAGAAATTTATCGGCACGATTGGCGGCACGCCCGAGGCGGGGGATCGCATGCCCGGCTCGGTCGCCGTCGCGCTGGCGGGGGTCGCGCAGGGGGTGCAGATCATCCGCGCGCATGACGTGGCCGAGACGCGTGCCGCGATGGCGCTATGGCGCGCCGCGACCACCGGCGTCGCGTGACGCGCGCCCCGCGAAGAGGCGCCGGAGAGCGCCAAGCTGGCTGAGTGCGAGGCCCGAGAGGATCAGAAGCAGCGCCCAGTAGATATTGGGCGGAAGCTCTTCCCCCAGAAAGACAATACCCAGGGCCACCGACCAGATCGGCACTTGGTAGTTGACGAGGCTCATGAAGACCGGCCCGGCGCTGCGGATGATGCGCACCAGCAGTATCTGCGCCGCCGCCGTCGGCAGCACGCCCAGATATAGCAGCGCCAGCGCGCTGGAGGCGGGGATGCTGGCGGGAATATCCTCGACCGCCAGCGCGTAGGGAACGAAAAGGGCGGAGGCGATGGTCAGCGCGGCGGCAGAGAGCGACATCATGTCGACCTCGGGGCAAAGCCGCGTGATGATCGACCCGATGGCATAGCAGCCGGCGGCGCTGACGCAGGCGATGCGCGCGGTCAGCTCAAACTCGGCCCCCGTTGCCGCGAAGGCGGCAGGCCCGATCAGCACCATGACGCCCGCGGTCCCGATCACGAAACCGACGAGGCGGCGCAGGTTCATCTGCTCGCCCGGCACCAAAAGATGCGCCAGCGGGAGGATCAGCAGCGGCACGACCGACATACAGACCCCGGCAAAGCCGGAGGCGACATATTGCTGCCCCCATGTGAGCAAAAAGAACGGCAGTGCGTTCGAAAAGAATCCCATGCCAAAAGCGCTGAGCCAGATCAGACCGGCATGGGGGCCGCGCAGCGAGGGCAGGCCGACCCCGCGCAGATGCGCTATGATGAGCAGAAGGATTGCCCCAAGGCCCAGCCGCGCCGCAACCACCAGACGCGGCGGCACCCCTTCCAGTGCAATGCTGATGAACATGAAGGACGCGCCCCAGATCACGCCAAGCGTCGCAAGGCGCAGCCAGTTGACGGGGGTGATAGCGGGCATTGGGCGCACTCCGAAACGCTAGGGGCGGGATTGAAAAGGGGCACCCGGCAGGCCGGATGCCCCTGATCTTCAGGCGCGGGCTGCGATCAGTTCTTGTCCTGATCGACCAGCTTGCCGGCCGAGATCCACGGCATCATGCCGCGCAGCTTCTTGCCGACTTCCTCGATCTGGTGCTCGTCATTCATGCGGCGTGTGCCCTTGAAGAACGGCTGGCCCACCAAGTTTTCCTGCATGAAGTCGCGCACGAACTTGCCCGACTGGATGTCGTGCAGGATCGCCTTCATCTCTTTCTTGGTCTGCTCGTAAGGCAGAACGCGCGGTCCGGAGACATACTCGCCATATTCGGCCGTGTTCGAGATCGAGTAGTTCATGTTGGCGATGCCGCCCTCATAGATCAAATCGACGATCAGCTTCACCTCGTGCAGGCACTCGAAATAGGCCATCTCGGGGGCGTAGCCCGCCTCGACCAGCGTCTCGAAGCCCATGCGGATCAGCTCGACAAGGCCACCGCAGAGCACGGCCTGCTCGCCAAAGAGGTCGGTCTCGCACTCTTCGCGGAAGTTCGTCTCGATGATGCCCGAGCGGCCGCCGCCGATGGCGGAGCAATAGCTGAGGCCGATTTCCAGCGCCTTGCCGGATGCGTCGGTGTCGACAGCCACGAGGCAGGGCACGCCGCCGCCCTTGACGTATTCGCCGCGCACCGTGTGGCCGGGGCCCTTGGGCGCCATCATGATGACATCGATGCCTTCTTTCGGTTCGATCAGGCCGAAATGCACATTGAGGCCGTGTGCGAAGGCGATGGCCGCGCCCTCGCGGATATTGTCATGCACGTATTTCCTGTACGTCTCGGCCTGCAATTCGTCGGGCATGGTGAACATGATCAGATCGGCCCAGGCCGCTGCCTCGGCGATGCCCATGACCTTGAGGCCTTCGCCCTCGGCCTTCTTGGCCGATTTCGAGCCTTCGCGCAGCGCGACGACGAGGTTCTTGGCGCCACTGTCGCGCAGGTTCAGCGCATGGGCGTGGCCCTGGCTGCCGTAGCCGAGGATGGCCACTTTCTTGTCTTTGATCAGGTTGATGTCGCAATCGCGGTCATAATAAACGCGCATGATTTTGTCCCTTTCGGTTGGTGGATTGATGGAGAAGATACCGGCGGGGTGCCCTAGAAGATTCTCAAAAACCCGTTGATAGGTCGGTGATTTTGAGTATTTATAACCAAGATGAAGATTATGCGGTAAATTCATGCTGGACGATACGGATCGGCGCATATTGCGGCAGTATCAGCATGCGCCGCAGGCGGCGCTGTCGGAGCTGGCCGATCGGGCCGGCGTGACAGCCAACACCTGCGCGCGACGGCTGGAACGGATGCACCAGAGCGGCGTGATCCTGGGCAATCGCGCCGTGATCGACTGGCGTGCGCTGGGCTATGAGGTGGAGGTGAGCCTGCGTGCGCAGCTCGACAAGACGCGGCCCGAAGCCTTTGACGAATTCACGGCGGCGGCGCGACTGGTGCCCGAAGTGATCGAGATCCAGACATTTCTGGGCCGGGTCGATCTGAGACTCTGCGTGATCGCGCGCGACATGGCGCATTATCAGCACATCTACCGCAGCGCGATCCTGCCGCTGCCGCATATCACCGATATCGAGGCGTTGATGCACATGGCGCGGATCAAGTCGGACGAGGCGCTGCCGCTATGATCCAGCTCGACGAGACCGACCGGCGCATCCTGCGCGCGCTGGTGCGCGATGCCACGCAAAGCGCCTCGGCTCTGGGGCGGAGCCTCGGTCTGTCGCAACCCGCGGTCTGGCGGCGGGTGAAACGGCTGCACGAGACCGGCGTCATCAAGGGCCAGCGGCTGGATCTGGACCGAGAGAAGCTGGGCTTTGGTGTCAGCGTCTTTCTGGGGGTCAAGCTGGCCACCAAGGGGCGCGTCAGCCTCGAGGATTTCGAGCGGGCCGTCAGCGCCATCCCCGAGGTGCAGAGCGTCGAGCATATCCTTGGCGTCTACGACTACCGCCTGAGGGTGGTCGCGCGCGACATCAGCGATTTCGAACGTGTCTTGCGCCGCCGGATCATGACCCTGCCGGGTGTGGGCGATGTCGAGGCGAACGTGCTTTTGAGCGAGGAGCGCCGGCCGGGGCCGATCTGAGATGCGCCCGAGGGCACTGGCCTTTCGCTGCGGCGCGCGCTAGCAATTGGGCAGCTTTACAGGAGATGCCCCATGACCGCCCTTCTCGATACAGTCGATCCCGATGGCCTGCTGGAATACTCGGTGGTTTTCACCGACCGCTCGCTGAACCACATGTCCGCCAGCTTTCAGCAGGTGATGCGCGACATCTCGGGAATGCTGAAAGATGTCTACAAGGCGGACGCCGTGGCGCTGATCCCCGGTGGTGGCAGCTACGGGATGGAGGCGGTCGCGCGTCAGTTCGGGACGGATGCGCATGTGCTGATCGTGCGCAACGGCTGGTTCTCCTATCGCTGGAGCCAGATCTTTGACGCGGGCAAGTTCGCGGGTGAGCAGACAGTCTGCATGGCCCGGCAGGCGGGCAATGGCGCGACCGCGCCCTATGCCCCCGCGCCGATCGAGGAAGTCACCGCGAAGATCCGCGAGGCGAAGCCCGATGTCGTCTTTGCGCCGCATGTGGAGACCTCGGCGGGGATCATCCTGCCCGATGATTACGTGACCGCGCTGGCCGAGGCCGCGCATGAGGTGGGCGCGCTTCTGGTGCTGGACTGCATCGCGTCGGGCTGTGCCTGGATCGACATGGAGAAGACCGGCGTGGATGTGCTGATCTCGGCGCCGCAAAAGGGCTGGTCGGCCTCGCCCTCTGCCGGGTTGGTGATGATGTCGGCGCGCGCGGTGGAGCGGCTCGAGGCGACAAGCTCGAACAGCTTCGCGATGGATCTGAAGAAGTGGCACCAGATCATGCAGGCCTATGAAAATGGCGGCCATGCTTATCATGCCACGATGCCCACCGACGCGCTGCGCGCCTTCCGCGACACGACGCTGGAGACGAAGGAATATGGCTTTGACCGGCTGCGCGATGCGCAATGGGCGCTGGGCGACGGCGTGCGCGCGATGCTAAAGGCGCGGGGCGTGCAATCGGTCGCCGCCGAGGGGTTCGGCGCGCCGGGTGTCGTGGTCAGCTACACGGACGATCCCGATATTCAGAATGGCAAGAAATTCGCCGCCGCGGGCATGCAGATCGCCGCG
This sequence comes from Roseovarius roseus, assembly GCF_043355935.2. Classification (NCBI taxonomy): domain Bacteria; kingdom Pseudomonadati; phylum Pseudomonadota; class Alphaproteobacteria; order Rhodobacterales; family Roseobacteraceae; genus Roseovarius; species Roseovarius roseus. The sequence continues at coordinate 128,449 of NZ_JBHFPE020000003.1, read as the reverse complement.
GGCGTGCCGCTGCAGGTGGGCGAGGGCGAGGAGTTCCGCACCTTCCGCCTTGGCCTGTTCGGTCTCGACAAGCTCTATGATGTCGATGGCGCGCTGAAGCGGCTGGAGACGGTGCTGGACAAGGTGCTCTGATCAGCCCTTGGCGCCAAGGCCCAGCCGCATCAGGGTGCGCCGCACCGGGGCGAGCGCGTAGAGCGCGTTGAGCCCCATCGCCCGTGCGTCGCGCAGCGGCTGGGCGTCCATCATCGACGCGCGGTTCAGCATGTCGATCCCGTTCATGCGGAACGCCACCTCAGTATGGCGGGCCCGGTGATAGGCGTCCAGCATGGCGGTATCGCCCAGCGTGGCGGGCGATTTGCGCGCGAGATCCAGCAGGGCGCACAGATCCGCGAGCGAGGTGTTCAGCCCCTGTGCGCCGATGGGCGGCATGACATGCGCGGCCTCGGCAATCAGCGCCACGCGCTGGGCACTGTAGCGATCGGCGATCTGGCTGATGATGGGCCATGTGCTGCGCTGCGAGGCCAGCGTGAGTGGGCCGAGGATGTGGCAGCTGCGCGCGTTCAGCGCCTCGTTGAAGGCGGCCTCATCCAGCGCGGCGAGGCGCTGCACTTCGGCCCCGCGCTCCATCCAGACGACGGCGGAGGAGGGCATGCCCTCGTAATCGGGCAGGGGGACCAGCGTGAAGGGGCCGCCGCTGCGGTGGATCTCGGTCGAGACATTGCCATGCGGGATCGGGTGCGTGACGGCGAAGGCCAGCGCCTTTTGCCCGTAGCGCGTGGTATGCACATCGATGCCCGCTGCCTGCCGGATGGGCGATGCGCGCCCGTCGGCGGCGACCACCAACCGGGCGATGACGTGGCTGGTATCGGTCAGGCGCACACGCGCCTCGGCATCGCGGGTCAGAAGGCCATCGGTGCCGATACCGGGCCGAAAGGTGATGTTGTCTGCCGCCTCGACATGAGCCAGCATCTCGCGCCGCAGAAGCCAGTTGGGAAGGTTCCAGCCAAAGGGCTGATCCGAAATTTCGCTGGCATCGAAGGACCGGGTGAGGCGCGGTGTCGCCTCGGCCCCGCCAGCGTCGATGATGCGCATGGTCTGGAGCGGCATGGCATGCGAGGCAAGGCGATCCCAGAGGCCGCATTCCTCCAGCAGGCGCTGCGCGGGTTGCAGGAAGGCCGTGCTGCGCATGTCGGCGCCCTTGGCGCTGCGCTCGGTCACCGGGGCGGCGGGATCGACGCAGAGCACGCTGAACCCGGCCGCGCCAAAGGCGGCGGCCGCCGTCAGACCCGCGATGCCGCCGCCCGAAATCAGGATGTCGACCTTGTTCATGCGCGTATCCTCTTGATGCTCTTGCACCCTACATAGATCCGCAGGCCGGCGGGGGCCAGCCGGCAAGAGGCCGAAGTCAGACCAGCCGCGCCAGAAAGCCGCCCAGATCATCGGTATGGTGGTGGATATGCGGCGCCTCGTGAGGGTCGGGCGCGACAAGGACGCAGCGCAGGCCCATCGCATGCGGCTGCGCCAGGTTGCGCGGATCATCCTCAAACATTGCCGCAGAAGCGGCGGTAAGGCCGTCGGTGGCAAAGACCGCCTCGAAGGCGCTGCGCTGAGGCTTGGGAGTGTAGCCCGCATGTTCGACCCCGTAGATGGCGTCGAAAATGCCACCTAGGCCGCGCGCCTCGGCCACGCGCTCGGCATAGGGGGCGCTGCCGTTGGTAAAGATGATCTTGCGGCCCGGCAGCGCGGTGATGCGTGCGCGCAGGTCGGGGTCGGGGCTGAGCACGCTCATGTCGATGTCATGCACGTCGATCAGGTACTGCTCGGGCGCCATGCCATGGACGTTCATCAGCCCGGCCAGGGTCGTGCCATGCTCGCGCCAATAGGTCACGCGCAGGCGATCGGCCTCGGCATGGTCCACGCCCAGCGTGTCCATCACGAATTGCGTCATCCGCACTTCGATCTGGTCGAAAAGGCGCAGATGCGGCGAGTATAGCGTGTTGTCCAGGTCGAATACCCAGGCGTCGACATGGCTGAAATTCTGTTTCGGCATGGCAGGCAAACTAAAGGCGCGGGCAGGGCTGTCAATGGATGCGAGGCTTGATCGCGAGGGCGCAGGGGCCTACCGTCGCGCGGATGACAGCCAGAACCGGAACCATGCCCATGAAACCGCCCCAGACAGACGCCTATTCGCTGATCCTGGGGGCGATCGACATGGGAGATTTCCGCCCCGGCGACCGCCTGGTCGAGAGCGATCTGGCCGAGCGCTTCGGTGTGTCGCGCACGCCTATCCGCGAGGCGCTGCAACGGCTCGAGACGCAGTCGCTGCTGACGCGGGACGGGCGCAGCCTGATCGTCGCCTCACTGGATCACAACCAGCGCGCCGAACTTTACGTCGTGCGCGCCGAGCTGGAGGGGCTGGCGGCCAGTCTTGCCGCGCGTCACGCCACGCCCGAGGAGGTCGCCGTGCTGCGCGACATGGTCGAGCAGGACCGGGCGCTGATCGGCGATCCGGCCAAGATGGCCCGTGCCAACCGGCGCTTTCACAAGCAGATCCACCTGGCTTCGCATAACCGGTTTCTGGTGCAGCAACTGGGCCTCGTGCATCGTTCGATGGCGCTGATGGCCACCACGTCGCTGGCGGCCGAGGGCCGCGGCGAGGATGCGATTGCCGAGCATGACGCGATCGTATCGGCGATCGAGGCAGGCGATGCGAAAACGGCACATGATGCGCTCAAAGCGCATATCTCGAAGGCGTTCGTGACACGCCTCAAGCTGGAATCGGGCGAGGTCAAGTCGACGCTCTGAGGCGTCAGATATCCGCCTGTGTGCTTTGCAGCGAATGACCGTGGCTGGTCTTGTCCCAGTAGAACGGGGCGGTGATCATCTCGTAAACTGCCTTGATTGCGGCGATGGTGCCAAGCGGCGTGTAGAGATGCATGGTCGGCGTCCAAGGGAGCAGATGACGATGCTTTCTGCTCGAGACGCCCAGCATGTAAATCCCGATATTCAGGATCTCGACCGCCAGGAACAGCTTGCCGAACATCAGCATTCCCTCGCGCGGCAACACCGGGTCCAGCGGGTGGGGCAGGCCAAAGAGCACCAGCCAGAAGGACCACAGGAAGGGCGCCAGCAGGAATTGCGACAGCGCGGCAAGGAAATGCGCCTGAAAGCCCCAGAATTTCCAAGCGCCCAATTGCCGGTGCAGCAGCAGGGGCCGCCGCATGTGGACAAGGTAGGTCGTCATATAGCCCTTGAGCCAGCGCGAGCGTTGCTTGATCCAGGGCCAGGGGTGGCAATTCGCCTCCTCCCCGGTGACCGTACCGATAAGTTCGGTGCGGTAGCCATGCCGCGCGAGGCGAAAGCCTAGATCGGCATCCTCGGTCACGTTATGGGCGTCCCATCCGCCAAGCTCCTCCAGCACGTCGCGCCGAAAATAAAGGGTCGTGCCCCCTAACGGGATGGCAAATCCCAGCCGCGCCATGCCGGGTAGCATCACGCGAAACCATGTCGCGTATTCAATGGTGAAACAGCGCGCCAGCCAGTTCTGGCGCGGGTTGTAATAATCGAGAACGCCCTGCAGGCAGACCACATCAGGCGGCGCGGCGGCAAAGCGGCGCGCGATCTGGGTGATCTGGTCAGGGTCCGGGGCATCCTCGGCGTCAAAGATCCCGACGATATCGCCATCGCAGAAATCCAGCGCGTAGTTCATTGCGCGCGGCTTGGTCCGGGGCTGGCCATCGGGCACGATGATGGGACGCATCCAAGGCGGCAGGTCGATGGCGTCGACCGTGCGGCGCGTCGTATCATCACTCTCTTCCAGCACGAGGATGACGTCCAGCAGACATTTGGGGTATGTCAGCCGGCTCAGCCGCTTGATCAGCGCCTCCGCAATCCGCGTCTCGCGGTAGAGCGGCACAAGGATCGATACCTTGGGCAGCTTGGCCCCGGCGGGCAAGGGCGGCTGGATCGTCTCGGGCGGCCCGGCGATGACACGCGCGTATGCGGCGCTCAACTTGAGCGTTGCCGAAACGACGAGCGTCAGAACGGCCCAGCCCATGAAGGCGCCAAAGACAAGCGTGGGATAAAGAATACTGGCCGCAATGCAGATGCCGATGAGCGCCAGCGCCATGGCGCCCCGCCGGGCAGGTGACGCAGACCATGTCCGGCAGCTCTCGCTCGCCGGGGGGCGCGCTTCGGCGGCGGCGGTCAGCGCGGTGCGCGCGGCGTCGGCCATGGCCCCTTGAATGGCGCGGCGGGGCGCGATGAGGGGCGCGCGGCGGCGGAGCCCATCCGGAAGATCTCCGAGAGCGTCAGCTGTTTCGGGGCGGTCGACGGCAAGGCGCAGCACGCCGTCCTTGCCCCGCAGCGGCGCAGCGCCGCGCCGGATCAGACTGCGCGCGTCGATGCCGCCCAGCAGCTCGGCCCCATGGTGCAACTCGGCCGCGGTTGCATGTCGCAGGCCTGCGCGTGTGGCTTGCGCCTGGAGAATGTCGGCTTCATCCAGCAGCCCCTCGGCGCGCAGCACGTGATCGATGGGCGCGTCGCACTGGCCCTGCACGATCTGCGCCAGGTCGGCATCCGATTGCGATATCGTGCCAACCTGCACCAGATGGCGCCCCAGCGCACAGAGCGGAACGGGCCGCGCGGCATCTGGCGGCAGGCTGGCAGAAGTCCAGGACTGCGTGTCCAGCTCTCGCAGTTCTGAAATACCCATAGGATGCCCCTCGCCCTGGCTTGCAGCGAAGAGTTTCGTTCATTCTGGTTAACGGAAGGTAAACAGCCGCGGAAAAAACCCTTAGGAAACGGGGGCTCTGGCGGCCATCGAGGCCGCAAAACGTTCAAAAAGGTAAAAACTGTCCTGCGGGCCGGGGCTTGCCTCGGGGTGGTGTTGGACCGAAAAGACGGGGCGATTCTCCAGCGCGATCCCGCAATTCGACCCATCGAAGAGCGATACATGCGTCTCGGACACACCCTTGGGCAGGCTTTGGCCATCGACGGCGAAGCCATGGTTCATTGACGTGATCTCGACCTTGCCGGTCGTGTAATCCTTGACCGGATGGTTTGCGCCGTGATGGCCGTGGCTCATCTTGACGGTCTTGCCGCCCAGCGCCAGCGCCAGCATCTGGTGGCCCAGGCAGATGCCAAAGATCGGCAGGTCCGCGTTCAGCAGTTCCTGGATCACTGGCACGGCATAAACGCCCGTCGCCGCTGGATCGCCCGGGCCGTTCGACAGGAACACGCCATCGGGCTCATGTGCCAGCACCTCCTCGGCGGTGGCGGTGGCAGGCAGGACGGTCACGTCGCATCCCGCGCTGGCGAGGCAGCGCAGGATATTGCGCTTGGCGCCATAATCGATTGCGACCACCTTGTGCGGCGCTTTCTCCTGCACCGGGTAACCATCGGGCCAGGCCCATCGCATCTCGTTCCAGCGATAGGATTGCGCGCAGGTCACGTCCTTGGCCAGGTCCAGCCCCTCGAGCCCGGCAAAGGCGCGGGCCTTTTCGACCAGTGCGCCGATGTCGAAATTGCCATCCGGGTCATGCGCCAGCGCGACATGCGGCGCGCCCTGCTGCCGGATGGCGCGGGTCAGGCGGCGGGTGTCGACGCCGCCCATGGCGATGCGCCCACGCTGGGCCAGCCAATGCTGCAGCGTCTGCGTGCTGCGCCAGCTGCTGGGTTCGGTCGGGTCCCACTTGACGACCATGCCTGCGGCCACCGGATCGGCGGTCTCGTCGTCCTCCGCATTGGTGCCGGTATTGCCGATATGCGGAAAGGTGAAAGTGACGACCTGGCCCGCATAGCTGGGGTCGGTCATGATCTCCTGATAGCCGGTCATCGCGGTGTTGAAGCACAGCTCGGCCACGACCTCGCCGGTGGCGCCAAAGCCGCGCCCGTAGAACACGCTGCCATCGGCCAGCGCGAGGCAGGCGGTGGGGCGGGGCTGGGGCGCATCGGGCATGGCGGCTCTCCGGTCTGGGGCTGTTGGGGCAGGGCGACTAAGGCTGGCAGGCGCAAAATCTGCGCGAAACTAAGGGTGCGGCCGCAAAGGGTCAAGGGCCAAGGGGCGCTGCATGACGTTGCGGCAGGCCGCTGCCCGGTTGCTTTGAAGGGCATGATTGGATAGATAGCGTGCCTTGTGACCCCGCGCCGGACGATTGCTCCGCCACCGCGGCCAGAGGATTGAGCCATGCAGAACACTTTGCGCGACCGCGTCAACGACGCCCTCAAGCAGGCGATGCGTGACAAGGATGCCCCCCGCCTTGCCACGCTGCGCCTGATCAATGCGGCGATCAAGGATCAGGAAATCGCAGCTCGTGCCAATGGTGGCGATACGCAGCTCAGCGACGATGACGTGCTCGCCATCCTAGGCAAGATGACCAAGCAGCGTCAGGAATCGGTGCGCGCCTACGAAGAGGCGGGCCGCATAGACCTCGCCGAGCGCGAGCAGCAGGAGGCGGCCATCATCGCCGAATTTCTGCCCCGCCAGCTTTCGGACGAGGAAATCTCCGCCGCAATCGAGGCCGCCATTGACGAGACGGACGCAAGCTCGATCCGCGACATGGGCAAGATCATGGGCGTGCTCAAGGCCAAGTATACCGGCCAGATGGATTTCGGCGCAGTCGGCTCGCGCATCAAGGACCGCATGACGCAGTAAAGTGGCACCACCCTGACCGCCATCTTTCATTGTTCCGAAAATACTCAATAGCCGAGCCTGCCAAAGGTCGCGGCCCTCTGGGCCTGCTCTGCGCCTATGCGTTCGCCCGCGCGAGGCTCAGCGCGCCGGTCAGTTCGGCAAAGAGCGCCTTGCGCTCGTCCTCGGACAGGAAGGCGCCCACTTCCACCTCACGGCCCGATCCGCGCAGTGTGATGTAATTGGCCACCGGCCCGCCCGTGGGATAGATCTGGGCTTGTGCCCAATAGGCATTACAATCCCATTTCTGCACGTCGCCGCGCGGATTGGTGCGGGTCAGCAGCACCTCCTGCGCGTCGATAATCAACGCCTCATGCATCCGCCCGGAGGCATAGCTGCGCTCCAGCGCCCACCACATCAGCACAACGGCGAGGGCCAGGAATGGCAACAGCCCCCAGAGCACCACGGTACCCACCAGCGCAAAAAGCGGGATGGAGAACATCAGGCAGGTCGCCAGCATGAACCCGGCAAAGCCGCGTCGGGGCAGGGACCGATGCGGCCACATGTCCAGACGGCGGGTATCCGATCCAATCGCGGGTGGGGACCATTCGTAAGGCATAGGACTAAAAATAACCCAAAGCTGCGGTTTTAAAAGTGCGCTTCGTGCGATCTTTTGCCGCCCTGCCCATCGGCAAGGCCTGCACGCCTAGCGCGCGTATTTGATGAAGGGCGTCAGCACCCCGATCCGGTCATAGAGCTGCCGGGCCGTGGCGTTGAAATCCTGCGTCATCCAGTAAACCGATGGGCGTCCGTCGCGATCCGCTGCCTCATAGACCGCCTCGATCAGCTTGCGGCCCACCCCGGTGCCGCGCACGGCGGGATCGGCGTAGAGATCCTGCAGGTAACAGACATCCTCGATTTTCCAGTTATGCGGGTGATAGATGTAATGCACGAGGCCGACGGGATGATCGCCCTTCAGCGCCAGAAGGCCGTTCTGGTTGGGATGATCCTCCGACAGGAGGCGCCGGAACGTCGTCTCGTACACCTCTTCGGGCACAGAGGTTTCGTAATATTGCAGATACCCGGTCCAGAGGCGGCGCCACTCGGCCTCGTCCGAGGCCTGGAGGGGGCGGATGGTAAGCGTATCTGACATGGGCAGCCTCGTTGATTCCCGGTGTGTGCCGACAGCCTAGCCGATGCCCGCCGCGCCGCCAGCCCTTAATCGCCGCCGTCACTCGGCGGCGACGGCACCCGGATCGACCAGCGCCACGATATCGCGCATGATCGTGTTCAGTTCGAAATCCTTGGGCGTGTAGACCCGTGCGACGCCCATGGCGCGCAGGCGGGCCGCGTCCTCCTCGGGGATGATGCCGCCGACGATCACCGGCACGTCGCCCAGTCCGGCATCGCGCATCCGCTGCATCATGTCCTCGACCAGCGGAATGTGACTGCCCGACAGGATCGACAGGCCCACCACATGCGCGCCGTCCTCCTTTGCGGTGCGCACAAGCTCCTCAGGCGTCAGGCGGATGCCGCGATAGTCGATATCCATGCCGCAATCGCGCGCGCGGAAGGCGATCTGCTCGGCCCCGTTGGAATGCCCGTCAAGGCCCGGCTTGCCGACCAGGAACTTGAGCCGGCGGCCCAGCTTGGTCGAGGCGGCGGCGACCGCCTCGCGGATGTCATCAAGGCCTTCGGTCATGTTTGACGGGCTGGAACTGACCCCGGTGGGGCCGCGATATTCGCCATGCACGGCGCGCATTTCCTGCGCCCATTCGCCGGTGGTCACGCCCACGCGGGCGGCCTTGATCGAGGCGGGCATGATGTTGCGCCCCTCGCTGGCGGCGCTGCGCAATTCGGCCAGTGCGGCGGTAACGGCATCTGCGTCACGTGCGGCGCGCCACTCGTTCAGGCGGCCTATCTGCTCGGCCTCGACGGCGGGATCGACGGTCATGATGCCGCCATCCTCAGTCTGCAGGGGCGACGGCTCGCCGGTGGTGAACTTGTTGACGCCGACCACGGTGGTCTCTCCCGCTTCGATCCGGCCAAGCCGTGCGGCATTGCTGCCCACCAGCTGTGCCTTCATGTAGTCGATCGCACCAATGGCGCCGCCCATGCTGTCCAGGCTGGCCAGCTCGCGCCGCGCGCCATCCTTTAGCGCCTCGACGCGTGCGTCCACCGCCGGGTTGCCGTCGAAGAGGTCGTCGAATTCCAGCAGGTCCGTCTCATAGGCCAGGATCTGTTGCATGCGCATCGACCATTGCTGATCCCAGGGGCGCGGCAGGCCCAGCGCCTCGTTCCAGGCGGGCAGCTGCACGGCGCGGGCGCGCGCCTTTTTGCTGAGGGTCACGGCCAGCATCTCGATCAGGATGCGATAGACGTTGTTCTCGGGTTGCTGCTCGGTCAGACCCAATGAGTTGACCTGCACGCCATAGCGGAAGCGACGGAATTTCGGGTCCTCGACGCCGTATCGCTCCTGCAAGATCTCGTCCCAAAGATCGACGAAGGCGCGCATCTTGCACATCTCGGTGACGAAGCGGATGCCTGCATTGACGAAAAAGCTGATGCGACCCGCCAGCACCGGGAAATCCTCATCGGGCACGCGGGGGCGCAGCTCGTCCAGCACGGCAATGGCGGTGGCGAGGGCGAAGGACAGCTCCTGCTCGGGCGTCGCGCCGGCCTCTTGCAGGTGGTAGGAACACACGTTCATCGGGTTCCATTTCGGCACGTTCTTGTAGCAATACTCGGCCACGTCCCCGATCATCTTCAGCGACGGCTTGGGCGGGCAGATATAGGTGCCGCGGCTCAGATATTCCTTGATCAGATCGTTCTGCACTGTGCCTTGAAGGGTCGAAGGGTCCACCCCCTGCTCCTCGGCCACGGCAATATAAAGCGCCAGAAGCCAGGGCGCGGTGGCGTTGATCGTCATCGAGGTGTTCATCTGCTCCAGCGGGATGTCCGCGAAAAGCTGCCGCATGTCGCCCAGATGGCAGACCGGCACGCCCACCTTGCCAACCTCGCCGCGCGATAGAACATGATCGCTGTCATAGCCCGTCTGAGTGGGCAGATCGAAGGCGACGCTGAGCCCGGTCTGTCCCTTGGCCAGATTCGCGCGATAGAGCGCGTTTGACGCGGTGGCGGTCGAATGACCTGCATAGGTGCGGATCAGCCACGGACGGTCTGCGGTGGGCTTGGACATGATCTTGCCTCGCGGTCTGGTAACAATATTGCGCTTGGGGCTAACTATGCGAAAGATTGAGCTGATGTCAATTCGCCGCAATGCGGCAATTTCGATGCCGCGCATGCGATGCATTCCCGCCGCGGTGCCGATCTGATTACAGGTGCCGGGCGTCATGCGTCTGGTCTGGCGCGCCCTCTTGCCCTACAAGCCGCGCACATCACGACACCGGCGATGCCAGTGGCATCCGCGCCACGAGGGATCCCCATGATAGGACCACGCGAAGTGCTTTATGATATTCCGTCCAGTCTGATCGCACTTGGCCTTTTGGCGCTGATGCTGGTCGCCATGGGTCTTGCCTGGATGATCGGGCGGCGCAGCCACCGCAGCCAGTCCGAAGAAGGACGCAGCCAGACGACCGCCGTTCAGGGCTCGATGCTGGGCCTTTTGGCGCTGCTTCTGGGTTTCACCTTCTCGCTGGGCCTGTCGCGGCATGACACACGCTCGTCCGCCGTGGTGGACGAGGCGAACGCCATCGGCACCGCATGGCTGCGAAGTGATTTCCTGCCCGCGGACCTGCGCGCCGAGGCGAAGGACGATCTGCGCCGCTATACCCGCCTGCGCCTTGATGCCGCCGAAGTGCCCGCGGACCAGACCCAGCGGCGCAAACGCCTTGTTGCCAATGCCGAGGGCGCCTTTGCCGAGCTGTGGGAGCAGGCCTCGGCCCATGCTGCCAGCGGGGGCGGGCCGGCGGCGCTCAGCTATGCCGCGTCGCTCAATGACATGATCGACGCGCTGGGCGCGCGCGATGCCGCGATCGAACGGCACGTGCCCGAGATCGTCCTCTTCATGCTGTTCGGTACCTTCATCTTGTCGGGGGCGATGCTGGGCTTTTCCTCGGGGCTGTCGGGGACGGCGCCTGCGACACCTGTCTATCTGATGTTGGCGCTGATCGTGCTACTTGTGTTTATGATCATTGATCTTGACCGCCCCCGGCGCGGCCTGATCGAAGTGGATCAGCGTCCATTGGCCGCCGTGCTGGCGGGGATGCAGCAGAAATAGACGTGCAGCGCCCCGCTCTCAGATAGGCGGGGTGCGCAGTATCGGGGGATCGGGCGCGTGACATCGACGGTGGATATGCCCCTATGGGCGCTCTTGCTGCTGATCGCTTTCGCGGCTGTCACGTTCGCCTCGCATTTTCTCTTTCCCTCCGTACGCTGGTTCTTTCGCCGCAGGCTGGAACGTGCGGTGTCCAAGCTGAACACCCGCCTCGCCCGCCCGATCGAGCCCTTCAAACTGGCCCGGCGCCACGACATGATCCTGCGCCTGATCTATGATCCGGACGTGACGCAGGCCATCGTCGACTATGCCGCGCGCAACAACGTGCGCGAGGACGTGGCCTTTGAGCAGGCCCGCCGTTATGCGCGCGAGATCGTCCCCAGCTTCAGCGCCTTTGCCTATTTCAGCTTTGGCACACGGGTGGCGAACTGGCTGGCCAACCTTCTCTATGACGTGAAAACCGGCCCGCATAACAGCGAGATCATCCACGGGATCGAGCATGACGCGACGCTGATCTTTATCATGAACCACCGCAGCAACATGGATTACGTGCTGGTCACGACATTGGCCGCGCAGGCCTCGGCGCTGTCATATGCTGTGGGTGAATGGGCGCGCGTCTGGCCGCTGAGCCGTCTGATCAAGGCGATGGGCGCCTATTTCATCCGCCGCCGGTCGCGCGGGGGGCTCTACCGCACGGTGCTGGCGCGCTATGTGCAGATGGCGACCACCGGCGGCGTGACGCAGGCGATCTTCCCCGAAGGTGGGCTGACGCTGGACGGGCGGGTCAAGCCGGCCAAGCTGGGACTGCTGTCCTACGTGGTCGAGGGGTGGAAGCCCGGCGGGCGCGACGTGGTCTTCGTGCCCGTTGCCATCAACTACGACCGGGTGCTGGAGGACCGTATCCTGATTGACGCCGGAACGCGCGGTGATCGCAGGTTTGCGGCCCGCAAGCGCGCGGTCATTCGCTCGGCCGCGCGTATCCTTTGGCAGCGGTTGCGGGGCCGCTTCACGCGCTACGGCACGGCGGCAGTGGTCTTTGCCCCGCCCGTGCGGCTGAGCGAATATGGCGCGACGCCGCAGCTGGAGGATCTGGGCCGCGACCTGATGGCTCGGATCGAGGCGGCGATGCCGCTGCTATGCGTGCCGATGGTGTCGCGCGCCCTGCTGGAGCAACGTGCGCCGTTGGATGCGGCGACGCTGGCCGATGCAGCGCGCGAGATGCTGCGGATCGGCGGGGCCGAGATGCCGCTGGTGGGCGACATAGAGGCCGAGGTTGCGCGCGCCTGTGCCGCACTGGCCGCGCGCGGCGCGATCCGCAAGGATGCAGGCGTATGGGCCGTCACCGAGGGCGGCGCGCCCCTCCTGACCTATTACGCGGCGTCGATTGCGCATTTGCTGCCAGCTATGCCGGGCAGCAACAGGCCTTCGGATGCTGCGCATGCAGCGGATATTTCTGCGCCTGCGGGGTCATAAAGTTACCAAAATCCGCACCACGGCATTGCATTGTTGCGCAGCGGCCGGTATTCCCAAGACAGACCGTCGCGATTCTGCATTGCGGCAAGACACCGATACAGGAGGCCCGCATGGCACTGGACACCGATACCGGCATCGCGCGCTACGACGCACCCGAAAAGGATCTGTACGAGGTCGGCGAAATGCCCCCGATGGGCTATGTGCCCAAACAGATGTATGCTTGGACCATCCGCCGCGAGCGGCATGGCGAGCCCGACAAGTCCTTCAAGCAGGAAGTGGTCGATGTCCCCACATTGGACAGCAATGAGGTGCTGGTGCTCGTGATGGCGGCGGGCGTCAATTATAACGGCGTCTGGGCGGGCCTCGGCCAGCCGATCAGCCCTTTCGACGTGCACAAGGCCGAGTATCACATCGCAGGCTCGGACGCCGCCGGTGTCGTCTGGGCCGTGGGCGACAAGGTGCGCCGCTGGAAAGTGGGCGACGAGGTGGTCATCCACTGCAATCAGGACGATGGCGACGATGAGGAATGCAACGGCGGCGATCCAATGTTTTCGCCCTCGCAACGCATCTGGGGCTACGAGACGCCGGATGGCTCATTCGCGCAGTTCACCAACGTGCAGGCGCAGCAACTGATGCCGCGTCCCAAGCATCTGACATGGGAAGAAAGCGCCTGCTATACCCTGACGCTGGCCACCGCCTATCGCATGCTTTTCGGGCACGAGCCGCATGATCTGAAGCCCGGCCAGAACGTGCTGGTCTGGGGCGCGTCAGGTGGCCTTGGCTCTTACGCGATCCAGCTGATCAATACGGCGGGCGCCAACGCGATTGCGGTCATTTCCGAAGAGGACAAGCGCCAGTTCGTGATGGATCTGGGCGCCAAGGGCGCCATCAACCGCAAGGATTTCAACTGCTGGGGTCAGCTTCCCAAGGTCAATACGGATGAATACAACGCATGGCTCAAGGAGGCGCGCCGCTTTGGCAAGGCGATCTGGGAGATCACCGGCAAGGGTGTGAATGTCGACATGGTGTTCGAACATCCGGGCGAAGCGACCTTCCCGGTCTCGAGCCTCGTCTGCAAGAAGGGCGGCATGGTCGTGATCTGCGCGGGCACCACAGGCTTCAACTGCACCTTCGACGTGCGCTATATGTGGATGCACCAAAAACGGTTGCAGGGCTCGCATTTCGCGCACCTGAAACAGGCGAGCGCGGCGAACAACCTGATGGTCGAGCGCCGCCTTGATCCGTGCATGTCCGAAGTGTTCCCGTGGGCCGACATCCCCGCCGCGCATCTGAAAATGCTGCGCAACGAGCACAAGCCCGGCAACATGGCCGTGCTGGTGCAATCGCCCCGCACCGGCCTGCGCACGGTCGAGGATGCGCTCGACGCGCGCGGATAGACATCGCGGATTTGTTTCACCGAACACGCCCCGCTCATGTCAGGGCGTGTTTTTCTTTGGCGCGCAAACCTTTATGGCGCGCTGCGCCTGCTGCGGTAAGCTTGTGTGATGAAACTCGTGGCTCTGCCCCCGCGCCGTCCGTGCAAAGCGATACAAATGCAGTCTCTACGCTGCAGGGCAGCATAGCAATCGCGTTGCAAACCCCGAAACCGTGTAGTTTAGTTGGGCCTCATGTCTCATAGAGTTCAAGGAGGAACCCTCATGAAAATCGGTTTCACACGCCTCATGCGCGCTGCCACGGTCGGCGCCGCGATGATGGCCGTCGGCACTGTCGCATCCGCGCAAGAGCCGCAGTTTTTCCGCATCGGCACCGGCGGCACGTCCGGCACTTATTATCCCATCGGTGGCCTGATCGCGAACGCGATCTCGAACCCGCCCGGCTCGCGCCCCTGCGAAGAGGGCGGCTCCTGCGGGTATCCCGGCCTGATCGCCTCGGCGCTCTCGGCCAACGGCTCGGTCGCCAACATCAACGCCATTGCTGGCGGCACGCTGGAATCGGGTTTCTCGCAATCGGACGTCGCCACCTGGGCGCAGACCGGCACCGGCATCTGGGAAGGCCGTGACGCGGTCGATAACCTGCGCGCCATCGCCAACCTCTACCCCGAGACGATCCACCTGGTCGCATCCGCCGACTCGGGCATTACCTCGGTCGCCGATCTGGCCGGAAAAACCGTCTCGCTGGACGAGCCGGGCTCGGGCACGCTGGTCGATGCGCGCATCATCCTCGGCGCCTATGGCCTCAAGGAAGAAGACGTTGATGCCGCCTTCCTCAAGCCCGATCAGGCAGCCGAGCGCATGCGCGACGGCGCGATGGATGCGTTCTTCTTCGTCGGCGGCTTCCCGGCGGGTGCCATCGCCGAGCTGGCCAGCCAGGAAGATATCGTTCTGGTGCCGATCTCGGGCGCCGAGGCTGAGGCCGTCACCGGCGAATACACTTTCTTTGCCGAGAACGTCGTGCCCGGCGGCACCTATGAGGGCGTGGCTGATGATGTCACCACCCTGTCGGTCGGCGCACAGTGGGTCACCAGCGCGGATCAGCCCGAAGACCTGATCTATGGCATCACCGCCGCCCTTTGGAACGAGAACACCCGCAAGCTGCTGGATTCCGGTCACCAGAAGGGCAAGGAAATCACTGCCGAGACAGCGCTCGACGGTGTCGGTATTCCGCTGCACCCGGGCGCCGAGAAGTTCTATCGCGAGCAGGGCCTGGTCGAGTAATCGGTCCATAGTGACCGGCCCGGCCCGCGTAGCGCGGGCCGGGCCCCTGGCGGGATGCCCGCCCTCGGGACGTCCGACCCATAGCGTCCCTTTCCCGATATCGCAGTGAGGCGCCCATGGCCGACAAATCCGAGACTGACGACACCCGCCAGATGACCGAAGCGGAAATGAAAGCCATCGAGGAAAAATATGATCCCGAGGTTCGGTTTCGGCCCCTACTGCCCACCATGTCGTGGATCGTGGGCGGCGTCCTGTTTGTCCTCTCGTGCTATCACTTCTATACGTCCGGCTACGGAATCCCGCAGGCCACCCTGCATCGTGGCACGCATCTGGCCTTTACGCTGGGCCTGATCTTTTTCTCATTCACCGTGTTTGGCGCGCGCCCCGAGCCGCGCAATACGCTGCTGACGCCCATGGGAGTGTCATTGGCCGACTGGATCCTCGCCATCGCGGGCATCGTCTCGGCGCTTTATGTGCCGTGGGTGTTCAACGATCTGGCGTTCCGCGTGGGCAATCCGCTGATGATCGACGTGGTGATGGGCACCATCCTGATCGTGGTGCTGATGGAGGCGACGCGTCGCGCGATGGGCTGGCCGCTGCCGGTGATTGCCATCCTCTTCATGGCCTACGCCTATTTCGGCCAGTCGATGCCCGGCGTGCTGACTCATCCAGGCGCCAGCTGGACGAATATCGTCAACCATCTCTACCTGACATCCCAGGGCATCTACGGCACCGCGCTGGGCGTCATCGCGACCTATGTGTTCCACTTCGTCCTCTTCGGCGTGATGGCCACGCGGATCGGCCTCGGGCAGCTTTTCATCGACCTCGCATCGTCCCTGGCGGGCCGGTACGCGGGCGGCCCGGCCAAAGTGTCGGTCGTTTCCTCGGCGATGCTCGGCTCGATCTCGGGTTCGTCCATCGCCAATACCGTGACCACCGGCTCGTTGACCATCCCGGCGATGATCCGCATCGGCTATCCGCGCCATTTCGCGGCGGCGGTCGAGGCGGCAAGCTCGACCGGCGGACAGATCACGCCCCCGGTCATGGGCGCGGTCGCCTTCCTGATGATCGAATATCTGGGCGTGCCTCTGACCACGATCCTTACCGCAGCGCTGGTTCCGGCGTTCATGCACTTCTTTGGCGTGCTGGTGCAGGTGCACCTTGAGGCGCGCCGCCGCGGCCTGCGCGGCCTTTCCAAGGATGAGCTGCCCGTCGCTTGGGCGGTCTTCAAGGCGGGCTGGCTGACGACGCTGCCGCTCTTCGTGCTGGTGGCGACACTGCTGTCGGGCAAAACGCCCTACCTTGCCGCCTTCTACGGGATCCTGTCGTGCATCCTCGTGCTGATCATCCAGAACCTCGTGCGCCATGGCAGCGATATCATGGGCGCGGCCCGTGCCTCGGCCTCCGAGCTCTGGGACAGCTTCGTCACCGGCGCGAAGTTCTCGCTGTCGGTGACGGCGGCGGCGGCGCTGGTGGGTGTCATCATCGGCGTCGTCACCCTGACCGGCGTCGGCTTCAAGATCGCCTACATGGTCACATCCGTGGCTGCGGGCTGGGCGACAAGCGTGCATGACTTCCTCGCCTTCATCCCCTTCGAGGTGATGACCGTTCCGGCGCTGACATTGATGTTCACGCTGATCATGACGGCCATCGTCTGCATCCTGATGGGGTGCGGCATCCCGACGACGGCCAACTACCTGATCATGATCGCGGTGGCGGCGCCCATCCTTGGTATGCTGGGGGTGCAGCCGCTCGTCGCCCACTTCTTTGTCTTCTATTACGGGGTCATGGCGGACATCACGCCGCCTGTGGCGCTGGCCGCCTACGCGGCGGCGGGCATCGCGGATTCGAATGCGTTCAAGACGGGTAACACGGCCTTCCGCCTCGGCATGGGCAAGGCGTTGGTGCCGTTCGTCTTCGTCTTCTCCCCGTCGCTCCTGCTGGTCGTGGACGGGTTCACATGGACGCAGTTCATCATCGGCGTGACCGGTGCGATGGCAGGTATCTGGATGCTGTCGGCGGCGTTCGCCGACTGGCTGATCGGCCCGATGCGGGCTTATGAGCGGGCCTTGCTGGCGGTGGCCGCGATCCTTCTGGTCGCGCCAAATCTCTACGCCACGCTGGTCGGCCTTGCACTGATCGCGCCGGTGGTCATCCGCCAGTTGCCGATGCTGCGGATGACGACGGCCGAGCGGGCAGCGCTCTGAACAACAAAACGCCGGGCGGAGAGCCGCCCGGCGTTTACTGTTCGCTTGAATCCGATCGGTTTACAGCGGACTGCCTGCGGCCCAATCCCAATACAATTCACGAGCCCGCCGCGTCACCGGCCCGATCTGGTAGGACGTGTCATCGAAGGCGGTCACTGGCGTAACCTTGGCCATGTTGCCGGTCAGGAACACCTCGTCCGCGCTGTGGAAATCGTCGAAGCTCAGCACCGTCTCATTCACCGTCACGCCATCGGCGCGCAGGTTCGCGATATGACGCGCCCGCGTGATCCCGGCAAGGAAGGTACCATTGGCCGCCGGCGTGAACACCTCGCCATCCTTGACCATGAAGGCGTTGGCGGTGGCACTCTCGGCCACGTTGCCTATCGCATCTGCGCAGAGCACGTTGCCAAAGCCC
Organism: Roseovarius roseus; assembly: GCF_043355935.2. Classification (NCBI taxonomy): domain Bacteria; kingdom Pseudomonadati; phylum Pseudomonadota; class Alphaproteobacteria; order Rhodobacterales; family Roseobacteraceae; genus Roseovarius; species Roseovarius roseus. The sequence goes on along the minus strand of NZ_JBHFPE020000003.1, from coordinate 110,811 downwards.
TTGGCCTGCGCCTCGACCAGCATGCGGGCGTTGTTGGGATAAAGGCAGGCGGCCTTGGCGTTGACCACCGCATCCTCCATCACGGGCCGGCGAAACCGCGTCCGCGTCAGGGTGGTCGACGCGCCCTCGGGCGGCATCGGCACCTCTTCGAGGCAGATGGCAAAGCCGACCGATTTGGCATCCGGCACCAGCGCCATATAGCCCGTGTCCTGCCCCCAATACATCGGCCGGATATAGACGGCAGCGCCCGGCGCATAGGCGCGCAGACCCTCGCGGATGATCTCCACCATCTCGCCCGCATCCACGGTCGGCTCCAGCATCAGTGCCCGCGCCGAGGCATTCACGCGCGCGCAATGCAGGTCAAGATCGGGCACCACCCCATGCGCCAACCGCGCCCCGTCAAAGACGGCACTCCCGAGCCACATGCCATGATCGGCCGCCCGCATGACGGGCACGTCGCCGTCATGCCAGGCACCCTCAAACCATGTCCGAATATTTGTGCCGGTCCCCATGCCGCGCCCCTCCTTCACTTGTCCGAAAATATGCCCGCCGGAGGGCTATGGAAACCGGTGCAATTTGCGTCTGCAAAACTGCATCTTACTCAAAGACACTGATGTCTTCCGAGGAATCGATTTCCCCCCAAGCTCCGCGATATGCAATTGGCATTACGCGAATATTGCGCCGGTCGATTATATTTTGCAGTGCGCTGGTCATGTCCAGCGCATCGCGGCGCGCATCGGAAAGAGCGTGCCGCATGGACTCGAGATCTGTCCATGCAGGGGGGGTAAATCGCAACAGCCCCATATATTGCCCTTCGATCTCGCTTATCGTGTCCGGTTTGCCGCCGATTTCGGTCAGTTCTCCGCCCGCGCCCAGCTTGAATGTTTCTGCGTCCAGCAACGGATCTCCGAAACGGGCGGTCCACTGCCGCTCCCAATCGGGGTCGTAGGTGATTGCAAGATCCGCATCCGAGTCCATCAGGGACGTGACCGCGCTGGCGTCGTAGCAAATGTCGGAATAGCTGACGATGCATGGCTCGGCGTTCAACCATTCAGATGCAGTGGCCAGGGACGAAACCATGTTCGTGTCAGCCCATCGCGGATTGTGAAACTTGTGATCACCATACCCTTGCAACATATTGCTGAGATAGCCCGTAACGACAGCTACCTCCGTGATCCCGGCCTGTCGCAGGCTGCGAAGCTGGTGTTCGATCAACGGCTCGCCATGCAATTTGACCATGCATTTCGGATTGTCATCCGTCATGGATTTCATTCGGCTGCCGCGACCGGCGGCGAGTATGATGGCTTTCATGAAAAGATCCTGCGAGTTGCGTTGATGTCATCAGCGGAATAGCTGGCTTCACGCTCGGGATGCCACATCCAGCCTTCCCAAGGTAGCGTATCGTGACCGATTGCCTCAATGCTGCCATCTGGCGCCTGCGCCAAAACGTGATAGCCCTCGGGGCAGTCCGTGACCCCCGTGGTGTGAAAGCTGTTCACCTCGTGCGAATAGCGCCCGGTCAACACATGGCGCGCGCGGACATGCCCGCCAACCGTCGTCAGCTGCCCACCGGCCGCATGGGTCATCATCTGCAATCCGCGGCAGATACCCAGAACGGGCACCCCCCGCGAGGCGGCCCATTTCAGCAAAGCGCGCTCCGATTCATCGCGCAGGGCCGAGCTGTCCAGATCCTCGCCCCCGGTCAGGATCAGGCCGTCCAAGCCCCAACCCTCACAATACGTCTCCATCTTTCCCGCTCCGAGACTGGGCAGATACATCCAGCAAGCCTCGGGCAGGGCCGCCTCGAGATAGCTCGCCCATGCCTGCGCAAGCGCATCGCGCGGCTCGTGATACCCTTCGGCCTGCTGGGTCCGCATGGTCAGGCCGATCCTGCGCTCACTCTTATCCATGCAGGGGCCTCAGAAATCTTTCCGTGCAGTTCAATTCCGCCTGCGTGGCTTTGGCAATGCGCTCAAAAATCTGGTCACCGCAACCGATCGCTGCGGGAATGCCAAGTTCGGCGCTACGCACCGCCATGTGAGAGTTGGCGCCGCCGAACCGCGTCACCAGGCCTGCCAGACCCTTGGTGAAGATCCAGTCGAATCCGGGGTCCGCGTTTTCGATACAGACGATGCACCCCTCTAGGTCGACACCTGACGAGGCGTTGGCCGTGAGTTGATGAACCTTGCCAGACGCGATGCCCAGTCCGATAAAGTTCGGGACACTTCTATTCAGCGTCGCCACGTAGATGTCACGCGGACGGAAGATGATGTGAGCGAATTTGAGGGTCTGCGCCGTTGCAAGGTCCCTGCGACGCTGATGCGACAAATCCAGAAAATGCCGGTCCAGATCGTCGAGGCGCGGTGCGCTTCTCCCTTCGGAGATGTCTGACCAGTTGAGATAGGACAGATCCTCACGCGACAACCCGTGCAGGTGACCCCAGCGAAGGATGTGCGTCATTGCGTCAGACAAGACGCGCGTGAATTTGAACTTGATGTTTTCCCGTGCCGCGATAGCTCGGGCGGCATGGGCGATCAGATCGTCCGGCCCAAGCACGTCAAGGCCGGATTCGCTCAGCAGGCCTGCTAGCGCCGTGCGCTCGGTTTCGCTGAGCTCGAATTTTTCACTCTGGACGAGATTTCCAAGATCGATGCCATAACTGAAGAGGTTGTCACCCCGCTCGTCATAGCGAAGGGATGTCAGCTCATAGGTGCCGGGCAGCAAATGACCATATTTCCGAAAGAAATCACGGCGTTCCATCCGGCCCGCCGCGACGGCCGAATAATCCTCCAGCATATCGCCGCTGACGGTGCGAATCGTGCGTTTGAACGCGTCAAATCGCGCGCCCTCCAAGGCGCCGCGCCGCACGGCCGAGCGCAGCAATGCCTCGGCGATAAAGGCGTGGCGTGCCGCCACGGAGAAAGAGAACGTTCCCAGATCGCTGCAAACCTGAAGCAGTTTATGCGCACGATCGAGATTGGCATAAGGAGCGTCCCGATCGACGTCGGACCACTCCAGTGCCGTCATCCGTTCGATTGTATCCAGTGCGATCTGGAGTGTGTTGTCCGGCCCCGGAGACAATGCACGCCGGGTCAGGTCCACCAACTGGGCTGCATAGGCGTCGGTTTCGGCCTTGGACAAGACGTCTGGATACCGCTCTGAGAAGTCGGCTTCGAACGTGAAATCGTAGCATGTCGGAACGATCCCGAACTCTACCTTGTCGTGCAGCTCGGGATTGGCCTCCAGCCGGTCCATCCACGCATTCACCAGCCTTGCGCCGACGTCTTCGTCTATTCCCGCAGGCAGAAAGGAATTAAAGCTGTTGCGCACGTCTATATACGGCTGGTGACCCAGCAGGACCATCAGGTCCGTGTCGCCCAGATCGCGATACCCCATCGCCGCGCGGGCGCGGGCCCAGACGGCGTCGGTGATCAGCGTGCGATACAGCGACGCTGCCAACGGTCTCGGAGTGGTGCCGATGATCTCGGCGGGATTCCAATCGGGCATAACGGCCAGAATGGTGCGTTCGCCCAGCAATCCGTCGCGCGGGCTGGAGCGCTCTTCCAGAAACGCCTCAAGATGGACAAGCTGGCGCTCGACCCGCCGTTCTATCACCGGGTGCCAGTTGCGCGCCAGAACGATGCGGCGCGTCTGAAACAGATGAAGCTGGCCGTTCCGATCCAGTCCGAATTCGATATCAAGCGCCGCGCAATCGCATAGGTTTTCCAACTCTTGCGCCAGATCCAGAAAGGCACTGATCCTGCCGGACTTGATGTATTCACGTGGAGCGTTGCGATAGACGTAGAGGCTTTTGTGCGATCCGCCCCCGCTTGTCACCATGTCGGTGCGGCCGGTTTCATCATCGAATTCAATGCAGTAGTAAGGCGCGCCGCGAGATACGTCGAAGGTCATGATGACGCCACTGGCCTGAATGTCCTGCGCCATTTCCTGAACCAGCACCTTGTCACCCGGATCTCCGGGCAGGGAGTCGGCCACGGTCGAGATTGCCTGAGCCAGCTGGTCGGTATCCTGCGCCGGTACTGACAGAACGGAATCGAACTGGCCTGCCATCGAGGTATCTTCGGCATCTTCGGACAGCGCACTGGAGCGGATGACAACCAAGCGATTGCCGAATTGCTTTGAAATGCGGTCCAGCAAATCGGGAGCGGCGCTGTTCCACTCGGCCAGCGAAAAATACATCAGTTCCGGCACATGCGCCGTTTTGACCAGTGGTTTCAGGTCGGCCAGTGTTTCGGCTTTGGTGCGGAAAACGAAGGATTCATTGGCTGACACGATCAGTCTTCTCCTAAGGATAGCAGGGCAATATGCTTTAATATCGGATGAATGACGAAGTAGGTTCTGCCCTGATCTGCACATTGCTCAAGTTGCGCACTGACCGCGCGCTGCTGCGCGAAATGCGCCAGCGTCCGGCACATCGTGTCGGCGCGAATGGCGGCATCGTAGAGCTGATCCACGTCCATGTGTTTATCGGGCATCGAGTATTTTTGGCGCAACACGACCGGGCCGGTATCGATACCGGGGTCCAGAATGATCGATGTCACGCCCGGATGTTCGCCGTTCAGGATTGCGTAATAGAGGGTCGTGCTCCCGCGATAATCGGGCAACCAGCCGGAGTGCATATGCAAAAACCGCGGGCCCGCCGACAGCGCGCGTTCCGACACGATCTGTCCGCCAACCCCTGAATAAACCACGAGATCGGCGGTGATATGCGTCAGGGCCCGAATGGTCGCATCGCTGTTCACATCGCGGTCCGGCAACTGCGTCAGGGCAAGCCCCGCACGGGCGCAGGTCGTTGTTATCCGCTCCGCCAGGTCGAGAGCGAAAATTCCCTGCCCGGACGCCGGGCCGCCGCCATCGGGCGCGCGGTCCAGTTCAGCCCCCATCAGATAGACATGGGATGGCGGCATACCAAGGCGGCACATTGCCTGAATGTAGGCGCGGGACCGGGCGGAATCGCATGCCAGCAGGACGGTTTCCTGCAGGGCGCCGGTGGCGACGTCGATCTCCGGCGCCGGCGGTGGCGGCGGTATTCTCCGGGCAGCGACCTTCGCGCGCAGGGAGGCGACGAAATCCGCCTCCTGCTTCATCAGGTCGGCGAGCCGATCCTGTAGATGTTTCGACAATCCTCCTGAAAAAGACGTCTGCGTATCAAGGATCTTCAGAAGCGCGTTGAGGTAGGTGAGAGCGCCGGTTTGCCGATAGGCCTGCGCGAATGCCTCCGAAAGCTCGATATACGCGTTGGCGGCGTGAAACCGTGCCGGGTCCACTGCCCGCCAGTTTTCGCCATAGGCGTCATGCACCCGCTTCGTCACTTCGAAGCGTTGCACCAGACGATCCATGTCCTTCCAGGCGCGTTTGTTCTCTGCGTCGGCGGTCAACTCTGCCCGCACCTTGCGGATCAATTCCACGGTAGGGGTCGCGGCCTCATGCAGATCGGATTTGGCCCCGGTGTTTCTCAAGGCGCTGGCGCGTTGCCGCGCCCAAGCGTCGAGAAAAGCGGCACCGTGATACTGAGAGTAAAAGTAGGTATTGCGATCACACAGCAGATCGCCAGAGGCATAGGGATAGATAGCGTCGGTCTTCATAGGACCCCGGCCCGTTGCAAAACGCTCTGCGATAGCGACGGAATATCCGGGTCGTCCATTGACGAGTCGACGATCATGTCGGCGGTGGTCGGCTTTTCGAACGGAATATCCACCCCTATGACGTTATTCATTTCGCCACGTTCCGCCATCGCGTACAGCCCTTTGACATCCCGCCGGCGTAGAGCGTCCATCGGCGCATCCATGAAAACTTCGAAATATTCAGAAAACCGTTGCCGGTTTTCGGCGCGCATGTCGGGGAAAATCGACAGGATGCAGCAGACGACATTGATGCCCTGCCTGTCCAGCATTTCGCACAATGCCACCATGCGGCACGCGTTTCGCCGCCGTCCTTCGACCGTGTAGGGTGCATCACCCTGATCGTAGCTAAAGACCTCGCGGAGCTCGTCGCCGTCCAGAAAAACAGTATTTGGCGCAATGCCGCGCCATTCGTTCGCGATCGCGCGTCCCAATGTCGTCTTGCCTGACCCCGACAGGCCCACCATCCAGATAATCATTGTTGCTTTCTCTTCGGCTGTATCCACTTTCGGTCCATAATGGCCTCCGCAGCCGCCTTTGCAGATGTGCCGAACCTCGGGGCAAAATACTGAGCCCGCAGCCGATCGCTGGCGATCTGGTGATCTTCCCAGTGCGCCCCTTCGCGTAGCAATGGCCGAATCCCATCGGCACCGGCGTCCACATTCGCAAATTCATTGCGTAGCATCAAATCAGGTGAGTCAGGGCCGGTAAGCTCATCCTTGTCCGCATCGGGAACGTTCAGCAGTACAAAGCGCTTGTTGGTATAGATGCCTGCAAACGGCGGACCGCCGTAGTCAAACAGCATGTAGTCCGCCAGTTGGTAAAGGGGTAGGTTATCGGAGGAATCGACAATGACCGCATTGAACCCAAGGCCTGACAACGCGGCGACCCGTTCGGGCTCGTCCTTGGGCATGAGCGGATGAACTTTCACCACGACGTTGAATTCGTCCTTCAATGCGGAGATTTCGGCATTGAAATGTCCGACGGATGACAAGTGACGCCAAGTCGGGAGCCACACGATTGTCGGCTTTGCCGGATCGCACCCCATCTGCCTCCGCAGCGCATCCATGGCGGGGGGATCGTCAAAATATCGGTCAAAGCGTGGATAGCCCATCTGAAAGACCGACACGTCAAATTTCTTGGTGAAGGCCTCTGCGTGGTAGGGGCCAAAGCAGAGCACACCATCGTACAAACTATTCCAGTCCGAGAGGTTCCAGCCCGTCTTTCCGGCAGCATACATCATTCGAAGGTTCGTGCGCCCTAACCGGTTTATCAGCGGTTTTTTCCTGCGACCCTTTCCGAATGCCAATTCGATAATGTGATTTGAAATCAGAACGTCGTACCTCTGCCGCGTGGAGATCACCTCTGACACATGGCGGATCCGCATCGGCCAACGATCCGCTGACATGTCAGTTGGAAGAGTGGCACTGCCGTACATGAGAACATCAAAGGGCTGCGTGCCCAAGGCATCCCAAATGGGCGCGAAATGGTTGGCGATTTCGGGCGTGTGAACCAGAAATGCCGGTTTCTCGATAAGCTTTCTGCCGAATAGTCTAAACAAAATCCGTAAACCTCGAAAATGGGGAAAGCCAATCTAGCTACGTCTGTGTCGGACCTCACCCGGCCCGAAGGCATGTTTCGGATAAGTGAGTGTTACTTTAACGCCTACCTTCCGCGTCCGACCATGCCGACGATATCATAGGTCTGCGCAAGGATCGGCGCGGCAATCTCGCGGGCGCGGTCCGCGCCGCGGCCAAGGATGGCGTCGATCTCGGCCACGTCCTGCATGAGGCGGCCCATTTCTTCGGAAATGGGCGCCAAGCGTTCGACCGCCAGATCGGCCAGCATCGGCTTGAACTCGGAGAACGGGCGACCGCCCATATCGCGCATGACCTCTTCGGCGCTGATGCCCGCAAGGCCCGCATAGATGTTGACGAGGTTGCGCGCCTCGGGGCGACCCTCCAGCCCGTCCAGATCCGTCGGCAGCGGCTCGGGATCGGTCTTGGCCTTGCGGATCTTCTTGGAGATCGTGTTGGCGTCGTCGGTCATGTTGATGCGGCTCATGTCCGAGGGGTCCGATTTCGACATCTTCTTGGACCCGTCGCGCAGGCTCATCACGCGCGTGGCCGCGCCCTCGATCACCGGCTCGGCGAGGGGAAAGAATTCTACGCCGTAATCGTGATTGAACTTCGCGGCGATGTCGCGTGTCAGCTCCAGATGCTGTTTCTGGTCCTCGCCCACGGGCACATGGGTGGCGTGGTAGACGAGGATGTCGGCCGCCATCAGCGCCGGATAGCCGAAGAGGCCCAAGGATGCATTCTCGGCATTCTTGCCTGCCTTGTCCTTCCACTGGGTCATGCGGCCCATCCAGCCCATGCGCGCGACGCAGTTGAAGATCCAGGCAAGCTGCGTGTGCTCGGGCACTTGGCTCTGGTTGAACAGGATCGACTTTTCAGGGTCCAGTCCCGAGGCGATGAAGCCCGCCGTCAGCTCGCGCGTGGCGTGGCGCAGCTTTTCGGGTTCCTGCCAGACGGTGATCGCGTGCAGATCGACCATGCAATAGAGCGATTGCACACCCCGGTCCTGCGCATCGGCAAAGCGTTTCAGCGCCCCGAGGTAGTTGCCAAGGTGCAGATCGCCGGAGGGCTGGATGCCCGAAAACACCCGTGGGGTGAAGGCTGCATCGCTCATCTCTTGCGTCTCCGTCTGGATTTCCGTGCCGTCCTCAACTACCCATGCGCCCATGCCCCGTCAAGCAAAGGCCCGAGCCAACCCATGCGCCATCCCGACGATTCCAGCCCGTTCAATCCGCTGCCGCCCGTCGTGGTGGTGCTTTTCCTGGCCGTGGTCATCCCCGAGATCGCGTTTTTCCTTGGCTCCAAGGGGCTGATCGGCGGCCCGCAGGCGGTGGGCTGGCGGCAGGCGATGATCCAGGATTACGGTTTCAGCGGGGATATCCTGCGCTGGATGATCACCAACGGGACCTATCCGCCCGAGCAGCTCTTGCGTCTTGTGACCTACCCGTTCCTGCATGGCGGGTTCAGCCAGATGCTCTTTGCCGCCGCGCTATTGCTGGCGATGGGCAAATTCGTGGGCGAGGTGTTTCGTCCCATGGCCACGCTGGCCGCGTTCTTCATCCCGGCCATCTGCGGCGCGCTGGTCTACGGGTTGATCTCGCGCGATAATCCGTGGCTCTACGGCGCGTTTCCGGGCATTTACGGCCTGATTGGTGCCTTCACATATCTGCTTTGGCTCAAGCTCGGCCAGCAGGGCGGCAGCCAGTCGCGGGCCTTCGTGCTCATCGGATTCCTGATGGGCGCGCAACTGCTCTTCAGCCTGTTTTTCGGCGGCACATTGCGCTGGATCGCGGATCTGACCGGATTTCTCAGCGGTTTTGCCGCATCCTTCGTACTGCGCCCCGGCGGGTGGTCGAAACTGCGCGCAAGGCTGCTTCAGCGCTGACGGCGCAGGGCGGCCTTCAGCTCGGCCTTGGTGAAGGCACCGACGAGCCGTCCGGCGAAGTAGTAGACGACGATGCCCAGCGTGATGAGGACAAGCAGCGCCAGCGCACGCCAGCCCGCTACGCCGAAGATGGGCGAAAGGCCGATCATCAACGCCCAGAGCGCGGCGCCCATGAGGACGGAGGCCATGCAGATGCGCCAGACGCGGCTGCGAAACCGGTCGTCGAAGCGCGCGACATCGCCGAAGGGCCGCACGCCCCGCGCCAGCAGCCAGACCATGGCCCAGCCGGCGAGCGTCGTGCCGATGGCCGCCGCGATCCAGCCGATATAGGGCGCAAGGCCGATGGCCAGAACCGCGTTCACCACCATCGAAGCGACCGCGTAGTAGAAGGGCCTCTTGGTATCCTCGCGCGCGAAATAGATCGGCTGAAGCACTTTTTGCAGCACGAAGGCGGGAAGGCCGAGGCCGTAGATCGCCACGGCCAGCGCCGTCGCGGCGGTATCGTCGACATTGAAATTGCCGCGCTGGAACAGAACCGTGATCAGCGGGATGGGAATGACCACCAGCGCCACCGCGGCGGGGATGGTCAGCGCCAGTGACACCTCGCCCGCGCGGCTGAGCGCCATGCGCGCGCCGTCCCCGTCATCCGCGCGCAGGCGGCGCGAGAGATCGGGCAAGAGGACGATGCCCACGGCGATGCCGACGACGCCCAAGGGCAGTTGATAGAGCCGGTCGGCGGCATAAAGCCAGCTGACCGCGCTCTCGAAATTCGAGGCGACCTGCTGACCCACGAGGAGGTTGATCTGCATGACGCCGCCTGCCAGGGCCGCCGGCACCGCGATGCGCACCAACTGGCGCATTTCGGACGTCCAACGGGGGCGCACCGGCTTGATGCTTTGCCCTGCGCGGGTGACGGCGACCCAGACGAGGGCCAGCTGCGCGACGCCTGCGAAGGGGATGGTCCAGACCAGCGCGGTTGGCACGCTGCCCCCCGTCCAGACGGCCAGCGCCATCGCGCTGCAGAGCATGATGTTCAGCAGCACGGGCGCCGCAGCAGCGGCTACGAACCGCCCGGTCGAGTTGAGCACGCCCGACAGCAGCGCCGCCAGCGAGATGAAGAAAATATAGGGAAAGACGACGCGCCCGAATTCGACGGTGAGGTCGAACCGCTGATCCCCGGCAAAGCCCTCGGCCGTCAGCCATACCAGCGCGGGCATGAAGATCATCGCCAGCGCCACCAAGAAAAGCAGCACCAACGCCAGACCGCTGAAGGCCAGCCGGGCGAAGCCCTCGGCGTCGTCCCCGCCCTCGAGCCGTTTCGAGAACATCGGCACGAAGGCCGCGTTGAACGCGCCCTCGGCAAAGAAGCGGCGGAACATGTTGGGCAGGCGGAAGGCGGCGACGAAGGCATCCATCACCGGCCCCGGCCCGATCAGGCCGGCGATCATCACGTCGCGCGCGAAGCCCAGGACGCGGCTGAGCATGGTCCAGCCGCCCACGGTAAAGATGCCCGTGATCAGGCGTGTCGGCCGTATCTGCGATGAAGTGCTCACTCGATGGCCCTTTGCGTGCCTTCGGAAATGGCCACGCGCAGCTTCGCCTCCAGCGATTTCTGCTTGGCCTCCGAGTAGAATTTCAGACCGAACATGTCCTTGACGTAGAAGGTGTCGACGACCTGCTCGCCGAAGGTCGCGATGACGGCACTGGCGATATAGACATTCCCCGCCGCAAGCGTGCGGGTCAGGTCATAGAGCAGGCCGGGACGGTCGCGGGTATCGACCTCGATGATCGTATAGATCTCGGATCCCTCGTTGTCGAAGGTGATATGCGTGGGCACGCGGAAGGCGCGCTCGCGCTTCTTGATCTTGTCGCGTGATTTGATGGCGTCACGCGCCACGACTTCGCCCTTCAGCGTCTTGAGGATGGTCTGGCGCAGGCGCGGCAGGCGCTCGCTTGCAAAGGGATGGCCGTCCGCATCCTGTATCCAGAAGACTGCCGTCGCGTAGCCGTCCTTGGACGTATAGGTGCGCGCATCCACCACGCCGGCGCCAACCAGCGCCAATGCGCCCGCGAGGCGCGAGAAGATGCCGGGATGGTCCGCCATGACAAAGCAGGCGCGGGTCGCGTCGCGGTCCTCGTCGGGGTGCAGGTCGATCCCGATCTCGCCATCCTCGCCGCCGATGTCGCGCAGAAGATTGGCAAAGACGACATGGGCGGTGACATGCAGCCCCTGCCAATAGGGCGGGTAGTGCCGCGCCGTCTCAAGCTTGAGCGCCTTGGGCCCCCAGCCCTCCAGCGCCTTGCGCAAACGCTGCTTGGCATCCGAGCCGCGCTGTTCGCGGTTCAGATCCTCCAGCCCGTTCTCCATCGCGTGCAATGTCTGGCGATAGAGGGCGCGCAGCAGCGACGCCTTCCAGTTGTTCCACGTTCCGGGGCCGACGCCGCGAATATCGCAAACCGTCAGCACGCAGAGCAGGTCCAGCCGCTCGCGCACCTGCACCGCCTTGGCAAAGTCGCGGACGGTGCGCGGATCGGCGATGTCGCGCTTCTGCGCCATGTCCGACATCAGGAGGTGATAGCGCACCAGCCATTCGACCGTGTCGACCTCCTTGGGCTTCAGGCCCAGGCGGGGCCCGACCTTGCGCGCGATCTTGGCACCGAGGATCGAGTGGTCCTCGGACCGCCCCTTGCCGATGTCATGCAAGAGGAGCGCCACGTAGAGAACGCGCCGGTTTACCCCATGCTTGAGGATCGACGAGGCGACTGGCAGCTCCTCGATCAGCTCGCCCCGCTCGATCTTGGCAAGGTGGCTGATGCATTGGATCGTATGCTCGTCGACCGTGTAGTGGTGATACATGTTGAACTGCATCATCGCGACGATCGGCTCGAATTCGGGGATGAAGGCGGGCAGCACGCCCAGCTCGCTCATCCGCCGCAAGGCGCGCTCGGGATTGCCATGGCGCAGCATGAGGCCAAGGAACAGCTTTTGCGCCGCCGGGTCGCCGCGCACTTCGTCGGTGATCAGGTCCAGGTTGGCGGTGATCAGGCGCATCGCATCGGAATGGATCAGCAGGCCGGTGCGCAGCGCCTCGTCAAAGATGCGCAGGATATTGAGGGGATCGGCCAGAAAGACGGCGTCATCCGCGATGGCGAGACGGCCGTTCACTTCGGCATAGCCGTCTTTCAGCTTGCGCTTGCGGCGAAAGATGCGCTGCAGCAGCGGCTCGGATTTGATGTGGGCCGCCTCCAGCTGAGTCAGGAAGATGCGGGTCAGATCGCCGACGGCGGTGGCGTGGCGAAAATAGTCCTGCATGAAGATCTCGACGCCGCGCCGCCCGGCGCTGTCCTTGTAGCCCATGCGGTCGGCGACCTCGACCTGCAGATCAAAGGTCAGCTTGTCATTGGGGCGCCCCGTGATCAGGTGCAGCTGGCAGCGCACGGCCCAGAGGAAGTTCTCGGCCTCGGCAAAAGTGTCGAACTCATCCTCGGTGAACATGCCCTGACCGATCAGATCGGCCTTGTCGGTGACGCGGTAGGTATATTTGGCGATCCAGAACAGCGATTGCAGATCGCGCAAACCGCCCTTGCCCTCCTTGACGTTGGGCTCGACCATGTAGCGCTGGCCACCCTGCTTTTCGTGGCGCGTCTCGCGCTCTTCCAGCTTGGCTTCGGTGAACTCGCGCTCGGTCCCGGAAAAAAGATCGTTCCAGAGCCGGTGATGCAGATCGCCCGCTAGCTCGGCGTCGCCGGTCAGCCAGCGATGCTCCAGCAGGGCGGTGCGGATGGTGAAGTCATCGGTCCCGAGGCGCAGGCAATCGCGAATGGTGCGACTGGAATGGCCGACCTTCAGGCGCAGATCCCACAGGATATAGAGCATGGATTCGATCACGCTCTCGGCCCAGCCGGTGATCTTGTAGGGGGTCAGGAACAGCAGGTCGACATCCGACTCGGGCGCCATTTCACCCCGTCCATAGCCGCCCACGGCCAGCACGCTGAGGCGCTGCGACTCGGTGGGGGTGGGCAGCGGATGCATGGACTCGGTCGCGATACGATAGGCGGTGAGGACGAGGCAATCGGTCAGCCAGCTATAGGAGCGCGTCGCGGCACGGGCGCGCAGCGGCGTTTCGGCCAATGCGGCGGCGATGGCGCTGCGTCCGCGCTGCATCTCGGCGCCGAGTATCTCGACCGCGTGGCGCCGCAGGTCATCTGCCGTCTCGCCCTCATGGGCGGCGAGACGGGCCTCGACCGCGTGTTTGTCAAAGATGTCGCGCGGCTCGCAGATCAGGTCGCCCGGCGCCGCGCCCTGCGCCGGGTCTATCTTGGTCAAGGGGGTCATGTGCTGCCGATCAGGTCCGATCAGAAGCCCGCGCCACGGCCGAAGCCCCGCGGCGCCGGGTCAAGGATGACAACCCTGCCGCCGCGTATCGTTGCCACGGCCAAGCCGCGCTGGTTGGTGCCATCGGGGCGCAGGCGGAACACACCGTCCACACCCTGGAAGCCCGCCGATTGTGTCAATCCCGAGCGCGACAGCGCATCGCGCTTGCCCGTCTTGATCAGGGCGCCCACGGCGGCGATCCCGTCATAGGCCAGACCGGCGATGGGATGCGGCTGATTGCCGTTTCGCTGGGCAAAGCGCGACTGGAAGGCGCGGGCCTTGCCCTGGTCCGGCATGGCGAACCAGCCGCCCTGCACGCCCGGCAGGTCCAGCGTCTGCGCGGGGGTGTCCCAGCGGGCAAGGCCGATATATTGCGTCATCGCCGGGTCGATCCCGTTCTCGGGCAGCATCTGAGCGAAGAGCGGCAGCGCGCCCGCCGAGTTGGCCGTGAGGAACACGGCCTGGGCCGACGTGCTGCGCACGGTCTGGGCCACCTGCGGCACGGCCTTGACGACGCCGTCCTGCGAGAAATCGTAGCCCACATTGCCGACGATCTGCGCGCCCGCATTCGCCGCCGCCTTGGCGATGGCCTGCTGGCCAAGTTGACCGGCGAGGTTGTTGGAATAAACCGTCACGATGCGCTTCTTGCCCTGCTGCGACGCATAGCGTGTCAGCCTGTCAGCGGTGTTGTCGAAGGTCTGGCCAAGGACGAACAGATTGCCGCCCGCGATTGTGGGGTTGTTGGAAAAGGCCAGAACATTGACGCTCTTCGAGGCCACGGCCACGGCGACCGCATTGGCGGATTCGGCATGGAGCGGCCCGATGATGATCTTGGCCCCGTCAGACACCGCGTTCAGCGCGGCTTGCTGAGCCTGGCCGGGCTGGCCCGCCGTGCCATAGACGCGCAGGTCAATCTGCACGCCTGAGAGGTCCGCCACCGCCAGCCGCGCCGCCGCTTCAAGGTCGCGCGCCAAGGCCGCCTCGCCCGGCGCGGAAGAGCCGTGCGGCACCAGAAGGGCCACAGCCACCGGCCCGTCGGGGTCGATCGGCTGCCCGGCGCCGCCGCCCATGCCGGCCATGCCGCCCGGTTCGCACGCGGCGACCCAAAGCAGCGACAAGAGCGCGATAAGACGGGTCAACACCTTGCGGGTGATCGGCAAAACAGCAAACATGGGGGATACCTCGTTTCGGACGTTTTATTCGGATGGCGCGTTGCGGGCGATAATAGACGTCATATGAGGCGGGTCCAGCGATGAATCATGTCAGGCAAACTCTTGCCCCCGGATTGTATCTGGTGGCGACTCCGATCGGGGCGGCGCGGGACATCACGCTGCGCACACTGGATATCCTGGCCTCAGCCGATGTGATCGCCGCCGAGGATACGCGCAGCCTGCGCAAGCTGATGGATATTCATGGCATCGCGCTAGAGGGGCGACCCCTCGTGGCGTATCATGATCACAACGGCGCGCGGGCCCGGCCCCGTCTGATGGAGGCTCTGAAGGCGGGAAAATCAGTGGTTTACGCCTCCGAGGCGGGCACGCCCATGGTGGCCGATCCGGGGTTTGATCTGGCCCGCGCAGCGATCGGGGAGGGGCATGGCCTCATCTCGGCGCCGGGGCCTTCGGCGGTGATCACGGCGTTGACCCTGTCTGGATTGCCGACGGACAAGTTCCTCTTTGCCGGGTTTTTGCCCAATACCGCGACCGCGCGGAAAACCGCGCTGCGCAGCCTTGGGGCCGTGCCCGCGACACTGACCTTCTACGAATCGCCCAAGCGCGTGGCGGCGATGTTGCGCGATGCCGGCGCGGTGCTGGGCGGCGACAGGCAGGCGGCCGTGTGCCGAGAGCTGACCAAGAAATTCGAAGAAGTTCTGCGCGGCACATTGGACGACTTGGCACAGGAACTGGCGCGCGAGCCGCGCAAGGGCGAGATGGTTGTGCTGATCGATCGTGCGGGGGAACGGTCTGTTAACCTCTCTGATATAGAACAGGCGCTGAGCGCGGTGATGGGTGATATGTCCGTCAGGGATGCCGCGGATGCGGTGTCGCATGATCTGGGTCTCAAGCGGCGCGATGTTTACCAGATCGCCTTGCGATTGGGCGCAGAGAAGGAAAAGGGGCAAACATGACGCAGATGCTGGATTTTCGGGATGTACCGCACGCGTCAGCGCGCCGTGACCGTGGGCGCCGGGCCTACAATTCGGGCCTTGCCGCCGAAGAACGGGCTGTCGCGCTCTACTCAGCGGCAGGTCTGCGTCTTCTGGAGACCCGTTGGCGCGGCAAGAGTGGTGAGATCGATCTGATCCTCGCCGATGGCGACGAGATCGTCTTTGCCGAGGTCAAGCAGGCCCGCACCCATGATGCCGCCATTGCCAGCTTGCGTCCGGCCCAGATGCGCCGCATCCATGCCGCCGGGTCCGAATACCTTGCGCAGTGTCCGAAAGGCCAGTTGACCGATGTTCGCTTCGATCTGGCGGTCGTCGATGGCACCGGGCGCTGCGATATCCTTGAAGGGCTGTTTTCGCATTTCTGAATTGCACCCCTGACGCCCATGCCGCATGAAGGCGGGGTAGCCAGACAGGGGGGAAACCCATGAAGATCGCGTTTCAAATGGATCCGATCGGCCCGATCAATATCGACGCCGACAGCACCTTTCGCCTTGCCGAAGAGGCGCAGGCACGCGGTCATGAGCTGTTTTACTACACCCCTCAGCATCTGGCCTATGACGAGGGGCGGATCACGGCCTATGGTCAATCGCTGAAAGTGCAGCGCGTCAAAGGCGATCATGCGATCCTGGGCGAGATGGAGACTGTCGATCTTGCGGATTTTGATGTGGTCTGGCTGCGGCAGGACCCCCCGTTCGATATGTTCTACATCACCACCACCCATCTGCTGGACAGGCTCGCGCCCGGCACCCTGGTGGTGAATGATCCCTTCTGGGTGCGCAACTTTCCCGAAAAGCTTCTGATCCTCGATTTTCCCGATCTCATGCCGCCCACGGCAATCGCCCGCGATCTGCCCACGATCCGCGCCTTTCGCGACCGGCATGGCGATGTCATTCTCAAGCCGCTTTATGGCAATGGCGGCGCGGGCGTTTTCCTGCTCAAGGGCGGGG
The DNA here is from genome assembly GCF_043355935.2 of Roseovarius roseus. NCBI lineage: Bacteria > Pseudomonadati > Pseudomonadota > Alphaproteobacteria > Rhodobacterales > Roseobacteraceae > Roseovarius > Roseovarius roseus. The sequence continues at coordinate 94,218 of NZ_JBHFPE020000003.1, read as the reverse complement.
ACAGCAACCTCAGCTCATTGCACGAGATGTTCACCGGGTTCAGCCGCGAGCCATTGATCGTGCAGAAATTCCTGCCCGACGTGTCGAAGGGCGACAAGCGGGTGATCCTCGTCGATGGTGAGCCGGTCGGTGCGATCAACCGCGTTCCCGCGGACGGTGAGACACGCTCGAACATGCATGTGGGCGGGCGGCCCGAAAAGGTGGAACTGACCGACCGCGACCGCGAGATTTGCGCCGCTATCGGCCCGCTGCTGCGTGAAAAGGGCCAGGTCTTTGTCGGGATCGACGTGATCGGACGTTACCTGACCGAGATCAACGTGACCTCCCCCACCGGCATTCAGGAGCTTGAGCGCTTTGACGGCGTTAATATCGCCGGCAAGATATGGGACGCCATCGAGGCGAGGCGGGCGGCCACCGCCGCGTGAGCCTGCGCGCGCGATTGCTGAACGGCTGGCTGCGCCAGACCGAAAAGCGCATTCTTGCGCGCGCCGAACGCCCTGAGGTACTGCGCCGCCATATGGAGCACAGCGCGCGTCTCTTTCTGCGCCCCCCGCGCGGCGTCGCAATTTCGACCACGGCGCTGGGCGCCGAGCAAATCCCCGCCTTGCGTATCATGCCCTGCGGCGCCTCCGAAGGGCCGATGATCCTCTATCTGCACGGGGGCGGTTACCTGTTCGGCTCGCCGCGGGTGTACCGGGCATTGGCGTCGCATCTGGCCCTGGAGACTGGGCTGCAAGTCATTATGCCGCAATACCGCCTTGCGCCCGAGCACCCGTTTCCCGCCGCGCCCGAGGATGCGCTGGCAGCGTATCGCGCGGTGATGGATCATCCGGGCGGCGTGATCCTGGGCGGGGACAGCGCCGGAGGAGGATTGGCGCTGGCGCTGCTGGCGCAAATTTTCGCGTTGGGGTTGCCGCAACCAAGGGGCACATTCTGTTTCTCGCCCCTGACGGATCTCACGTTTTCTGGCGCCAGTTTCGCCTTCAACGCGGGGGCTGACGCGCTCTTGCCGGCGCATCGGGCAGCGGAAATGGCGCAGATGTATCTGCAGGGCGCACCGGCGTCCGATACGCGCGCCTCGCCGCTGTTTGGGGATTTTACCGGTGCGGCACCGGTCTGGATGACGGTGGGCAGCACCGAGATATTGCTGGACGATGCCCGCCGGATGGCGAACCGCCTGCTGAATCAGAGGGTCGATGTCACCTGCGTGATCGAGCAGGATCTGCCGCATGTCTGGCCGATGTTTCACGCGCTTATTCCCGAGGCGCATCAGACGCTAGCCAAGCTGGGTAGCTGGATCAGGTCTCTTTCGCGCCCGTGATGCGATAACTGGCCGCCTCGGCGACATGCGGGCGGCGTACGGTCTCTGATCCGTCAAGATCGGCGATGGTCCGGGCCACCCGCAAGACCCGGTGATAACCTCGCGCCGAGAGGCCGAACCGTTCGGACATGCGGGTCAGGAGTGCGCGGCCTTCCTCATCAGGCGTCGCCACTTCGGCCAAAAGTCCGCCCTCGGCGTCGGAATTCAAGTGCACCCCCGGTGCATCCGCGTAGCGCGCGGCCTGCACGGCCTGTGCAGCGCCAACGCGCGCCGCCACGTCGGCCGAACTGTCGCCGGATGGAGGCAAGTCGAGGTCCGAAAAACTGACCGGCGGGACTTCGACCCGCAGATCGAACCGGTCCATCAGCGGCCCGCTGATACGGCCAAGATAGTCGTCGCCGCAGGCAGGCGCGCGGGCACAGGCGCGGGCCGGATCGCTGAGATATCCGCATTTGCACGGGTTGGCGGCTGCGATCAGCATGAAACGGCAGGGGTAGGTCACATGGGCATTCGCGCGGGCGATCATCACCTCGCCGGTCTCGATGGGTTGGCGCAGCGTTTCCAGCACGGTGCGCGAAAACTCGGGAAATTCGTCCATAAAGAGGACACCGTTATGCGCGAGGCTGATCTCGCCCGGAGAGGCGCGGCGCCCGCCGCCGACGATGGCGGCCATTGAGGCGGTGTGATGCGGCTCGCGAAAGGGACGGGTGCGGCTGATGCCGCCTTCGTCTAGCAGGCCCGCGAGCGAGTGGATCATCGACGTCTCAAGCGCCTCGCGCGCGCTGAGCTGCGGCAGGATGCCCGGCAGGCGGGCGGCCAGCATCGACTTGCCCGAGCCGGGCGTGCCCAACATCATCAGGTGGTGCCGTCCGGCGGCAGAGATTTCCAGCGCGCGTTTGGCCCGCTCCTGTCCCTTGACGTCGCGCAGATCTCGGCCCAGCGGGGGCGCGGTCACCTCGCCCGGCTCGGCCGGTGGCAGGGGGGATTGGCCGGTATAGTGCCGCACCACGTCGGCCAGGGTCGCCGCGCCGATGACATGTGCCGCGCCCACCCAGGCCGCCTCGGCGCCCGATGCCTTGGGGCAAAGTAGCGTGCGGTTCTCCTCGGCGGCGGCCATGGCGGCGGGCAGGGCGCCGATCACGGGCATGAGCGTTCCGTCAAGCGACAGCTCGCCCAGCGATGTGGTGCCTTCGATGGCGTCCTTGGGGATGATCTCCAGCGCGGCCAGCAGGGCCAGCGCGATGGGCAGATCAAAATGGCTGCCCTCCTTGGGCAGGTCGGCGGGGCTGAGATTGACGGTGATGCGCTTCGACGGCAGGGCGATCGCCATTGACGTCAGCGCGGTGCGCACGCGGTCACGCGCCTCGCTGACCGCTTTGTCTGGCAGGCCGACAAGGCTGAACGCGGGCACGCCCGGCGTGACGGCGCATTGCACCTCGACATGGCGGGCCTCAACCCCCTCGAAGGCGACCGTGTAGGCGCGCGCGACCATTTCCTGCCCCTTCGGCGTCAGTTTCTCTGGCGTAAACCTTGGTTAACGGTAGCGCCGCAGAGATTTAGGAATGGTTAACGCTAGAGCGAATTATCAGACGAGCGCCATGAATTGTGGCCATGCCTCGGGGTCGGCCACGGTCTTGTCGCGGCAGCGCGCATTGCACATGCCAAAGACGCGCCCGTCCATCTCCATCAGATGCGTGACGGGTTTGCCGGAATAAGGACATTTCGCGTTTTCGGGAGTCCCGTCAGCGACCGCCTTCGCGGCGCGAGGTACAGGGGCGGGCCAGGTGCCCACCGCAAAATCGCGCCGGTAACGCGCCAATTCCGGGCCATGGACCAGTCCCAGAGCGCGCCAGCGGCGGAAGGGCGGATCGGCCAGATGCGCTTCCACATAGGCCTGCGCGCTGGGCGAGACCTTCAGGCCGTAGCCCGCGATGCGCGCGGCGACGGGAGCGTAGAAGGCATCGACAATGCCATAATCGCCGCAAAGCCATGGGCCATTCGGCGCGCAGGTTTCGCGGGCGTGGTCCCAGACCGTCTCCAACCGGCGCAGGTCGCGCTGGACGGCGTCGGACGGGATGAAATCGGTGTAGGCCTTGCGCAGGTTCATCGGGCAGTCGCCGCGCAGTGCGGTAAACCCGGCGTGCATTTCGCACGTAGCCGCGCGGGCTGTCGCGCGGGCCAAAGGAGTGTCCGGCCATAGGCCAAGATCCGGATGACGGCTGGCCAGTTCTTCGGCAATGGCCAAAGATTCACCTACCAGCGCGCCCTCGGGCGTGCGAATCGACGGCACGGTCTTGGCCGAGGCCCAGTCCGGCATGAGGTCTGGTACCTCGCCGTCGTCAAAGCAGATTTCGGTCTGCCTGCGCGCGATGCCGAAACGGTCAAACAAGAGCCATGCGCGCATGGACCAGCTGGAATAGGCGTAATCGCCGATGATGAGATCATATGTCATGGCGCGAGGTTACGCGGCGCCAGGGCAGGCGCATAGTCAGCAAATGTGCGGTGCCCCATCAGGGCAAATGATTGATGATATCCGGGTGCCAGCGCGCGCCGTCATGGCGCAGCGACGTGACAGAGAGGTTGTCGATGCGGTGGCCGAACGCCTCGTAGCCGGTGATGCCCAGCGCCGTCTGCACCTGTGTCAGGATCGCGCCCATATGCGCGACGGCGATGATGTCCCGGCCTGGATGTGCGGTCAGCAACGCGGCGGCGGCGGCGCTGACGCGGGCAGTGATCATGTTCCACGATTCGCCCTCGGGGGCGGTCAGATCGCCGGGCGTTTCCCAAAAGGCGCGCAGACGCTCGGGCTGGGCCGCGCTGCCGAAATCGGCCATTTCCCACGCCCCGAAATTGATTTCGCGCAGGTGGGGGTCATCGGGCAGGCGCGTCCGCCCCGCCGCGATGGCGGTGGCCGTGTCGCGCGCGCGCATGAGGTCCGAGGAGATGACCAGCGCGTCCTGCGGCAGGTAGCCCGAGAGGCGGCTCAGCCGGGCGGCATCGCTCAGATCGGCGGGCAGATCGGTCCAACCGACCATCGCCTTGGCGTGGGTTGGCCCGTGGCGGACCCAGTGGATCCGGCTCACGGCAAGGTGCCCTTCAGGACCTGCGGCAGGCCCGCGATCATGTTCACGACCAGCCCGGCCTCGGCGGCCAGACGCTTGTTCAGATCGCCCTGCGCCCGCTGAAACCGGCGCGCCAGCGCGTTGTCGGGCACGATGGACAGCCCGACCTCGTTCGAGACAACGACCACGGGCGCCGCACAGGAGGCCAGCGCGGCAATCAGCGCCTCCTCCTCGGCGGCCAGGTCATGATCCGCCAGCATATGATTGCTGAGCCAGAGGGTCGCGCAATCCAGCAAGACGACCTGATCGGCGGTCGCCCCGGCCAGCGCGAGGCCCAGGTTCAGCGGCTCTTCGATGGTGTGCCAGCCATCCGCCGCGCGCGCCGCCTTGTGCTGTGCGATCTTGGCGCGCATCTCGTCGTCATAGGCCTCGGCGGTGGCGATATAGAGGCGATCTGCGCAGGCGCCCCGTATCAGCGCCTCGGCCCAGCGCGATTTGCCCGAGGCGGTGCCGCCTAGCACCAATGTGAGCGGTGGCAACATTAAATCTGAACTCTTTTGTGATCCGGAACGTTATTCAACCCGTAGCACTTGGCAAATGAGTGAGAAAGAGCGCAGTCCAAATCGCTCGCAACCCTCGGGAGAAGTCGCATGGTAATCGACGTTCAACAAAGCAGCTCATTGTCGCGCAAGGCTATGAAGGCAGAGTTGCTCGACGCTGAGACCGAATTGCAGTTGGCCTATGCATGGCGCGATCAGCGCGACGAGGAGGCGCTGCACCGTCTCATCACGGCTTACATGCGCCTCGCCATCTCTATGGCGTCGAAATTTCGCCGCTACGGCGCACCGATGAACGACCTGATCCAAGAGGCCGGTCTGGGCCTGATGAAGGCCGCCGAGAAGTTCGATCCTGATCGGGGTGTGCGCTTTTCGACCTACGCGGTCTGGTGGATCAAGGCGAGCGTGCAGGATTACGTGATGCGCAACTGGTCGATGGTGCGCACGGGCTCCACCTCGTCTCAAAAGTCGCTGTTCTTCAACATGCGCCGCGTTCAGGCCCGGCTTGAGCGGGAGGCGATGGCCCAGGGCCATGAGCTGGACGGATACCAGTTGCGCGAGATGATCGCGCAGGAGGTGGGTGTGCCGCTGCGCGATGTCGAAATGATGCAGGGGCGGCTGTCCGGCTCCGACTTCTCGCTCAACGCCACGCAAAGTTCCGAGGATGAGGGCCGCGAGTGGATTGATGCGCTGGAGGATGATGCGCCGCGCGGTGACGAGTTGGTCGAAGTCGATCACGATCTGGGCGCTCTGCGCGTCTGGTTGACCGAGGCGATGGGCAAGCTGAACGAGCGCGAGCGGTTCATCGTGCGTGAGCGCAAGCTGCGCGACGAGCCACGGACCCTCGAGAGCCTTGGGCAGGAGCTGAGCCTCAGCAAGGAGCGCGTGCGCCAACTTGAGGCGGCGGCATTCCAGAAGATGCGCAAGTCGCTTGAGGCGAACGGCACCGAGGTGCAGAGCCTGCTGGCGTGATGCGCTGGGCTGCCGTGCTCGCCTTTTGGGTCACGCCGAGTTTCGCGCAGGATATTTTCGTGTTGGGCGAGGTTCATGACAACCCCGCCCATCATGCCGTTCAGGCCGAGCGGGTCGCGCAAATAAATCCAACGGCGCTGGTATTCGAGATGATGACGCCCGAGCAAGCGGGACGAATTACGCCGGAATTACGCGAGGATCGGGATGCGCTGGCCGATGCGCTGGAGTGGCACGTCAGCGGTTGGCCTGATTTTTCCTATTACTTCCCCATTATCGAGGCGGCGCCGGGCGCACGCATCTACGGCGCGGGCGTGCAGCGCGCCGATACGCGCGCCGTCGGCGAGGATGGGCTGGAGGCCGCTTTTGGGAGTGGGGCCGGTGAGTTCGGCCTCGATCGGCCCTTGCCGGGTGATCAGCGGGCCGTGCGCGAGGCGCTCCAGGCCGATGCCCATTGCGGCGCGTTGCCCGAGGCGATCTTGCCCATGATGGTGGAAATTCAGCGTCTGCGCGATGCGGCCTTGGCCCGCGCGGCGTTGGAGGCGTTGCGCGAGACAGGTGGCCCCGTTGCCGTGATCACGGGCAACGGGCACACCCGCACCGACTGGGGTATGCCCGCGTTGGTCGCCCTGGCCGCGCCCGATGTGGCGCTGCACAGCCTGGGGCAGGGTGAGGATGGCGCGCCGCCCGAGGGCATATTCGACGAAGTTGTCGACAGCCCAGCACCTGAGCGCGCGGATCCTTGCGAGGCGTTCCGCTAGCCCGGCCTTGTCTTGCAACCGCGCCCGCCATACTGTCGCGGCGCTTGGGGGTGGCTTATGACGCTGGATGGAAAACGAATTCTGCTCATCATCGGCGGCGGTATCGCGGCCTTCAAGACGCTGGACCTGATCCGCCGCCTGCGCGAGAGGGGCGCGAGCGTGACCCCGGTTCTGACCGCTGCTGGGGCCGAGTTCGTCACGCCCTTGTCCGTCTCCGCGCTGGCTGGGGCCAAGGTTTTCACCGATCTTTTCGATCTGACGGATGAGGCCGAGATGGGCCATATCCAGCTGAGCCGCAGCGCCGACCTGGTCGTCGTCGCGCCCGCCACTGCCGATTTGATGGCCAAGATGGCGCAGGGGCACGCGAATGATCTGGCGACGACGCTGCTTCTGGCCACCGACACGTCCGTGATGATCGCGCCCGCGATGAATGTGCGCATGTGGCAGCACGCAGCGACGCAGCGCAATCTGGCCGTCCTGCGCGGGGATGGCATCTCCGTCGTGGGGCCCGAGGATGGCGATATGGCCTGCGGCGAACATGGGCCGGGCCGCATGTCCGAACCCTTGGAGATCGTCGCCGCCATCGAGGCGGCGCTGTCGGACGGCCCGTTGAAGGGGCGCCGCATCCTTGTCACGTCCGGCCCTACGCACGAGCCGATCGATCCGGTGCGCTACATCGCCAACCGGTCCTCGGGCGCGCAGGGCAGCGCCATCGCCCGCGCCTTGGTGGCCATGGGCGCCAAGGTGGTCTTTGTCACAGGCCCGGCGGATATGCCCCCGCCCGAGGGGGTGGATCTGCACCGCGTCGAGACGGCGGATCAGATGCTGGAGGCCTGCTGCGCGGCCCTGCCGGTGGATGCAGCCATCTGCGCCGCCGCCGTGGCCGACTGGCGCGTCGCCAGCGCCAGCGCCTCCAAGATGAAGAAGGGCAAGGGCGGCCTGCCGCAGCTGGAACTGGCCGAGAACCCCGATATCCTTGCCACCCTGTCTCAGCTGACCGATCAGCGCCCCGCGCTGGTCGTCGGGTTCGCCGCCGAGACGGAGGACGTGGCGCGGAACGCCACTGACAAGCGGCAGCGCAAAGGTTGTGACTGGATCGTCGCGAATGACGTGAGCCCGCATACCGGCATCATGGGCGGTAGCGACAACGAGGTGACGTTGATCACTGATGCGGGCGCCGAGCCGTGGCCGCGCATGTCCAAATCCGAGGTTGCCGCCCGTCTGGCGCGCCGGATCGCGGATGCGCTGGTCTGAATAGGGCCTGCAATTGATCTTGCGCAGGACAGGGTATTGCACGAAAAAAGCCACAATACCCCGTCAGGATCGCGACTATGCAACTTTCGAACGAGACATCTCCGAAATCCTACGGCGTCGCCGTCATGCTTTGCGGCATTTTCGGTGTCATGGGCATCCACCATTTCTACCTCGAGGATTGGCTCCACGGGCTGGCCGATGTCGGCCTGCTGATCCTTGCCATCGGGTTTGCCGCGCAGGGGATGGTCGGGCTGGCACTGTTGGTTTTCGTGCTGGACGGGCTGCATACCCTGATCATCTTTTACTACCTCATCATCGAGAAATGGCGCGACGGCAAGGGTCGGCCCATCGTGATGCAGGCCAATCCATAAGGCGCAAAGCGCTACTATACATGAGGGACACCAAACCATGACACAAACCACAACTGTCGGCCCCGTCAGCGAAAAGAAATTCGTGCCTGCGGTGCTGCTTTGCTTTTTCCTGGGCAGCCTTGGCATCCACCGCTTTTACCTGGGCAAGATCGGCACAGGTATCCTGATGCTGATCACGCTGGGTGGCTTTGGCATCTGGACCATCATCGATTTCGTGCGCCTGATCATCGGCTCGATGAAGGACAAGCACGGCCTGCCGTTGCAGCACTGATCGCAGGGCGGCAGGGGCACCTGATTCCTTGCTGGTATGAAGGTGGTCGGCGGTGCATTGCGCCGCCGATCATTTTTGTGATCACATGATATTCCGCTGTGATCACAAAAGCGCATCTCATGCGGCCAGTTGCGAATTTTACTGGATTTTTGCTGGGCAACAGCGTCAAGACAACTAAAACAAGAGCCAAGTCATCGCGCAGGCCCATCGCCCGCCGCGAGAGCCAAGCAAAGGATCCTAGGATATGGCCGACGTGAACCGGGGCGAGCGCCCGCTTTCACCGCATATTTCAATCTACCGCCCGCAGCTGACTTCGATCACGTCCATCCTGACGCGCATCACCGGCAACGCGCTGATCGTCGCGGTCCTGCTGATCGTCTGGTGGCTCTTGGCCGCTGCAACCGGCCCCGAATATTTCGATACGGCCAATGCCGTCGTGACCTCGTGGTTCGGCGATCTGGTAATGGCCCTGTCGCTCTGGGCGATCTGGTATCACTACCTTGCGGGGCTGCGCCATCTGATCTGGGACACGGGCAAGTGGCTGGATATCAAGTCGGCCGAGACGCTTGGCTGGATTTGCGTAGTCGGATCGGTCGTTCTGACCGTCCTGACCCTCATCATCATCTAAGGGAGGCGAGCGATGCGTTATCTGACCGCCCGCAAGCGCGCCGAGGGCAAGGGCGCGGCACATTCCGGCACCGAGCATCACTGGTACATGACCGTCAGCTCTGTCGGCCTTGCCCTGATCGTGCCCACCTTTCTCTACATCGTCGGCAGCACGCTGGGCGGCACGCGCGAGGAGGTGCTGGCCACCTTTGCGCATCCGGCTATCGCGGTCCTCTCGGCGCTCGTCATTTTTGTGGGGCTCGAACATTTCCGCAAGGGCGCGCAGACGATGATCGAGGACTACTCCCAAGGCAGTACACGCAAGATCCTGATCATCAGCGTGGCGGTGCTGTCGTACGGGGTGACGGCGACCTGCCTGCTTGCCCTGGCAAAAATCGCGATTTGAGGACCTGACCCAATGGCCGAATACGAATACGAGACGCATGATTACGACGTAGTGGTCGTCGGCGCCGGCGGCGCGGGCCTGCGCGCCACGCTTGGCATGGCCGAGCAGGGGCTGCGCACCGCCTGCGTGACCAAGGTGTTTCCGACCCGCTCGCACACCGTGGCGGCGCAGGGCGGCATCGCGGCATCGCTCAGCAACATGGGGCCGGATCATTGGCAGTGGCATATGTATGACACCGTCAAGGGCAGTGACTGGCTGGGCGATACCGACGCGATGGAATACCTCGCGCGCGAGGCGCCCAAGGCGGTCTATGAGCTCGAGCATTATGGCGTCCCGTTCAGCCGCACCGAAGAGGGCAAGATCTATCAGCGCCCGTTTGGTGGCCACACCACCGAATTCGGCGAAGGCCCCGCCGTGCAGCGCACCTGCGCCGCCGCCGACCGGACCGGTCACGCGATCCTTCATACGCTTTATGGTCAGAGCCTGAAGCAGAAGGCGGAGTTCTATATCGAGTATTTCGCCATCGACCTCTTGATGAGCGATGATGGCGCCTGCACCGGCGTCGTCTGCTGGAAGCTGGACGACGGCACGATGCATGTCTTCAACGCCAAGACGGTCGTTCTGGCGACGGGCGGTTATGGGCGTGCCTATTTCTCCGCCACTTCGGCGCATACGTGCACCGGCGATGGCGGCGGTATGGTGGCGCGTGCGGGCCTGCCCTTGCAGGACATGGAATTCGTCCAGTTTCACCCCACCGGGATCTACGGCGCCGGCTGCCTGATCACCGAGGGCGCGCGCGGCGAAGGCGGGTATCTGACCAACTCCGAGGGCGAGCGGTTCATGGAGCGCTATGCGCCTCAGTATAAGGACCTCGCGCCGCGCGACTATGTCAGCCGCTCAATGACCATGGAGATCCGCGAGGGCCGCGGCGTGGGCAAGGACGGCGATCACATCCACCTGAACCTCAGCCACCTGCCCCCCGAGGCGCTGAACCTGCGCCTGCCCGGTATTTCGGAATCGGCCAAGATCTTTGCCGGCGTCGACGTCACCAAGGAGCCGATCCCGGTTCTGCCGACCGTGCATTACAACATGGGCGGCATTCCGACGAACTACTGGGGCGAGGTGCTGAACCCGACCAAGGATGATGCGCAGGCCATCGTGCCCGGCCTCATGGCTGTGGGCGAGGCAGGCTGCGCCTCGGTACACGGGGCCAACCGCCTTGGCTCGAACTCGCTAATCGACCTTGTCGTCTTCGGCCGCGCCGCCGCGATCCGCGCCGGCAAGGTCGTGGACAAAGAGGGCGCCGTGCCTGCCACCAACAAGGCCGGTGTCGACAAGGCATTCGACCGGTTTGACGGCCTCCGTAACGCCAATGGCGGCACGCCGACGGCCGAGCTACGCATGGACATGCAGAAAACGATGCAGGCCGACGCCGCCGTCTTCCGCACTTCCAAGACGCTGGCCGAGGGTCTAGAGAAGATGAAAGGCATCGCGGCCAAGCTGGATGACCTCCATGTCACCGACCGCAGTCTTGTCTGGAACACCGACCTGATGGAAACGCTGGAGCTGACGAATCTCATGCCCAACGCGATGGCCACCATCGCCGGGGCCGAGGCCCGGCATGAGAGCCGCGGCGCCCACGCGCACGAGGATTTCGAGAAGCGTGACGACGAGAAGTGGCGCGTGCACACCATCGCGCGTGTCGACGGTCCGAAAGTCGATCTCAGCTACCGGCCCATCGTCGAGGCGCCCCTGACCACCGAAAAGGAAGGCGGCATCAGCCTCAAGAAGATCGCGCCGAAGGAACGTACGTTCTGATGAGGGCGCTTGGGATATTGGCGGTCTGCGCCACGGCGCTATCGGCCTGCGCCACAGCGAACGACATGGCCGACGATCTGGCGAGGGGCCGGGCCAAGGCCGTGGTGAATACGTATGTCGAAAGCCGCTATCCCGGCCTCAACGCCGCGCCGATCACCGATTGCATCATCGACGCCGCCGACGCGCGCGAGATCCTGCAGATCGCCAGCGGCGCGGTCACCGGGGTGGATGCCGCGCTGGCCGAACAGATCGGCCAGATCGCCCGCCGCCCCGAGGCCCTGCAATGCATTGCCCAGAACAGCCTGACCCTGATCGGCTGATAAGGAGTACGACGATGGTTCAACTGACCCTGCCCAAGAACAGCCGCATGGTGACGGGCAAGACATGGCCCAAGCCCGAAGGTGCCACCAATCTGCGCAAGTTCAGCATCTATCGCTGGTCGCCCGATGATGGCGAAAATCCCCGCGTCGACACCTATTTCGTCGATATGGACGATTGCGGCCCGATGGTCCTGGACGCGCTGATCAAGATCAAGACCGATATCGATCCGACGCTCTCCTTCCGCCGGTCCTGCCGCGAGGGGATTTGCGGGTCGTGCTCGATGAATATTGGCGGTATCAACACGCTGGCCTGCATCTATGGCATGGATGAGGTGAGGGGCGACGTGAAGATCTACCCGCTGCCCCACATGCCCGTGGTGCGCGATTTGATCACCGACCTCACGCATTTCTACGCCCAGCACGCCAGCATCCAGCCTTGGCTCGAGACCGAGACGGTCGCGCCCTCCAAGGAGTGGAAGCAATCGATCGAGGATCGCGAGAAGCTGGACGGACTATACGAGTGCGTCATGTGCGCCTGCTGCTCGACCGCTTGCCCCAGCTACTGGTGGAACGGCGACAAGTATCTGGGGCCGGCCGCACTCTTGCACGCCTATCGCTGGATCGTTGATTCGCGTGATGAGAATACCGGCGAGCGGCTGGATGACCTGGAAGATCCGTTCAAACTCTACCGGTGTCACACGATCATGAACTGCACCAAGACCTGCCCGAAGGGTCTGAACCCCGCCAAGGCCATCGCAAATATCAAGAAGATGATGGTCGAGCGCGCAGTTTGATCCCAAAGTGACGCATGCAGATCAGCAGGCCGCCGCGCGGCCTGCTTTTTTGTGCGCGAGACCCCCTGTGTCCCGTCAGATTCTGACAGCCATCTGTTGACTGGCGGGAAAATAAATTAAACAGTGGGAAATTAACGTGAGGAGTCGTCATGGGCGCGGATCAAGGTAGCGGTGTATGGAAATCCGGGCGCGGCAAGGGTCGCGTGACGCCCAAGGGCCGTCAGCTGGATGACGCGGCATGGGCCGATGTGCGCGACTTGCTTGAGGGCCGCACGATTCGCCGGGATCACCTGATCGAGTATCTGCACCTTATTCAGGACAAGTTTGGACACCTTTCGGCGGCCCATCTGCGCGCACTGGCCGAGGAAATGCGCCTCGCCATGGCCGAGATCTACGAGGTCGCCACGTTCTACGCCCATTTCGATGTCGTGAAAGAGGGCGAGACGCCCCCGCCCGCGCTGACGATCCGGGTTTGCGACTCGCTCAGCTGCGAATTGGCGGGCGCGCAGGCGCTGAAATCCGCGCTGGAGGACGGGCTGAACCCGTCCGAGGTGCGCGTTGTGCGCGCGCCCTGCATGGGCCGCTGCGATACCGCCCCCGTGCTTGAGCTGGGCCACGCCCATATCGACCATGCGACGCCGGAAAAGGTTCATGCGGCGATTGCGGAAGGGCACACCCATCCCACCATCCCCGATTATCAGACGCTGGACGCGTACCGCGCCGATGGCGGTTACGGCGTGCTGGCCGATCTGCGAAAGAACGGAAATTTTGAGGCGGTTCAGCAACAGCTGCTGGATGCGGGTCTGCGCGGCCTTGGCGGCGCGGGTTTCCCCTCGGGCAAGAAATGGGGTTTCGTGCGCTCGGAGGCGGGCCCGCGCTACTTGGCCGTCAATGGCGACGAGGGTGAGCCAGGCACGTTCAAGGACCGCTACTACCTCGAACGGGTGCCGCATCTTTTCCTTGAGGGCATGCTGATCGCCGCTTGGGCGATCGAGGCGGAAACCTGCTTTATCTACATGCGCGACGAATACCCCGCCGTGCTGGAAATCCTCGCGCGCGAGATCGCGGCGCTGGAGGCCGCGGGCATCGTGGCAAAGGGCTATATCGAGCTGCGCCGCGGCGCGGGCGCCTATATCTGCGGCGAAGAAAGCGCGATGATCGAGAGCATCGAGGGCAAGCGCGGCATTCCGCGCCACCGCCCGCCCTTCGTGGCGCAGGTGGGCGTCTTTGGCCGTCCCACGCTGGTCAACAACATCGAGACGCTGCACTGGGTCGCGCGCGTGCTGCGCGAAGGCGGCGAGATCTTGTCGGATCACGAGCATAACGACCGCAAGGGCCTGCGCAGCTATTCCGTCTCGGGCCGGGTCAGGAACCCCGGCGTCTACCTTCTCTATGCTGGCTCGACGATCACCGACATCATCAACGCCGCGGGCGGCATGATGGAGGGCCATACGTTCAAGGCTTATCAGCCGGGCGGCCCGTCCTCGGGGCTGCTGCCGGCGTCGATGCATGACATCCCGCTCGATTTCGACACGCTGCAGCCGCATGGCACCTTCATCGGCTCGGCCGCTGTCGTCGTGCTCAGCGACAAGGACAGCGCCCGGGGCGCGGCATTGAACATGCTGCGGTTCTTCGAGGATGAAAGCTGCGGACAATGCACGCCCTGCCGGGTTGGCTGTGAAAAGGCGGTCAAGCTGATGGAGCAGGACCACTGGAACCAGCCGCTGCTGGAAGAGCTCTGCACCGCGATGGCCGACGCGTCGATCTGCGGTTTGGGACAGGCGGCACCGAATCCGATACGCTCCGCCATGAAGCATTTCCCGGAGGAAATCTGATGCCCGATACCAATGTGGAAACCGTCACCTTCACGCTGGACGGCGCCGAGGTCACCGCGCCCAAGGGTCAGACGATCTGGGAAATCAGCCATGGCCGTGGCCTGATCATCCCCAACCTCTGCCACAAGCCTGCGCCCGGCTATCGCCCCGATGGCAACTGCCGCGCCTGCATGGTCGAGGTCGAGGGCGAGCGTGTCCTCGTCGCCTCCTGCATCCGCGAGCCCGTCGACGGCATGGTCGTCAAGACCGACACCAATCGCGCCAAGCAGGCCCGCAAGATGGTGATCGAGATGCTGGTCGCCGATCAGCCAAAACCCGAGGTCGCCCACGACAAGTCCAGCCACCTCTGGGACATGGCCGCATTGCAGGGCGTCGAGGAAAGCCGCTTTCCCAAGCTGGAAGAGGGGCGCATTCCGCTGCTGGATGACAGCCACGTCGCGATGAGCGTCAATCTGGATGCGTGCATCCAGTGTGGCCTCTGCGTGCGCGCCTGCCGCGAAGTTCAAGTGAACGATGTGATCGGCATGGCCGGGCGCGGCCACAATGCCTACCCGGTCTTCGATTTCGACGATCCCATGGGCGAGAGCACATGCGTTGCTTGCGGCGAATGTGTCCAGGCTTGCCCCACCGGCGCGCTGATGCCCTCGACCGTTGTCGATGAAAACCAGGTCGGCGACCGCGCAGATTACGACAGCGAGACCAAGAGCATCTGCCCCTTCTGCGGTGTCGGCTGCCAGATCAACCTCAAGGTCAAGGACGGCAAGATCAAGTATGTCGAGGGCATCAACGGTCCCGCCAACGAGGGGCGGCTCTGCGTCAAGGGGCGGTTCGGCTTTGACTATATCCACCACGAGCATCGCCTGACCAAGCCGCTGATCCGCCGCGACGATGCCCTCGCCAAGGGGCTGAACGTCGATCCCGGCAACTGGCAGGCCCATTTCCGCGAGGCGGAATGGGACGAGGCGCTGGACCTTGCTGCAAGCCGTCTCAAAGGGCGTGGCCGCGAGGTGGCCGGATTCGGCAGCGCGAAATGCACCAATGAAGAGGCGTATCTCTTTCAGAAGCTGATCCGCCAGGCCTTCCGCCACAACAACGTCGATCACTGCACGCGGCTTTGCCATGCGTCCTCTGTCTCGGCCCTGATCGAGAATGTGGGCAGCGGTGCCGTCACCGCCACCTTCAACGAGATCGAGAACGCGGATGTCGCCATCGCCATCGGCTGCAACCCGGTCGAGAACCACCCCGTCGCCGCCACCTATTTCAAGCAGTTCACCAAGCGCGGTGGCAAGCTGATCGTCATGGACCCGCGCGGCGTGGGCCTGCGCCGGTTCGCCTCGCACATGCTGCAATTCCGGCCCGGTGCCGATGTCAGCATGCTGAACGCCATCATGCACACGATCGTCGAGGAAAAGCTCTACGATCAGCAATATATCGACGCCTATACCGAGAACTGGGAGGCCGAGAAGGCGCATCTGGCCGACTTCAGCCCCGAAAAGATGGAAGGCATCTGCGGCATTCCTGCCGAAACGCTGCGCGATGTCGCGCGCACCTTTGCGGGCGCGAAATCGGCCATGATTTTCTGGGGGATGGGCGTCAGCCAGCACATTCACGGCACGGATAATTCGCGCTGTCTGATTTCCCTTGCGCTGATGTGCGGGCAGGTCGGGCGCCCCGGTGCGGGCCTGCACCCGCTGCGCGGGCAGAACAACGTGCAGGGCGCCAGCGACGCGGGTCTCATCCCGATGTTCCTGCCCGATTATCAGAGCGTCACGGATGAGCGCGTGCGGCACGCCTTTACCGATGTGTGGAAGTCCGAGGATTTCAGCGGCGAAAAGGGCCTGACCGTGACCGAGATCATGGATGCGGTCCATGATGGCGACATCAAGGCGATGTATATACTGGGTGAGAACCCGGCCATGTCGGACCCCGATGTAGACCACGCCCGCGACGCGCTGGCCAAGCTGGACACGCTGGTGGTTCAGGACATCTTCCTGACCGAAACCGCGAATTATGCCGATATCATCCTGCCCGCCTCGGCCTTTGCCGAGAAATCCGGGACGGTCACCAACACCAACCGGCAGGTGCAACTGGCGCGCCCCGCCGTGCCGCCCATCGGCGACGCGCGCGAGGATTGGCGCATTACCATGCAGCTGGCCAACCGCCTTGGCCTGAACTGGGAGTATGACAGCCCCGCCGATATCTTTGCCGAGATGAAGCTGAACATGGCCTCGCTCAACAACATTACGTGGGAGCGTCTGGAGAACGAGGGCGCCGTGACCTATCCGTCACTCAGCCCCACCGATCCGGGGCAGGCCATCGTCTTTGGCGACGGCTTCCCGCGTCCGCAGGGGCGTGCGCGGTTCACCCCCGCCAGCGTCATCGCGCCCGATGATGTGCCGGACGAGGAATACCCGATGATCCTGACCACAGGCCGCCAGCTGGAACATTGGCATACCGGCTCGATGACGCGCCGTTCGCGCGTTCTGGACTCGGTCGAGCCAGAGGCGAACTGCTCGCTTCATCCCAGCACCCTTCGCAAGCTGGGTGTGGAGCCGGGGGAGCATGTGCGCCTGACCACCAAGCGTGGCAGCATCAGCATCATGGCACGGGCCGACCGCGCCATTGCCCCCGACATGGTCTTCCTGCCCTTCGCCTATGTCGAAGCGGCGGCGAACATCCTGACAAATCCCGCGATCGACCCCTACGGCAAGATCCCGGAATTCAAGTTTTCTGCCGTCAAGGTAGAAGCCGACACCCAATCTTCCGTCGCTGCACAGTGACGCAACCAACGAGGGACTGATCCTAATGGCCTACAAAAGCGATATCGAAATTGCGCGCGCCGCACAGAAGAAGCCGATCCAGGAGATCGGTGACAAGCTGGGCATCCCGACCGAGCACCTGCTGCCCTACGGGCATGACAAGGCCAAGGTGTCTCAGGCCTATATCGACAGCGTGCAGGGCAACAAGAACGGCAAACTGATCCTCGTCACCGCGATCAACCCCACCCCGGCGGGCGAAGGCAAGACGACCACCACCGTCGGTCTGGGTGATGGCCTGAACCGCATCGGCAAGAAGGCGATGGTCTGTATCCGCGAGGCCTCGCTGGGTCCGAACTTCGGCATGAAGGGTGGCGCTGCGGGCGGCGGTTATGCCCAGGTCGTGCCGATGGAGGACATGAACCTGCATTTCACGGGCGATTTCCACGCGATCACCAGCGCGCATTCGCTGCTGTCGGCCATGATCGACAACCATATCTATTGGGGCAACGAACTGGAGATCGACATCCGCCGCGTCGTCTGGCGCCGGGTCGTCGACATGAACGATCGCGCGCTGCGCCAGATCACGGCATCGCTGGGCGGTGTGGCCAATGGTTTCCCCAACGAGACCGGCTTTGACATCACCGTGGCCTCCGAAGTCATGGCGATCCTCTGCCTTGCCAAGAACCTCAAGGACCTCGAAGAGCGTCTGGGCAGCATGATCGTGGCCTATCGCCGCGACCGCAGCCCTGTCTATTGCCGCGATATCGAGGCTCAGGGCGCGATGACCGTTCTGCTGAAGGATGCGATGCAGCCGAACCTGGTGCAGACGCTGGAGAACAACCCGGCCTTCGTGCATGGCGGCCCCTTTGCCAACATCGCGCATGGCTGCAACTCGGTCACCGCGACGACCACGGCGCTGAAAATCGCGGATTTCGTCGTGACCGAGGCGGGCTTCGGCGCCGATCTGGGCGCCGAGAAATTCATGAACATCAAGTGCCGCAAGGCGGGCCTCGCGCCTGACTGCGTGGTCCTTGTCGCCACTGTGCGCGCGATGAAGATGAATGGCGGCGTCGCCAAGGCCGACTTGGGGGACGAAAATGTCGATGCCGTCAAGGACGGCTGCGCCAACCTTGGGCGTCACATCGGCAACCTCAAGAGCTTTGGCGTGCCGGTGGTCGTTGCCATCAACCATTTCGTCAACGACACCGATGCTGAGGTCGAGGCGGTCAAGGAATACGTCAAGAGCCAGGGCAGCGAGGCGATCCTGTCGCGCCACTGGGAGCTGGGCAGCGAAGGCAGCGCCGACCTAGCCACCCGCGTTGCGGAAATCGCGGAAAGCGGCGTGTCGGATTTCAAGCCGATCTATCCCGACGACATGCCCCTCTTCAAAAAGATCGAGACGATCGCCAAGAACATCTATCACGCTGATGGTGTCGTGGCCGATGGCAAGATCCGCGATCAGCTGAAGCAGTGGGAAGAGGCGGGTTATGGCAATCTGCCGATCTGCATGGCCAAGACGCAATACAGCTTTACCACCGATCCCAGCCGCCGCGGTGCGCCCACCGGCCACTCGGTGCCGGTCCGCGAAGTGCGCCTGAGCGCCGGTGCCGGTTTTGTTGTCGTCGTCTGCGGCGAGATCATGACGATGCCCGGCCTGCCGCGCGTGCCTGCGGCGACGTCGATCCGTCTCAACGATAGCGGTGAGATCGAAGGTTTGTTCTAAAGAGCCCGGCTTGCAGGGGGCATCGAGCCTCCTGCAAGCCGGTCGCCGCCCTTCGGGCGGCTCCTGCCTCCGGCGGGGATGTTTTCAGCAAGAAGAAGCGGGGGCGGTGCCCTTGTGGCAAGGAGAGCGCGATGACGGCTCAGGTGATTGACGGCAAGGCCTTTGCGGCCGAAGTGCGCGGCAAGGTGGCCGAGCATGTGAAGCGTTTGAAGGAGAAGCACGATCTGGTCCCGGGCCTCGCCGTGGTGCTTGTGGGCGAGGATCCGGCGAGTCAGGTCTATGTCCGCTCGAAGGGCAAGATGACGACCGAGGTCGGCATGAAGAGCGTCGAGCACAAGCTGGATGCGGACACATCGGAGGCCGATCTGCTGGCGCTGATCGATCAGCTGAACAAGGATGAGAGTATCCACGGTATCCTTGTGCAGCTGCCTTTGCCCAAGCATCTGAATGAGGATCTGGTGATCAATTCCATTGATCCGGCCAAGGATGTGGACGGGTTTCATATCTCGAATGTGGGCCTGTTGGGCACCGGGCAGAAGAGCATGGTGCCCTGCACGCCGCTGGGCTGCCTGATGATGCTGCGCGATCATCATGGCTCGCTTTCAGGTATGGACGCGGTCGTGATAGGGCGTAGCAATATCGTGGGCAAGCCGATGGCGCAGCTTTTGCTGGGCGATAGCTGCACCGTCACGATTGCGCATTCCCGGACCAAGGATCTGGCGGACGTGGTGCGCCGGGCCGATATTGTGGTGGCCGCCGTGGGCCGCCCCGAAATGGTACCCGGCGACTGGATCAAGGAAGGCGCCACCGTGATCGACGTGGGCATCAACCGGATCGACAAAGGCGATGGTAAGACCAAGCTGGTCGGCGACGTGGATTACGCCAGCTGCGCAGAGCGCGCGGGCGCCATTACGCCGGTGCCGGGCGGCGTCGGGCCGATGACGATCGCCTGCCTCTTGGCCAACACCTTGACGGCGGCCTGCCGGGCCAACGGGCTGGAGGAGCCTGAGGGGCTGACGGCCTGAGCTACAAGTGAGCCAAGTTTTGGGGCCGCGCCTTGCGACAGGGCGCGGCCTTTTTGCGTTCAGCGCGGCATGGGAATGGCGCGCGCGGCCGTGCCCGTCAGGACGGCCACCGCCTCGGCCCGCATGAGCCCGGAGAGAGCTGCGCTGTCGCTGCGCAGACCGCCGGTATAGGTTCCATATGCTGGCAGGATCACGCGGTCAGTGTCGACCAGGAAAGCGGGGCGGCTAAGGCTGCGCCCGCGTGCCCTTACCAGCGCCTTGGGGTGGTAATGGCCCGAAAGCTCGCCACTGGCGCCGGGGCGCGCGATATGCCTGAAGGTAAGCGGGGGGAGCGGCAGCTCGGCCAGATGCGTGCCGCCCAGATCGACCGGGCCGGGATCATGGTTGCCCTCGATCCAGACCCAGCGGCGGCCGGATTGCATCGTGGTGATCCAGAGCTTGGCCGCGTCCGGCAACGCATCCACCGCCGCACTGTCGTCAAAACTGTCGCCGAGACAGACGACCGTCTTGGCATTGGTGGCGTTCAGGTCGGTGTCAAGCCGCGCCAGCGTGTCCTGCGTCTCGTAAGGAGGGAGGGAGGCCGTGCCCAGCCTTGCCCGCCGCTCGGACTTGCCAAGATGCAGGTCCGACACGCAGAGCAGGTTTTGATCCGGCCAGTAGAGCGCGCCGGAAGGCAGGGCGATGAGCGTGGCGCCGGCGAGGGTGAAGGAGTGGTGGGTGGTCATGGGTGCGAATTGGCGATCAGATGTCCGAGAAATAGTCTTCGTCGAGACTTCTGACATAATACGTGGAGCGCTTTCGCACACCAACATCATGAGCAATCATGAGTTGCGCCAGCTTGTCACCGTCAATCAACACGATGCGCTGCTGAACACGGCTGATGTAATCGCGTGCTTCTTTTGAAAACGAGGAGGTAGTGACAAAGACTCCTTTGGTGGCACTTTCGCCTGTCAGTGAGCCAACAAAGCGCTGAATATCAGGCCGGCCGACTTTGTTGTCTGGTGCGTATCGCTTGGCCTGAATATAGACGGCATCGAGGCCCAGCGCGTCCTCGTTTATGATCCCGTCAATGCCACCATCCCCGCTGCCTGGCGTCATCCGGCTGTTATCGAGATCACCCCGCCCGAAATTCATGGCTGAAAGCAGGTCCAGTATCAGTCTTTCGAAACGTGTGGGTGACACCTGCATCACCGCGCCTATCAACTCTTCTCTCAAAGCGGCCTCAATGACGCGACTGGCAGTCATCATGGCATCCTCAGGTGTCTGATCAATCACCTTCCGATCCGCTGAGCAGTCTTCCCCAAGGCCATCCTTTGTTGCCGGTTGGTCCTTCCAGTCGGAAAATCCGTCGAACTGACTCAAGTCTGCGTTTCCGATCCGATCCGGGTCTTTCGCCAAAACCGCCTTGCCCAACGCCGTGATCTCGTGATGCCCACGCTTCGGCGAGGTGAGCAAACCGGCCTTGCCCAAATACGTGCGCGCCCAATGAGCACGGTTGTAAAGGCGGGTCATCTTTCCGCTCGGCAACAGTTCTGCCGCGTCCTCATCGCTGATCTCAAACTCGATTTTCAGATCTTCGATACATTCAGCGACACTCGTCTTGCCAGACCCGAACAATTTCAGAACGGGCAGCATCAGCGTTTGATAATCCGGTACAGGCATGACCCTAGATTCTTTCAACCCTCAAACATCCAACTCTTCGACAAAGCGTGCGTTTTCCTGAATATACTGGAACCGCAACTCGGGCTTCTTGCCCATCAGGCGCTCGACCAGATCGCCGGTCTCGCCCGGTTCGTCCTCGTCGATGGTGACGCGGATCAACTTGCGGGACTTGGCATCCATCGTCGTTTCCTTGAGGTCCTTGGCGTCCATCTCGCCCAGACCCTTGAAGCGGCTGACGTCGATCTTGCCCTTCCCGCCCAGGCCCTTCTCCATCCACGCATCACGCTCGGACTGGTCTAGGCAATAGACGCGGCGCGCGCCCTGGCTAAGGCGGTAGAGCGGCGGGCAGGCAAGGTAGAGGTGACCCGCGTCGATCATCGGGCGCATCTGGGTAAAGAAGAAGGTCATCAACAGCGACGCGATATGGGCGCCATCGACATCGGCGTCGGTCATGATGATGATCTTGTCATAGCGCAGATCGTCGAGGTTGAATTTCGAGCCCAGCCCGACCCCAAGAGCCTGTGTCAGGTCGCTGATTTCTTGGTTGCTGCCCAGTTTCGAGCTGGCGGCGCCGAGCACGTTCAGGATCTTGCCGCGCAGAGGCAAGAGGGCCTGCGTCTTGCGATCACGTGCCATCTTGGCCGAGCCGCCGGCTGAGTCCCCCTCGACGATGAAAAGCTCGGTCCCATCGCGGGTGTTGGACGAGCAATCGACCAGTTTGCCGGGCAGGCGCAGTTTCTTGGTCGCGGTCTTGCGCTGGGTTTCCTTTTCCTGGCGGCGGCGCAGGCGTTCCTCGGCGCGCAGAACAAGGAAATCGAGAATCGCGCCCGCCGATTTCGTATCGGCGGCCAGCCAGTTGTCGAAATGGTCGCGCACCGAGTTCTCGACCATCCGCTGTGCATCGACCGTGGCGAGGCGGTCCTTTGTCTGGCCGACGAATTCCGGCTCGCGGATGAAACAGCTGACCAGCGCGCCCGCGCCGGTTATGAGGTCCTCGCGGGTGATCGTGGCGGCCTTCTTGTTGTTCACAAGCTCGCCGTACGCCTTGATACCCTTGAGGATCGCGGCCCAGAAGCCCGCCTCATGTGTGCCGCCTTCCGGGGTGGGGACCGTGTTGCAATAGGACTGGATGAAGCCATCGCGTGCGGGCGTCCAGTTGATCGCCCATTCGACCTTGCCGGGGACCTTGAATTTCTCGAAGCTGACCGAACCGGCGAAGGGCGTGTCGGCATAGGTGGTCGCGCCGCCCATCGCCTCGGTCAGGTAGTCCGAGAGGCCGCCAGGGAAATGAAACTTGGCTTCGCGCGGCGTCTCGCCATCGTCGATGCCGGTCTTCCAGCGGATCTCGACGCCCGAGAAAAGATACGCCTTGGAGCGCGCCATCTTGAAAAGACGTGCCGGTTTCAGCTTGAGCGACCCGAAGATCTCGGCGTCGGGATGAAAGGTGACGGCGGTGCCGCGCCGGTTGGGGGCGGCGCCGATCTTCTCCAATGGCGCGACGGGCAGGCCGCGCGAGAACTCCATCGCGAAGAGCTCCTTGTTCCGGGCCACCTCGACGCGGAGGTGATCCGAGAGCGCGTTGACCACCGAAGAGCCGACGCCATGTAGACCGCCCGATGTCTGATAGCTGTCGCCTGAGAATTTGCCTCCAGCATTCAGCGTGCAGAAGATGATCTCAAGCGCGGATTTCGTCGGGTCCTTGGGGTGCGGCCCTGTGGGGATGCCCCGCCCGTTGTCACGCACCGAGACATGCCCGTTCTCGTGCAGTTCGACCTCGATCCAGGTGGCGTGACCGGCCACGGCCTCGTCCATCGAGTTGTCGATGATCTCGGCCACCATGTGGTGCAGGGCGCGGTCATCCTTGCCGCCGATATACATGCCGGGGCGCAGGCGCACATGCTCCATATCCTCAAGGACCTGGATCGAAGAGGCATCATAGTCGCCTGAGGAGGTGGCGGCGGTCAGAAGGTCGGACATGGGGTGCGCTGCTCGCTCATTTTGAGTTTGTGCGAGTATGACAGAGCCGCGCGCCGGTTGGAAGAACCGCGTCGTCCTGACCCGTCACGGAGGCCATATCAGCAGGCCTAGGCCGATCAGCATCAGAAGAACCGCCGTCAGCGCGGCCAGCCTGCCGAGGATCTGCGCGCTCATTGGACTGGAGCAGGCCAATTTCAGCAGGCGGGGACCGCTGGGGACGCCGACATCGGACGTGCTGCGCCTCAGCGCCGGGAGGAACGCGCAGAGCATGCAGGCCCAGATGGAAAAGATACCGGCCGAGAGGCTGAGCCAGATCACCTGAACAAGCGGCATCATGGTCTGCCCGGCCGGGTTCTGCGGTAAAATGTTGGCACTAGCCCCCTTGTCAGATGCGGACGGCAGATCCGCGCTATCGCTTTACATTGCGCCGATTCCCATCAACAAATTCCTAATGAGCGATCATCTGAAGGGGCTGCTGATCACCGCGCTGGGGGTGATGATGCTGGTCCCCGATTCCCTTTTCGTGCGCCTGATCCAGGCGGATCCGGCCACGACAACGTTCTGGCGGGCGGTGGTCTCGGGCAGCCTAATCCTGATTGGATGCCTTTTGTTTCAAGGGCTTGCCGGGTTTCGGGCGGTGCTGCGCACGGGGCGAGCGGGCCTTCTCTACACGCTGCTGATGTCGACGACGGCGCCCGGATTCGTCATGGCGATATCGTTGACCAGTGTGGCGAATGTCGTCTTCATCTTTGCCTCTATCCCGGTCTTTGCCGCCCTTTTCAGCCGCATCTTTCTGGGCGAGCCCTTCAGCCGCCGCATGGTTCTGACCATGGCGGCCGTTCTGCCCGGCCTAGGTATCATCGCCTATGGCAGCGGCGAGAACGCGACCGCCAGTTGGCAGGGGGACGTGATTGCGCTGGCGGTCTCGGCCAGCTTTGCAGGGGCGCTGACAACGGTGCGCAAGGTGCGCGCCACATCGATGATCCCGGCGATTCCGGTGTCCTATCTGCTCTCGGCGCTGATCATGCTGATCTGGGCCACTCCCGGGCAGGCTGTGCCGTCGCAATGGCCCCTGGTCGCGGCGCATGGCACATTCATCGCGCTGTCGACATGCCTTTTGACGCTGGGCCCGCGCTACCTGGCCTCGGCCGAGGTGTCGCTGCTGATCTTGCTGGAATCTGTGCTGGCGCCGATCCTAGTGTGGGCGGTGATCGGTGAAGATCCCGGGCCATGGGCGCTTGCCGGCGGGGCGCTGATCATCGGGGCGCTGCTTGTCTCGAACGCGGTCGCGCTCAGGCGCAGGCGGGTCAGAACTTCGCCTCGATCCCCGGAAGTTTCAGCGCCGTGATGAGATCGCGCAGCTCCTGACGGGCGGCGATGTTCGAGATGTTCAGCTGCTTCACGCCCACATCCTTGAGGTCCAGCAGGGTCAGGCCGCGTGGAAAAAGCTCGCGGAAAATCACGCGCTCGTTAAAGCCGGGGGCCGTGCGAAACCCGATGCGCTTGGCCAGGTTGTCCAGCGCGGCGCCCATCTTTTCCTTGTTCACCATCGCCTGAGCGCCCACGCGGTTGCGCACGACGATCCAGTCGATCGGCTTGAGCCCCGCCTGCGCGCGCAGCTGGCGCGCATTCCAGACCATCTCGGAATAGACCGAGGGCCGCAGGATCTTGGTCCCGTCGGCATCCACATGGGCCAGCAGATCGAAATCGACAAAGCTGTCATTGAGCGGCGTGATCAGCGTATCGGCAAGGCTATGAGCCACTTGGCTGAGGCGCGTGTGCGAGCCGGGGCAGTCGATCACGATGAAATCGCTGTCCGGCTCCAGCGACGCAACCGCCTCGGAGAGGCGCCGGTCATACATATTCTCACCGGGGCCGAGGGCCGCCTGATCGACCTCGGGCAGGTCGTGATAGAAAGGGCTGGGCAAAGACAGGCCCGACTTGGCCATATAGGCCTTGCGGTTCTCGGCGTAGCGGCCGAACGTCTTTTGGCGCAGGTCCAGATCCAGCGCGCTGACGGTGTTGCCCAGTCGCGCCAAAGCGGTGGCGACATGCATCGACACCGTAGATTTTCCTGCGCCGCCCTTTTCGTTTCCGACGACGATGATATGCGCCATGTCCCAAGATCCCTTGCCCACGCCCTCGGCTTGGGGCGTTTGCGGCACATTATATCGCGCATGGACAATAGGAAAGGGCAGCGGCCCGAAGTTGACGCGTGAAATGCCGTTGTTTCCGCGACCGATGCAGGTTTGAAACAGTGCCGCGCGGCCAATTGCGAGCAATCGTCCATGCGGCTTTGGAGGCACATGAAAAAGGCCCCGCCTGTCAGGGTGGGGCCTTGCGACCATTAGGGCGCGAGCTTCAGCCCTTCATGCTGTCCCAGAACGACTTGACGGACTTGAAGAACGTCTTGCTCTCGGGGTTGTTGTCCTCGGACAGCGCCTCGAATTCGCGCAGGAGTTCCTTTTGCTTGGACGTCAGGTTCACCGGCGTCTCGACCGCCAATTCGATGAACATGTCCCCCGCGCTGCCGCCACGCAGGGCGGGCATGCCCTTGCCGCGCAGGCGCATCTGGCGACCAGACTGGCTGCCGGCAGGGATCTTTACCTTGCTGCGGCCACCGTCGATGGTAGGCACCTCGATATCGCCGCCGATCGCAGCGCTGATCATCGAGACGGGCACGTTGCAGTAAAGGTTCGTCTCTTCACGCTCGAAGAGCGGATGCTTGGTGACCTCAATGAAGATATAGAGATCGCCGGGAGGCCCGCCGCGCATGCCGGCCTCACCCTCGCCCGAGAGGCGAATGCGCGTGCCGGTCTCGACGCCCGCGGGGATGTTCACGCTCAGCGCACGGTCCTTTTCGACGCGGCCTTGGCCGCCGCAGGCCTTGCATGGGTTCTGGACGATCTGGCCCATACCCGAACAGGTCGGGCAGGTCCGCTCGACCGTGAAAAAGCCTTGCTGCGCGCGCACCTTGCCCATGCCCGAGCAGGTGGGGCAGGTCGTCGGCTCTGCGCCGCCCTCGGCGCCCGACCCGTCGCAGGAGTTGCACTGGACAGAGGTGGGCACGTTGATCGTCTTTTGCAGGCCCTTATAGGCCTCTTCCAGTGTGACGCGCATGTTGTAGCGCAGATCCGAGCCGCGCGCGGCCCGTTGCCGCCCGCCGCCACCGCGCGCGCCCATGAAATCGCCAAAGAGATCGTCGAACACGTCAGAAAAGGCGCTGGCGAAATCGCCGTGGCCCTGCGGTCCGCCGGGGCGTCCACCACCGCCGCCCATTCCACCCTCGAAGGCGGCATGGCCGAACCGGTCATAGGCTGCTTTCTTCTCGGCGTCCTTCAGAACGTCATAGGCCTCGCCCACTTCCTTGAACTGGGACTCGGCGTTGGGATTGTCCTTGTTGCTGTCGGGGTGCAGGGCGCGCGCCTTTTGGCGATACGCCTTTTTCACCTCGTCTGCCGAAGCCCCGCGCGCGACGCCCAGAACCTCGTAATAATCGCGTTTGGCCATTCTGGGACCTCCTTAACCTGAAACGAAACGGGCCGGCCTTGCAGACCGGCCCGAAAGTTTCTCAGCGGCGCATCACGCGCGCTTGTTGTCGTCGAGGTCCTCGAAATCGGCATCGACGATATCGTCATCGCCGCCGTTGCCAGCCTCATCCGCAGCGGAGGGGCTGCCATCGTCTTCCGACTGGCTGGCCTTGTAGATGGCCTCGCCCAGCTTCATCGCGGCCTCCGAGACATTCTGGATGCCAGACTTGATCTTGGCTGCGTCGTCGTTCTCGAGGTCTTCCTTGAGCGCCGAGATGGCCAGTTCGATGGCTTCGATCGTGGTGGGATCCACCTTGTCCGAATGCTCTTCCATCGACTTCTCGGTCGAGTCAATCAGGCTTTCGGCCTGGTTGCGGGCCTCGACCAGCTCGCGGCGGCCCTTGTCGGCCTCGGCATTCTCCTCGGCGTCCTTGACCATCTTTTCGATGTCTTCCTCGGACAAACCGCCCGAAGCCTGGATCGTGATCTTGTGCTCCTTGTTCGTGCCCTTGTCCTTGGCCGAAACCGAGACGATGCCGTTGGTGTCGATGTCGAACGTCACCTCGATCTGGGGCATGCCGCGCGGTGCGGGCGGGATATTCTCCAGATTGAACTGGCCCAGCATCTTGTTGTCGGCCGCCATCTCACGCTCGCCTTGGAACACCCGGATCGTCACGGCGTTCTGGTTGTCCTCGGCGGTCGAGAAGACTTGGCTCTTGTTCGTCGGGATCGTCGTGTTGCGGTCGATCAGACGGGTGAAGACACCGCCCAGCGTCTCGATACCGAGCGACAGGGGCGTGACGTCCAGAAGGACGACGTCCTTGATATCGCCCTGCAGGACGGCAGCCTGAATGGCGGCGCCCATCGCGACAACCTCATCGGGGTTCACACCCTTGTTCGGCTCCTTGCCAAAGAGCTTGGTCACCTCTTCGATCACCTTGGGCATGCGGGTCATACCGCCGACCAGAACGACCTCGTCGATATCACTGGCCGTGAGGCCCGCATCCTTGAGCGCGGCCTGGCACGGCTTGAGCGACGACTTGATCAGATCGCTGACCAGGCTCTCCAGCTTGGCACGGGTCAGTTTCATGACCATGTGCAGCGGCTGGCCGTTCGAGGACATCGAGATGAACGGCTGGTTGATTTCGGTCTGGCTCGAGCTCGAGAGCTCGATCTTGGCCTTCTCGGCGGCCTCTTTCAGGCGCTGCAGGGCCATCTTGTCCTGCGTCAGGTCGACCTGGTGCTCTTTCTTGAACTCTTCGGCGAGGTAATTGACGATGCGCATGTCAAAGTCTTCACCGCCAAGGAACGTGTCGCCATTGGTGGCCTTCACCTCGAAGAAGCCTTCGGCCATCTCCAGAATGGTCACGTCGAACGTGCCGCCGCCGAGGTCATAGACCGCGATCGTCTGCTCGTCCTTCTTGTCGAGGCCATAGGCCAGTGCGGCAGCCGTCGGCTCGTTCACGATGCGCAGGACTTCGAGGCCGGCAATCTTGCCCGCGTCCTTGGTGGCCTGGCGCTGCTGGTCGTTGAAATAGGCAGGAACGGTGATGACGGCCTGCGTCACTTCCTCGCCCAGATAGCTCTCGGCAGTTTCTTTCATCTTGCCCAGGATGAACGCGCTGATCTGGCTGGGCGAGTATTTCTCGCCGCGCGCCTCGACCCATGCGTCGCCATTGCCGCCGTCGATGACGGTGAAGGGCATGTTTTTCTTGTCCTTGGCCAAGTCGGCATCGTCGGCGCGGCGGCCGATCAGGCGCTTGACGCCAAAGACGGTGTTTTCGGGGTTGGTGACGGCCTGACGCTTGGCCGGCTGACCAACGAGGCGCTCATTCTCGGTGAAGGCGACGATCGAGGGGGTCGTGCGCGCCCCTTCCGAGTTTTCGATCACGCGGGGCGTTTGGCCATCCATGATGGCAACGCAGCTATTCGTGGTTCCGAGGTCGATACCAATAACTTTGGACATGGATTTCATCCCTTTCTCTTCAGGCGATATAGGCGGGGTCAGACCCGTTACGGCATCCGTGCCCCGGTTTGGTAAGGCTTGACCCATGTTTGCGGGTCAACGCTTCCGGGCGTATATAGGGAGGGCGGGAAGGCCCTGCAAGCGGTGGAGCGTCAGGCGATTTGCAGTTTTCCCGCAAAAGATGCAGCGGGGATGCGATATGACCGAACTTGACCTGCGCGGTTTTCGCATTTTACCGGGGTATCTGGGGTCCGAGGTGCAGGCGGCGCTGGTGGCGGCGCTGCGCGATGTTGTGGCGGCGGCGCCGTTGATGCGCCCCATGACGCCGATGGGCCGCCAGATGAGCGTGCGCATGACCTCGGCCGGGCGCTATGGCTGGGTGTCTGACCGCTCGGGCTATCGCTATGCCGCGGCGCATCCGGACGGGCAGGCATGGCCCCCGATCCCGGCGGCGGTTCTGCAGGTCTGGCGCGATCTGGTCAGCGATACCCGCGATCCCGATTGCTGTTTGATCAATTACTACGGCGAGGGCGCGCGCATGGGACTGCATCAGGACCGGGACGAGGCTGACTTCAGCTGGCCGGTGCTCTCGATCTCACTGGGCGATGACGGGCTCTTGCGGATCGGCAATACGGCGCGCGGTGGCAGTACGGTGTCGCATTGGCTGCGCTCGGGCGATGTGGTGGTCATGGGCGGAGATGCGCGGCTGACATACCACGGTGTCGACCGGATCAGGTTCGGATCGTCCTCGCTGCTCAGTGGCGGTGGTAGGATCAACCTTACCTGCCGAGTGGTGAACTGATCCCGCCGCCTGCATTGCCTTGCTGGCGGCGGAATTTGAGTATTTTTACCAAGATGAAGCCGAGGGGCTATGCCTTTTTCGGCTCGACATTCACCTGGTGGGGGAAGGGGATCGAGATGCCCTTGGCGTCGAAATCCTCCTTGATCGCCTTGGTCAGCTCGAACTTGACGTTCCAGAAATCGGCGGTGGAGGTCCAGAGCCGCGCGGTGATGTCGACCGAGCTGTCGCCGAGGTTCGTTACCCGCGCCCAGGGCTCGGGGTCCTGCATCACGCGCTCGTCCGTGCGGGCGTTTTCAAGGATGATCTGCATGGCCGTATCGGCGCTGTCAGCATAATCGATGCCGAATGTCAGATCGAGGCGTCGCGTGTCATGGGCCGAGTAGTTGGTGATGATCGAGCCCCATGCCTGCCCGTTTGGCACGATGATCTGCACGTTCTGCGGCGTCGTCAGCTCGGTGAAAAATAGCGCAATTTCCGAGACTGTGCCGCTGGTGCCGCCGATATCGACATACTGGCCCAGCTTGTAGGGGCGGAAGATGACCAGCATGATGCCTGCGGCCAGATCGGCCAGTGTACCCTGCAGAGCAAGGCCGATGGCCAAGGTGGCCGCACCGAGGACCGCGACGACGCTGGTCGCCTCGATGCCGAACAGGTTCAGAACCGCCAGCAGCACCATGATACGGATGGCCCAGGTGGCGACGGTGGCAGCGAAATTGCCCAGCGTCTGGTCGATGCGCTGATGCTTGCGCACTTGCCGGCGCACGAAACTGCCAACGAGGCCCGCCACGATCCAGCCGACGATCAGGACGACCAGCGCCTTGACCGCGTTGATGATTAGCGGCGCGTAGCCGCCCAATTGATCCGAGAAACCTTCCATAAGACTGATAATCCCCTTCAAACCGTAAATAATTGATTGAATGCCGCTATAACGTTCCCGGCCCAACGACGAAAGGCCCCGGAGGTTCCGGGGCCTTGGTCAGGCGTCACCGAGAGTTCAGCGCGTTTTCAGCGCGTCACGGATCTCGATCAGGATGTCCTTTTCCGAAGGGGCGGTCGGCACTTCGGGCGCAACCTCGTCGGGCTTGTCGGCCAGCGACTTCACCTTGTTCACATATTTGACCAGCATGAAGACGACAAACGCGATGATCAGGAAGTTGATGACGGCCATCAGGAAGGCACCATAGGCAAAGATGGACGCCCCCGTCTCGCGCGCGGCCTCAAGCGAGGCGCCCGCGGGCACGTCGCCTGCCAGAACGGCGTAATTATTGGTGAAATCGACGCCGCCGGTGAAGAGGCCGATGATCGGGTTGATCAGATCGCCCACCATCGACGTAACGATGGCTGTGAATGCGGCGCCAATGATGATGCCGACGGCCATGTCCATGACATTGCCCTTGGCAATGAAGTCCTTAAATTCATTAAGCATAAATGTCCCACTATCCCAGATGATGCGGCACGTTTGCGCGCCTGCGCAAAGAGCCTAGCACAATTCCGGTCGGGCGGCCCCAAGAATTGCTGTTACGCAGACAGCGTGCCATCGAGGACATAGCGCAGTATCTGGACGACCTGCTGAGGTGTGCGCGCAACGGCCAGCGCGGCGGCATCGACCTCTTTCAGGGCGTGGTCATGCTCTTCGGGCTGCAGGATGATCAGCGACTTGCCAAGCGCGGCCGCATAGCCCGCGTCAAAGGCCGCGTTCCACTGCTTGTACTTGTCGCCGAAGCGCACGACGACGATATCCGCCTCCTCAATCCCCATGCGGGTGCGGATCGCGTTTAGCTTGGCACCCTTGTGATCATGCCAGAACTTGTCATCCTCGACCCCGAGGATCGCCACACCGCAATCGTCGCTGGCGCCATGATCGGTCACAGGGGCGCTGAAATGGACGTTCAGACCCTCTGCGCCCGTTTCGATCTGGTCGCGCCAGTCGGTGTGAATTTCGCCACTGAGATAAACGTTCAGCATGGTCATTCTCCTAGGATCAGCCGCGCAGGGTGCCGCCGGTCGCCTTGGCGACCTTTTCGACGATCTTGGCCGAGACGGCCTCGATATCGGCATCCTTCAGCGTGGCCTCGGTGGGTTGCAGGCGCACCGTGACGGCGAGGGATTTCTTGCCCTCACCCAGCGCGCCACCGATGAATTCGTCAAAGACACGCACATCCTCGATCAGCGCCTTGTCGGCGCCTGCCGCCGCGTTGACCAGAGTCAGCGCCTCGACTTCGGCATCGACGACGAAGGCAAAGTCGCGCTCGACCGCCTGCAGCCCGTGCATTTGCGCCGCGCCCCGGTTGGCGGTGGCATTGCGCGGCAGGGGGATCTCGGCGGGCCAGAGGGTGAAGGCCATGGCGCTGCCTTTGATGCCCATCGCGCGCAGCGTCTTGGGGTGCAGCTCGCCAAATACGCCCAGCACCTTCTTGGGCCCAAGGCAGATCATGCCGTGACGGCCGGGATGCCACCAGGCATCCGCGCCGCGCAGGATCTGTACCTTGGCCGGCGCACCGATGGCCGACAGGATCGCCTCGGCGTCTGCCTTCACGTCATAGAGGTCAAGCGCGCGGCTACTGCCATGCACATCCTTGGGTCCGGTGCGGCCGAGCAAAATACCAGCGACCTGCAGATGCTGCTCGCCCGGCTCGCCGCCTTGAAAAGCGTGGCCGACCTCGAAGAGGCTCATGTCGGAAATGCCGCGCGACTGGTTGCGCGCCGCAGCCTGCAAGAGGCCGGGCAGCAACGCTGGGCGCATATGGCTCATCTCGCTGCTGATCGGGTTTGCGAGCATCGTCGCATCATCGCCGCCGCCGAAAAGCGTCGCGCTCGCGTGGTCGATGAAGCTGTATGTCACGCATTCGTTATAGCCGAGGCTCGCCGCCGTGCGCCGCGCGATCTGCTCGCGCTTTTGCGCGGGCGACAGGATCGGCGCGGGCACGCCTGCCTGCGCGCGGGGCAGGGGGCGGCCCTTAAGCTTGGTCAGGGACGCCACGCGCGCGACCTCCTCGACCAGATCGGCCTCGCCCAGCACATCGGGGCGCCAGCTGGGAACGCTTGCCAGATCGCCATCGAGGCGGAAGCCGAGCGCCGTCAGCGTCTGGCGCTGCTCGGATTCCGGGATCTCCATCCCGACCAGCGATTGCACGCGCGCAGGCACCAGTTTAAAGGCGCGGCGCACGTCCGGAACACGGCCCGCCTTGACGAGGTTCGAGGGCGTGCCGCCGCAGAGATCCATGATCATCTGCGCGGCCAGATCGACTGCCTCCATGTTGAAGGCCGGATCGATCCCACGCTCGTTGCGATAGCGCGCGTCCGAGTTGATTTTCAGCGCGCGGCCCGTGCTGGCGATCTGGACGTTGTCCCAGACGGCGGCTTCGAGGAAGACGTCGGTCGTCTCGCTGGTGCAGCCCGTTGCCAGCCCGCCCATGATGCCGCCGATGCTCTCGATGCCGTTGTCGTCGGAAATCACGACCTGGCCCTCCGAGAACGTGTATTCCTTCTCGTCAAGGCCGATCAGCGTCTCGCCGCCCTTTGCACGGTGCACGCGCAGATCGCCGGTGACCTTGCCTGCGTCAAAGACATGCAAGGGCCGGTTGCGGTCGAAGGTGAAGAAGTTGGTGATATCGACAAGCGCCGAGCGGGGGCGTAGCCCGATGGCGCGAAGCCGGTCCTGCAGCCACTGGGGGCTGGGGCCGTTGGTGACGCCGCGAATGAGGCGGCCAGCAAAGACCTCGCAGCCGTTCGTCGCCGTATCCTCGTCGATGGTCACGTTGATCGGGCAGGGGAATTCGCCCTCGACATGCGCCGTCGGCGCGTCCTTGAGCTTGCCCAGACCGCGCGCCGCCAGATCGCGGGCGATGCCGCGCACGCCCAGCGCGTCGGGGCGGTTGGGGGTGATGGCGATCTCGATCACCGGGTCGACCTTGGCCGGATCGTGCTGCGCCAGCCAGTCGATATAGCGCTCGCCCACCTCGCCCGAGGGCAACTCGATGATGCCGTCATGTTCCTCCGAGAGCTCCATCTCGCGCTCGGAACACATCATGCCGTAGCTCTCGATGCCGCGGATCTTGCCCACGCCAATGGTGGTGTCGATGCCGGGCACATAGACGCCCGGTTTGGCGACGACCACGGTGATGCCCTGCCGCGCATTGGGTGCGCCGCAGATGATCTGCAATTCGCCCTCGCCGGTCGCCACCTTGCAGACGCGCAGGCGGTCGGCATCGGGGTGCGGCTCGGCATGGGTGACGTGGCCCAGCGTGAAATCCGCGAGCCGCGCGGCGGGGTTCGTGATGCCCTCCACCTCGAGGCCCAGATCGGTCAGCGCATAGGCGATCTCATCGACCGTGGCCGATGTGTCGAGATGGTCCTTGAGCCAGGAGATCGTGAATTTCATGTGCCGTCATCCATCGGGTCGTTATCTGTCGCGCCTCGCATAGCGCAGAAGGGGCGGCGGGGAAAGGCCACTCAACGCTCGTAGCGCTCGGCCAGATCCTCGGTATCGCCAATCTCCAGGAGCTTGATCTCGCGGATAAGGCGGATCGTGGGCTTGAGGCAGAAGCAGACCGAGCCGATGACGAAAAGCCAGATCGCCTGCGTCTCATACTCGGCCCAGAAGAAGAGGATCGAGCCGATGAGGAAAGAGATGGCGGCGGCGAAATCGACAATGGTGTAGGCCAGCTCGAACATTGCATAGAGGCGCCTGCTTTCGGCTGTGTTCTGGCGGTTGCGATGCTGGAAGAGGCGCATGGGCAGGCTCCTTGTGGCTTTGATCTTAATTCAAAGCGCCCCTTTCGTCCGGAATCAAGCCGAAGGCGCCGGACGAGCGCCTGCCCGTCCCGGCGGGCTGGCGCTTTTGCAAAGTCGTGCTGTCGTTCGGATGGTGGAAGGACGTGGCAGGCATAAAGCGCGCCGATTAGAGAGTGCAGCGCCACCCCACGGGCAGGCGCGCGCCCGGCTTGGGCAGGCGTCTTCTCTGCCCTGTTGTAGCCGCAGCCAGTTTGTTGCGAATGAGTGAGGTAAAAGCTAGTTCGGCCTTAGGCCATCACTAGCAACGCCGCCTGACGGATTGTCTTCTTGGATCTGGGTAAGTGCACCGTAGGCTGCCAGAGAAATAGAGGCAAGAGCAGCAAGGAGAAGAAATACGCTGATAAATCTACTTTTCGCTTTTCGTTTGTTTTCGTCGATATAATCAAGAGGCAATACCTCATCAGAAGTATATTGTTTGGATTTAGATTGAGCATGAACAACGCGCATTACATCGAAGCTGCTGAGGCCAAAAAATATCAATCGGAACTGCTCGCTAGGCTCTATGCCATCAAGTTGCAGCTCAACTTTTTCATCCGCAGTGGTTTTCTTATGAACTGACACATCTGGGCGAACTGCAATTTTTAGCGGCTCTTTATTCAATAGAATTCTAATCGTATCTGATTTTGCATTCCCCACATTAATGATGGCAATCGCAAGCGTTTCATATGACCTCTCAATGTCATTCTTTAATTGAGTGAACCGATCAAAATTGTCCCAAGAAGGATTTTGTTTGGAGGCGTTGCTCCATAGATCAAAAAATTGTTCTTCAATCTCCTTAACAGGCGTATAGCGCACATCATGAGTGATGGTCCAGATAATGTCAGCCGTGCCATTTAGGTGTCGCTCTACGCCTCGCCAAATGAGTCTGCCAATTATTGCAGCAACTGCTGCTAACAATCCTCCAGCTACCAGTGACGGGATTTCTAGGCTAGTCACCTACTCAACCCACCTCGCAACGTCGGCACATCCAGCGCCGCGAACCCATAATGCCGCAGCCACCGCAGATCTGAATCAAAGAACGCCCGCAGATCCGGGATGCCATATTTCAGCATCGCGATCCGGTCGATTCCCATGCCGAAGGCAAAGCCCTGCCATTCGTTCGGGTCGATATTCCCGGCCTCCAGCACTTTCGGATGCACCATGCCGCTCCCGAGGATCTCGAGCCAGTCGTCGCCCTCGCCCACTTTCAAAGTGCCGCCCTCCCATGAGCAGCGGATGTCGACCTCGGCCGAGGGCTCGGTGAAGGGGAAATGCGACGCGCGGAAGCGCAGCTCGACATCGTCCACCTCGAAGAACGCCTTCACGAACTCCTCCAGCACCCATTTCAGGTTCGCCATCGAGATGTCCTTGTCGATGGCCAGCCCCTCGATCTGGTGGAACATGGGCGTGTGCGTCATGTCGTAATCGGCGCGGTAAACCCGGCCGGGGGCGATCACGCGCAGCGGCGCGCCCTGCGCCTGCATCGTGCGGATCTGCACGGGCGAGGTATGCGTGCGCAGCACATGGGGCGGGCGCGCGTCCCCCTCGCCGCGATGGGTGTAGAACGTGTCCATCTCGGCCCGCGCGGGGTGGTGGCCCGGAATGTTCAAAGCGTCGAAATTATACCAATCGCTCTCGATCTGCGGGCCTTCGGCCACGGCAAAGCCCATATCGGCGAAGATCGCGGTCACTTCCTCGGTCACCTGGCTGATCGGATGGATCGTGCCTTGGCGCCGCGTGCGCGCGGGCAGCGTGACGTCCAGCCACTCGCCGCGCAGACGCTCGTCCAGCGCCGCATCGCCCAGCGCCTCTTTCTTGGCGGCGAGGGCCGAGGTGATCTCGTCTTTCAGCGCGTTCAGCTTGGGCCCGGCGGTCTGGCGCTCTTCGGCGCTCATCTTGCCGAGGCTTCGCATGGCAAGGCTGATCTCGCCTTTCTTGCCAACGGCCTGCACGCGCAGATCCTCCAGCGCGGCCTCATCGGGGGCATTCGCAATTAGGCTGATATATTTGTCGCGCAGATCGTCCATCGGGGTATCCTCGGTCAGTCCTCGTGGCGAGTTACCGCGCATCCCCCTTGCGTGCAAGCCTCACTGCAGATTGCGGGCGTAGTCCGCCGTGAAGGCGGCATAGCCGCTTTGCAGCGTGCCGTGATGGCCCTGCATATGGGCGTGGAGCACGGGCAGCTTGTGGAAGGGCACGTTCGGCAGGGCGTGATGCTCGGTATGGTAGGGCATGTTCCACGCGAGGAAGCGGATGATGCGGTTCGTATGCGTCGTGCGCGTGTTCTGCAGCATGTCGGCCACCATCGGGCAGCGCCCATGCTCGGCCAGAAGGTAGAGCCGCAGGAAGGGTTGGCCGAAGAGGACGGGCAGAAGCCAGATCCAGAAGAGGAGGGGCGTGAAGACGAGGCTGAGCAGGGCGCCCGCATAGATCGCCAGCATCACGCGCGCCTCGCGGATGATGCGGGGGCGGGCGCGGGTGGGGATGTAGGCCGCGTCCATGCGGCCCCGCGCGCAGTTGAGCGTGATGCGCGCCATGGCGGCCCAGTAGGGCAGGCCCGAGACATGGCGGATGTAGTGCCAGCGCGTCTCCGGCTTGCCGCCCTCCAGTTCGGGATCCTTGCCGGGAATGTTGGTGTGGCGGTGATGGGCGAGGTGGAAGTAGCGAAACCACTCGAACGGGAGCAGCATGAGCACGCCGCAGATACGGCCCACCCATTCGTTGAGGCTGAGCGAGGCGAAGGGCGTCTTGTGCGTCGCCTCATGTTCGAGCGTGAAGAGGAAACAGATCGCGATGCCCTGCAGCACGAGGGCCACCTGCCAGAGCGGCCAGCCCTGCGCGATCCAGAGCGCGAGGGCGGCGATCAGCGCGGCATGGCCCGCCAGATGGCGCAAGCCAGCGGCGTTTTCCGGGGTGTTGAGCGTGGCCAGCGTCTCGGGCGGCAGCTGGGCGATGAAGGCTTTGTGGTCCATGGGCGCGGATGTAGCGTTCTAGCCCGCTTTGATCCAGTGCGGCAGTAGCCGGAGGAGCGCCTGCCCGTGGGATGGCGCTCCTCCGGCGCCTTCGGCTTGACTCCGGAGGGGCAGCTCCAACGAAAAACGCCGCCCCGAGAGGAGCGGCGTTTCACATACCAAGAAGGCGAATGGCTCAGAAGCCGAGGCCTTCGTATTTCTTCTTGAACTTCGACACGCGGCCGCCAGCGTCCATGAGGCGGGACGAGCCGCCGGTCCATGCAGGGTGCACGGTGGGGTCGATGTCCAGCGACAGCTGGTCGCCTTCCTTGCCATAGGTCGAGCGCATTTTCAGGATCGTGCCGTCGGTCATCTTGACGTCGATCTCGTGGTAATCGGGGTGGATGTCTTTTTTCATCGTACCGGTCCTTACGCTTTCTTGGGCTTGTAGGTGGTGTCTTCTGCGATACGCGCGGATTTACCGCGGCGCGAGCGCAGGTAGTACAGCTTGGCGCGGCGGACGCGGCCACGGCGCACCACCTCGATGCTGTCGATATTCGTCGCATAGAGGGGGAACATACGCTCCACGCCTTCGCCGAACGAAATCTTGCGCACGGTGAACGAGCCGGCAATGCCTTCGCCGTTCTTGCGGCTGATGCAGACGCCCTCGAATGCCTGAACGCGGGTGCGCGTGCCTTCGGTCACCTTGTAACCGACGCGAACGGTGTCGCCGGCCTTGAAATCGGGAATGGTCTTGCCAAGCTCGGCAATCTGTTCCGCTTCGATCTGAGCGATAATGTTCATCGCTGAACTCCTGGGTTTGCTTGCGGTTAACATCCGCAAAGTGTTTCGCGCCCCGAGAGCTGGTGGCCCTTGTCCGGATCCCCCTGACCGATGTCAGAAGTCCGCCCCAGATCGGATCGTCATTATCTACCTATCGCCCCCGGCATGCCCGGCCCGGATGCAAAGATCATCCGGCAAAGATGCACGCCACGCGGCACCCGACTCGGGCAGAGCCGAGACAGGGTGCGCGGGCTTTAGGACAGATGGGCGTGCGATGCAAGCCGAGAGGGGGTATTTCGGGGGCTATTTTGCGTAGCGATCCCACATATCGGGCCGCCTTTGCTGCGTGATGCGCTCGGCCTCGTCCTGTCGCCACTTGGCGATGGCCCCATGATTGCCCGAGGTTAGGACCTCGGGGATCGTGCGGCCCTGCCATTCGGCCGGGCGGGTGTAGTGCGGATGCTCCAGAAGGCCGCTGGAATGGCTTTCCTCCACGGCGCTGGCCTCGTTGCCCAGTATGCCGGGGCGCAGGCGAAGGGCCGCGTCGATCATCGCTTGCGCCGCGATATCGCCGCCGGTCAGCACGAAATCTCCCAGCGACACCTCGAGGGCGCTGTAATGTTCGATCACCCGCTCATCCAAGCCCTCGAACCGTCCGCAGATCAGGGTCATGCCCGGCCCAGCGGCCAGATCGCGCGCCATCTGCTGGTCAAACCGTCGGCCTCGCGGGCTGAGATAGATCAGCGGACTGCCCGCTGCGGCGCTGGCCTGAGCCGCCTCGATCGCGGCGCCCATCACATCGGCGCGCAGCACCATGCCGGCGCCGCCCCCGGCGGGGGTATCGTCGACATTGCGGTGCTTGCCGACGCCATATTGGCGCAGATCATGCGCCTCCAGCTCCCATAAACCGTCCTTGAGCGCGCGGCCAGTCAGGCTCTCGCCCAGGATACCCGGAAATGCCTGCGGCATCAGGGTGATCACCTGCACGCGCCACGCCCGCGCCAGCCGCTGAGGGCCGTCCAACAGATCGCGTGGCGCGGCGCTGAGCGTCACGGATTTGCGGCCATAGGACCGCTCGGGAGGCGAAGATGGGTTCGACATGCGCTGGCCATAACGCGTCGCGCGCAGCCTTGGCAAGCGCCATGCCCAGCCGTGGCACAGCGCTGCCTTTTGTGCGCGATCACACGTGCCGGGCGATGGACGCTAGGCCAGTGCGATGACCCCGAAGAGCACCAGAAGGAACAGCACCAGTGCCACGATGATCAAGAGCTTGGCGCCCGACAGCGCAAGTCCCGACAGGCTGTTGAAGCCCAGAAGCGCGGCGATGGCCGCGATGGCCAGCAGTATGAGAATCCATTCGAGCATTGGAAATACCTTTCGCTTGGGGGCCATTACTTTCAGGCCCGTAGCGCGCTAACCCGCCAGGCCGGCGCAAGGTTCCGCGCGCGTCACGCGTCCGGGAAAAGCCCCTCGGGCGGATCGGCCACGATGCGGCGGCCGGCCAAGTCGACGGTTGGGACGGAGGCCTGCGTGAAGGGTAGCAGCACCGTCTCGGGCGTGCCGGGCAGGGCGATCTCCAGAAGGTCGGACGCGCCATGGTTCAGCACCGTCTTGACCTCGCCCAAGAGCGTGCCGCCGGTGTCGTGCACCGCAAGGCCGACCAGATCGGCGTGATAATACTCGTCATCAGGAAGGCTGGGCAGTTTCGATCTGGCGACCATCAGGCGCACGCCGCGCAGCGCATCGGCGGCCTCTTTGGTGGTGATGCCCGACAGGCGTGCGGTAAAGCCGCCCTTGGTCTGCCCGGTCAGGGTGACCGTGTGCGCCGCGCCGCCGCCTTCGGGCGTCAGCGGGCCATAGGCGGCGATATCATCGGGGACCGCCGCGAAGCTTTTCAAGCGCACTTCGCCGCGCACCCCGAAAGAGCCGGCAATGGCCCCGATGCAGATCATCTCTTCATGCTCGCTCATTGCGTCTCTCCCCGGCAGAGGCCGCGTGTCACCTGCCCGCCTGCTGCGGCGCAGTCCTGCGCGTGTTGATATTTGCCATAGCCCCATCCCGCAAGAAAGAGAACCGCCCAGAAAACCAACTTGCGCAGCATGGCTCAGCGCCGCACCGGGGAGGGCGGCGCTGTGCGCGCCTCCCATCCGGCGTCCTGCAATTCGGGTGTCAGGCTCTCGGCCTCGGGCCAGCCGATGCACAGATAGGCGATCAGCGACCAGCCGCCGGGCACGTCCAGATCGCGCGACAATTGCGCGGGATCGAGGATGGAAACCCAGCCGACGCCAAGGCCCTGCGCCCGCGCCGCCAGCCAGTAATGGGTGATGGCGCCCACCACCGAATACCGGCGCATCTCGGGCATGGTTGCGGCGCCAAGGCCCGCGCCCTTGGGCGTGGCGTCATCGCAGAAGATGGCCAGCTGCACCGGCGCGTCGCGCATGCCCGACAGCTTGAGCGTGCCGTAGAGTTGCGCGCGCTCGCCTGCGTATCCGGCCAGTGCCTCGGCATTGGCGGCCTCGAAATTGCTGCGGGCCGCAGCGCGGGCGGCATCGCTCTCGACATGGATGATGCGCCACGGCTCGCTCAGGCCCACGGAGGGGGCCATGCAAAACGCGTCGAGGCAGCGCGCTTGCACTGCCTCGTCCACGGGATCCGTGCGGAAGCGGCGCACGTCGCGCCGCCACCGCATCAGATCGGCCAGTTGCGACTGGAAGTCCGGCGTGAACGTAGACATTCCAGCGCGCTCCGGCTCTTACTCTTCGGTTGCGGCCTCTTCCTCAGCAGGTGCCTCGGCGGGGGCGTTCTTGGCCTCCTCGATGGCAGCGGCCTTGGCGGCGCGCTCTTCGGCGCGGTCCTGCGCCTTCTTGCCGGGGATAGCTTTTTTCATGTTGGCGCGCTCGGTCTTGGGGCGTGCGCCAGCAGCTTCGAGCATACGGGCGATTCGGTCGGTCGGCTGCGCGCCCTGGTCCAGCCAGTGCTGGATGCGCTCCATGTTCATCTTGACGCGCTCTTCGCTGTCCTTGGGCAGAAGGGGGTTATATGTGCCCAGCTTTTCGATGAAGCGGCCGTCGCGCGGCATGCGGCTGTCGGCGGCGACGATGGAATAGTGGGGGCGCTTTTTGCTGCCACCGCGGGCGAGGCGAATTTTCATGGCCATGGGGTAGTCTCCTTGGGGTTTTGAGTATGGTTTTGATTACGATTGGTGCTGTTTGTGGTGCTGAATGACTTCAGCGATGATGAAGTTCAGGAACTTCTTGGCGAATTCGGGGTCCAGATCGGCCTGATTCGCCAAATCCTCCAGACGCGCGATCTGCGCGGCTTCGCGCGCGGGATCGGACGGGGGAAGGTCGTGCTCGGCCTTGAGGCGGCCGACGGATTGGGTGTGCTTGAAGCGTTCGCCCAAGGTGTAGACGAGGATCGCGTCCAGCCTGTCGATGCTGTCGCGGTGATCCTTGAGAAGCTGTGCGGCGCGGGTGGTATCGGCGGTCATGCGCGGCCCTCCTTCGCGGCAGGGGCGAGGCCCAGGTCGGTGGGCGCGGGGTGGCGGTAGATCAGCGTGCCCTCCCAATCGGGAAGATCGGGAAGCGGTGCCTTCGTGTCGAGGCTGCATCCCAGACGGTTGGCCAGCGCGATGGAGGGGGCATTGTCGGGGTCGATATAGCTGACGGCCGTTTGCCAGCCCATATCGTCATAAAGGTGCTGCCGCACGGCGATGGCGGCCTCCTCGGCATAGCCCTTGCCCTCGAATTCGGGCGTCCAGAGGCCCCAGCCGATTTCCGGCTCGGGATAGCCCTCGGGATAGATGGCGCCAACATCGCCGATCGCCTCATCGGTGCCCTTGAGGCAGATCACGAAAAGCCCGGTGCCGCGCACCGTCCATTCGCCGATTAGGCGGCAGGTCTGAACCCAGGCATCATGCCGCGTGTAGGGCCCGCCCATGTATTGCGCGCGCTCCGATGCCAGAAACGCGATTCCCGCCTCCATGTCCTGCGGGCCGATTGCACGCAGGGTCAGGCGCTCAGTCTCGAGCACGGGGGTATCGGCCAGATGAGGCGTCATGCGTCGACCTTTTTACCGGGCGCAAGGCCAAGCTCGGTGGGAGAGGGATGGCGATAGATCATGTCCTCGCCCATGTGGGGGTTGGTGTAGCTGCGTTCGAAGCGGGCGCCCATGCGTTCAGCCAGTTTGACCGAGCGCGCATTGCCCGGCACGATATGCGAGCCGAGCGTTGTGATCCCGAGATCGGTATAGGCCCATTCGCGGGCGCGCAAAGCGGCCTCATAGGCGATGCCGCGCCCTTCGAAGCCGTCGAAGACGACATAGCCCAGCTCAGGCTCGGGCCAGCCTTCGGGTGCCCAGATGCCTGTGAGGCCGCAGGGCTGACCGGACGCCTTGTCCTCGATGATGAAATAGCCATAGCCGCGCAGCGCCCAATGGCCGAGATTCATCGCGAACCAGCGCCAGGCGCGACTGCGATCCGGCTCGGTGCCGAAGCCTGCAGAGCGGGCCGGGTCCATCAGGAAGGTGATCGTCGGCTCAATATCCCGCTCGGTCGGGCCGCGCAGGATCAGACGTTCGGTCTCGATGCGGGGGATGTTGGTCAGCATGGGCGGGCCTCCATGATCGAGGTCTGGCGGGTGGCGCCTGCGCGGCGCCCCCGGCGGGAGTATTGGGGGAGCAATGAAAGCATGGGGCTCACTTCTTCTTGCCGAAGCCTGAGAGGCCGGAGGGAAGACCGCCGCCGCCCATGCCGCCAAAGCCGCCGGGCATGCTGCCGCCCATCTTCTTGGCCGCCTGTTCCAGCGCCTTGGGGTCCATGCCTTGAATTTCCTCGGGCGAGGGGCCGCCGCCCTTGCCGAACATGCCCTTCATGGCCTGTTTCAGCATGCCGCCCTTGCCCATCTTCTTCATCATGTCCGCCATCTGGCGGTGCATCTTGAGAAGCTGGTTGAGCTGGCTCACCTCGAGCCCCGCGCCCTTGGCGATGCGTTTCTTGCGGCTGGCCTGAAGGATCTGCGGGTTGGCGCGCTCCTTCTTGGTCATCGACTGGATCAGGGCGATCTGGCGCGCGATGATCTTGTCGTCGAAGCCTGCCTCCTGCACCTGCTTGGCCATCTTGCCCATGCCGGGCATCATGCCCATCACGGATTCCATGCCGCCCATCTTTTGCATCTGTTCCAGCTGCATCCGCAGATCGTTCATGTTGAACTGACCCTTCTGGAAACGCTTCATCATGCGCTCGGCCTGTTCGGCCTCGATGGTGGCTTGCGCCTTTTCCACTAGGCTGACGATGTCGCCCATTCCGAGGATGCGGCCCGCGATCCGCTCGGCCTCGAAGGTCTCGATGGCGTCCATCTTCTCGCCCAAGCCGACGAAGCGGATGGGCTTGCCGGTGACGGCGCGCATGCTGAGGGCGGCGCCGCCGCGCCCGTCGCCGTCCATCCGGGTGAGGACCACGCCAGTGACGCCGATCTTGTCGTCGAATTCCGTGGCGACATTGACCGCGTCCTGGCCGGTGAGGCCGTCGACGACCAACAGCGTCTCGCGCGGGTTGGCGACATCGCGGACTGCGGCGGCCTGGGCGATCAGCTCGGCGTCGATATGGAGGCGCCCGGCGGTATCCAGCATGTAGACGTCATAGCCGCCGAGACCGGCTTGCGTTTTTGCGCGCTTGGCGATCTGGACGGGATCCTCGCCCTTGACGATGGGCAGTGTGTCGACGCCGATCTGCGTGCCGAGGATCGCCAGCTGCTCCATCGCTGCCGGGCGGTTCACGTCCAACGAAGCCATCAGCACCCGCTTGCCGTCGCGCTCTTTCAGGCGCTTGGCCAGCTTGGCGGTGGTCGTGGTCTTGCCCGAGCCCTGGAG
Organism: Roseovarius roseus; assembly: GCF_043355935.2. NCBI lineage: Bacteria > Pseudomonadati > Pseudomonadota > Alphaproteobacteria > Rhodobacterales > Roseobacteraceae > Roseovarius > Roseovarius roseus. Next base: position 50,054 of record NZ_JBHFPE020000003.1, on the reverse strand, counting down.
GCCCACCATCAGGATCGGGGCGGGCGCGTTGTCGATTTTCAGCGCGCCGGGATCGCCCTCGCCGCGCAAGGTGTCGATCAGCGCGTCATGCACGATCTTGATGACCTGCTGGCCGGGCGTGATGGATTTCAGCACGGATTGGCCGGTGGCTTGGCTTTGCACCTTTTTCACGAATTCGCGCGCCACGGGCAGCGACACATCCGCCTCCAGAAGCGCGACACGCACTTCGCGCAGGGCGGTTTTCACGTCCTCTTCGCTGAGCGCGCCCTGTTTCGTCAGGCGGTCAAAGACACCGGAGAGGCGTTCGGATAGATTTTCAAACATCTGCCAAGGCTCCTGTCAGTGTCGCTCCGCCCTCATATGGGCAAGGCCGTCGAATGCGCCAAACCGGTAGAGCCCCCGTGGGCGCAAACGCGCTGACGGAGGGCGATCCCGGCAAAGGCCAAGGGACCGGAAGGCAAAACGCTTCCGGGGATTGCGGGCTGTCTAGGCGCGGACGCCGGGCGAGTCAAGCGCGGGGGTGCCCTTGCGCGGAGGGCGTGCATCGGATCACAGTGCGTGCAGCCGATCTGCGCAGCATCACTCCAAGGACCCCGCATGGATAACTGGGACGAGATCCGAACCGCCTTTCACGTGGCCCGCGCGGGCACCGTCAGCGGGGCGGCGGGCGCGCTGGGTGTGCATCACGCCACCGTCATTCGCCATATCGACGCGCTGGAGGCGCGGCTGGGCGTGCGGCTGTTTCAGCGCCATGCGCGCGGCTACACCCCGACCGAGGCGGGCGCGGACCTGCTGAGTGTGGCGCAGGGCGCGGACGAGGCATTTGCCCAGCTGGCGGGCCGGATCAAGGGACATGGCGGCGATGTCAGCGGCGATCTGGTGGTCACGGCCCTGTCCGGGTTCAACCATTTCCTCGTGCCGGCGCTGGGCGATTTCCAGCGCGCCTATCCCGATCTGGCCGTGCGCTATCTGACCGGAGATCGCTTGTTTCGTCTGGAATACGGCGAGGCGCATGTCGCCATTCGCGCTGGGGCCGCGCCGGACCAGCCCGACAATGTAGTGCAGCCGTTCTTTGATCAGTCTGTCACGCTTTATGCGGCCGAGAGCTATATCGAGCGTCACGGCAAACCCGAAAGCGCCGACGCGCTGGCCGGGCATCTGATGATCGGCGCGGCGAACCCGCTGTCGCGTGCGCCCCATGCGCGCTGGATGGCGCAAGCCGTGCCGCCCGAAGCGGTTGTGTTCCGTAGCGACGATGTGCATGCGCAATGGGCGGCAATCGAGGCAGGAGTCGGCATCGGCTTTCTGCCGACCCTCAAGGCGTCCAAGATGCCGCAGCTTGTGCAGATCGCCCCGCCACGTGCGGAATGGGCCGCCCCGCTCTGGCTGGTCAGTCATGTCGATTTACATCGCACCGCCAAGGTGCAGGCGCTGATGAGTTTCCTCAAGGCGCGCGTCGCAGGGTGGGGCCGGGCATGAGCGATGAATGGCGCGGCCATGTGGCGATGCTGGCTTTTTCAGGACTGATCGCGGGCTCGTTCGCGCTGGGCTCGCTGGCGGCGCCGCATATTGCGCCGGCGGCGCTGAATGCGCTGCGCTTTGGCGCGGCGGCGGTGCTGCTGGGTGGCTGGGCCTTTGCGCGCGGCAGCGTCGCCCGCAGCGATTTCGCGGCACCCTGGCGCTATATGCTGCTGGGCGCGCTGATGGCCTGCTATTTCGTGCTGATGTTCGAGGCGCTGAAGATTGCGCCGGCCGTCTCGCTCTCGGCAGTGTTCACGCTGTCGCCGATCCTGTCGGGCATCGCGGGCTACGTGCTGATGCGCCAGATCATGACGCGCCGCATGGCCGCCGCGCTGGCGGTGGGGGCGGCAGGGGCGCTGTGGGTGATCTTTCGCGCCGATCTGGCGATGCTTCTGGACTTTCGGATCGGGCGGGGCGAGATGATTTTTTTCTGGGGCTGCGCCGCGCATGCGGTCTACACGCCCCTGGTGCGCAGGCTGAACCGGGGGCAATCGCCGGTCACCTTCTCGTTCGGCACGATCGCGGCGGCGGCGCTGATCCTCATTTCACTGGGCGCGCGCGATCTGGCCACGATGGACTGGGGCGCGATGCCTGTCATCGTCTGGATCACGCTGGCCTATATCACCATCGTGGCGACAGCGCTGACCATCGTCCTTTTGCAATATGCGTCGTTGAGACTGCCCAGCGCCAAGGTGATGGCCTATACCTACCTGCTGCCTAGTTGGGTCATCTGCTGGCAGGCCGCGCTGGGCAATCCCTTGCCGCCTGTGCAGGTGCTGGCGGGGGTCGCGCTGACCATCGCCGCGCTGCTGATACTGCTCAAGAATGAAGAAGGGCGCCGTCCCGCTCTGCAGAAAGGCAGGAACCTTTCCGAGTGACCCGGCGTTGGCGCTGCAATGACAATAGCAAAACAAGGGACATCCCATGCGTAGTATCATTTATCTCGTTGGTCTGGTCGTTATCGTGCTCGCCATTGTGGGCTTCGTTCTGTAACGCACCGCCACGCAGAATTCCGGGCTGATCGAAGGGCGCCAGTCATGCGCGCCCCGGTCAGCCCTTTTCGCGTCCGAACTCGGCCGCCAGAAATACCTCGAACGCGTCCAGATCGACGGGCTCGAACTGACCAAAGCCCTGCATCCAGACCGATGCCGCGCGCAGGCCGCCGGGTTCCAGCTTGCACCATTTCACGCGCCCGCGCCGTTCTTGGCTGATCATGCCGGCGCGGCTCAATATTCCCAAATGCTTGGAAATCGCGGCAAGGCTAATGTCGAAGGGCTCGGCCACATCCGTAACGGCCATGTCATCCTCCAGCAGCATCGACAGGATCGCGCGCCGCGTCGGATCGGCAAGGGCCGCAAAGGTCAGGTCAAGGGATCCCGTCATCACGTCTCCTTTACAGTGCCGCCCGTGCTGCGACACAATGGCGGCAAGGGAATGCTTCTGCCTTGTATTCCCACAATGCGAAAGGAAAGCACATGTTCAACCACATCATGGTTCCGGTCGATCTGGTTCACAAGGACAAGCAACAAAAGGCCCTTGCCGTTGCGGGTGAAATGGCCAAGGCGCATGGCGCCAAGGTGCATGTCGTCAGCGTGGGCGGCGAGTTGCCCAGCAGCCTGGGGCACAATCCCAAGGAATTCGGCGGCCTGCTCGGGTCTTTCGCGAAGTCCCTCACCGACGAATACGGCGTCGCGGTCGAGGCCTATCCGGTCCAGTCCACCGACCCTGCCGTGGACACCACCCGCAAATTGATGGAGAGCATCGACGATCTGGGCATCGACCTGGTCATCATGGCCTCTCACGAGCCCGGCGTGATGGAGCATATCTTCAGCTCTCACGGCGGCTATATCGCGCAGCACGCAAAATGCTCGGTCTTCGTCGTGCGCTAGGCTGCGCGGCCCCTTGCGCCGTTCTTTGTCAACCATAAGGTTGAATAAGCTCCGGTGGCCTGAATCCCGCCATGCCGCCGGGGCGCTGCACCTCCAACCCTTTCATCGCTCCAAAATTACTCAATTCAAACAGTAGCTTGCGCGGGTCCTTCTTGCGGCGCGCCCGCGCTTGACTCAAACGGCCCCGCCGCATAGCAATGCGCCAACCGTCCGCATCCAAGGGCACGCCCAGTGACTGACCCCGATCATCGCGCCAGGCTTCGCGATCTCGAGGCCAAGATCGAAGCACTCAAGACCCCGAAAGAGGTCAAGCCCCATACGGACGAGCATTATTCGCAGGCCCAGCTGGCTTGGCGCATGGTGATAGAATTGGTGGCCGGTCTTCTGATCGGCTTTGGCATCGGATACGGGCTGGACCGCCTTTTGGGCACGTTGCCCATATTTCTGGTGCTCTTCACATTGCTGGGCCTCGCGGCAGGGATCAAGGTGATGATCCGCAGCGCGCAGGAAATCCAGCAGACCCAAGAGGCCGAAAAGGCCGCTGACCATACGGCCAAGCAGGGCCGCGACGAGAGGGCGAAAGATGGCGACTGAAGCAGCATCCGGTGAAACGACGGGTCTGGTCTTCCACCCGATGGACCAGTTCATCATCAAGCCGCTTTTCGGCGATGGTGAGGTCGGCCTCTTTACCGTGACCAACGTGACGCTCTGGATGGCGATCACGGTTCTGGCGACGATCGCGCTCTTGGTGCTGGGCTCGTCCAGCCGCCAGTCGATCCCCACGCGCATGCAGTCGGTGGCCGAGCTGGCCTATGGCTTTATCCGCAAGATGGTCGAGGATGTGGCGGGCCGTGATGCGCTGCCCTATTTTCCCTACATCATGACGATCTTCATGTTCGTCGTGATGGCCAACTTCGTCGGCCTGCTGCCGGGCGCTTTCACCACGACCAGCCATATCGGCGTCACCGCCGTGCTGGCGCTTCTGGTCTTCGTGTCCGTCACCGTCATCGGCTTCGTCAAGCATGGCGCAGGTTTCCTGGGACTTTTCTGGATCAGCGCCGCGCCGCTGCCGCTGCGCCCGATCCTGGCCTTGATCGAAGTCATTTCCTACTTCGTGCGCCCCGTCAGCCACTCCATTCGTCTGGCAGGCAACATGATGGCCGGCCACGCTGTGATGAAGGTCTTTGCCGCGTTCGCGCCGATGATCATCATCTCGACAGGCATCGGCCTCGCCGTGACGCCGCTCTCGATCCTCGCGATCTCGGCAATCTATGCGCTCGAAATCCTCGTGGCCTTCATCCAGGCCTACGTCTTTACCATTCTGACCTGCGTCTATCTCAAGGACGCGCTGCACCCGGCGCACTGATCCGCAGGCAAGGAATACCGGCAGGGCATCCTGCCGGACCAAACGACCGAAATACCGCAAATTCCACAGTAAGGAGACATCTCATGGAAGGCGATATCGCAACAATGGGCGCATACATCGGCGCAGGTCTGGCATCCGTCGGCATGGGCGGCGCAGCCGTCGGTGTGGGCAATGTTGTCGGCAACTTCCTGTCCGGAGCCCTGCGCAACCCCTCGGCTGCCGGCGGCCAGACGGCCACCATGTTCATCGGCATCGCGTTCGCCGAAGCGCTGGGGATCTTCTCGTTCCTCGTCGCGCTTCTGCTGATGTTCGCCGTCTAAGAACGTCCGTTAGACTGTTCCTTACGGGATGGGTGAAGGGCACCGTGCCCTTCACCCTCTCTCACAGACCGGCTTCCTGAGAAAGGACGACAAAATGGCTATCGAAACCGCTGCCGAGACGGCGGGCACCACGCCCATCGCCCTCGAAGAGGCCGGCGTCTGCGTCGACTCGCATGGCGGGGCCATCGGCCTGCCGCAGCTTTGCCCCGACTGGATGGGCAACCAGATTTTCTGGCTGCTGGTCACGCTTGTCGTGATCTTTTTCGTGCTGTCGCGCATCGCGCTGCCGCGCATCGCAGCCGTCCTGGCCGAGCGTCAGGGCACCATCACCAATGACATCGCCGCTGCCGAAGACCTGAAGGTCAAGGCCGCCGAGGCCGAAGCCGCCTATGAAAAGGCGCTGGCCGACGCGCGCAGCAATGCCAATGACATCATCGCCGAGACCAAGGCGGGCATCAAAGCCGATCTCGATGAGGCGATGGCCAAGGCCGACGCCGAGATCGCCGCCAAGACCGCCGAGGGCGAAAAGGCCATCGACGAGATCCGCGCGGGCGCGCTGGAATCGGTCAAGGTCGTGGCCAAAGATACCGCCAAGGAAATCGTCGCCGCGATGGGTGGGAAGGCCGACGCCAAGTCCGTCAACGCCGCCGTCACCTCGCAGATGAAAGGCTAATCTCATGCGCACGTTTGCAACTTTGATCGCGCTGATCACCGCCAGCCCCGCACTGGCCGCGACCGGCCCGTTCTTCTCGCTGTCGAACACGAATTTCGTCGTGATGATCTCGTTCATCCTGTTCGTCGCGTTCCTGATCTACCTCAAGGTGCCCGGCAAGATCGGTGAAATGCTGGACAAGCGCGCCGATGGCATCAAGTCCGAGCTGGACGAGGCGCGGGAGCTGCGCGAGGAGGCTCAAGCCCTTCTGGCCACCTTTGAGCGCCAGCAGAAGGACGTGCAGGACCAGGCCGACCGCATCGTGGCGCAAGCCAAATCCGAAGCGAATGACGCTGCCGAGCAAGCCCGCGAAGACCTCAAGAAGTCCATCGCGCGCCGCATGCAGGCCGCTGAGGATCGCATCGCCTCGGCCGAGGCGGGTGCCGTGCGCGAGGTGCGCGATCGCGCCATCGCAATCGCAATCGCCGCAGCCCGTGACGTGATCGCCAAGCAGATGAGCGCCGCAGAGGCGAACAAGCTGATCGACGAAGGTATCGACACGGTGGAGGCCAAGCTGCACTAAACGCGGCGCAGGCTCCGACATTGCAAAACCCGGCCCCAACTGGTGCCGGGTTTTTCTTTGCGCGGCAAAACTCCGAAGGGAGTTTTGAGCGGAAAACATATGTTTTCCGGCGTGTGGTGAATCGAGGTCTTTGAAAATGAAAGGGGGCCGTTGGTTCGGCCCCTCAATCACTCTGCTCAGATCGTTTTCGTCTTCTGCCTGCGTGTTGAACTGTTAACCAAGCTTGCCTCTGGCCCGCGCGCCCAGCGCGCCGGAAGCCTGTTGAATTACGGTGAAAGCCCCTGCGGTGCGCGCAACCCCTGATGAGATCGGCACCGCCCGCGTCATGCCGCCCATGCCTCGGCGCGTGTTGCGATCTTGGCGGTGTGGGATGACATTTCTAGGAAGTCTCCGGAACAGGGCGAAATCGGGATATTGGCGCCCATATTTAGGCGATGACGCAAGATATAGGCGCAAACCTGCGAATCGGTCAACCTGAATGAGGTGCGAAACTGCCCCCGTAAGAGCTCCACAGCACCCAGCGATTCGAATTATCGAATCGTTTCCGGGTATTTAGCCCAGGAAAAAAATTTACGCTAGGTCAGCCATTTTCGCGCAGCACATGCCCGGCAAGGTAAAGAGAGCCGCAGATGAGAATACGCGCCTCGGGCGCGTCCGCTACGATCCGGGCCAGAGCGCTGCGCAGGTCGGGCGCGACATAAGCGGTCAGCCCCGCGGCCTCGGCGGCTCTGGCGGTGACCTCGGCCAGCAGCGTATTGGCTTCGCCAGGGATGGAGAGCGCAGTCAGGCTGTCTGCCTGCGCGGCCAAGGGGCGCAGGTAGCCAGAAACATCTTTGGTGTTGAGCATGCCGCAGATCAGATGCGTCGGACGCGCGGGGAGGCTGGCCAGATGCCGGCCCAGCGCGGCGCCGGCAGAGGCGTTATGCCCTCCATCGAGCCACAGCTCTGCACGGGGTGCGGCCTCGGCCAGCGGGCCGCGATCGAGGCGCTGCATCCTCGCGGGCCATTCGGCGCGGGTGACGGCGGCTTCGGCAGCGTCCTCGCCCGTCCCGAGATGGCGCAGCGCGGCCAGCGCCGCGCCCGCGTTCTCTATCTGATGTGCGCCGGGCAGGTTGGGCAGGGGCAGGTCCAGAAGGCCGCTTTCGTCCTGGTAGATCATGCGGCCCCGTTCGGCGCTGACATGCCAGTGCTGACCGTGGGCGATGACCGGCGCGCCGTTGCGCGCGGCGACCTCCTCGATCACGCTGAGTGCCTCGTCTTCCTGCGGGCCAACGACGCAAGCCACCCCGCGCTTGATGATCCCCGCCTTCTCGAAGGCGATCTTGGCCAGCGTGTTGCCCAGATATTGCTCGTGGTCGATGCTGACCGGTGTGATGATGGTCAGCGCGGGTTTGGCCACCACGTTGGTCGCATCCAGCCGCCCGCCCAGCCCGACCTCAAGCAGCGTGTAGTCCGCAGGTGTGCGCGACATTGCCAGGAGGGCGGCGCAGGTGGTGATCTCGAAATAGGTGATAGGATCGCTGCCATTGGCGGTATAGCATTCGTCCAGAACCGCGCTCAGCGCGTCCTCGGTGATCAGATCGCCCGCCAGCCGGATCCGCTCGTGAAAGCGCGCGAGATGGGGCGAGGTATAGGCATGGACCCGGCTCCCGGTGGCCTCGAGCCCCGCGCGGATCATTGCCTGGGTGCTGCCCTTGCCATTGGTGCCGGCGATATGGATGACCGGCGGCAGGGCATCCTGCGGATTGCCGAGCGCGCCCAGCAGGCGCCATACTCGGTCCAGTGTCAGGTCGATGATCTTGGGGTGCAGCGCCATCATCCGCTCAAGGATGACATCCGATCCGGCGGCGCTCATTTCTTGGGCGCTGCCTGCTTCTGCGCGTCGGGCTTGGAGCCCGCCTTGGACGCATTGGCGTCGGCCTGTGGCTCGGCCACGTCGATGCTGGGCGCGGGCAGATCGCCGGCGATGGCGGGCGTCAGGCCCAGAAGCATGCGTGTAATGATGATCAGTTCTTCGCGCATCTTGGGACGCGGCGTCACGCGGTCCAGCATGCCGTGATCCAGTAGATATTCTGCGCGCTGGAAGCCCTCTGGCAGTTTCTCGCGGATGGTCTGCTCGATCACGCGGGGCCCGGCAAAGCAGATCAGCGCGTTCGGCTCGGCGATCTGCACGTCGCCCAGCATGGCGTAGGAGGCGGTGACGCCGCCCGTCGTGGGATGGGTCAGCACGACAATGTAAGGCAGGTTCGCCTCTTTCAGCATCTGGATCGCGACGGTGGTGCGCGGCATCTGCATGAGCGACAGAATTCCCTCCTGCATGCGCGCGCCGCCCGCGGCGGAAAAGAGGATCAGCGGCCGCTTCAGCTTGACCGCCGTTTCGGCCGCCGCGATGATCGCGTTGCCGACATACATCCCCATCGAGCCGGCCATGAAGCTGAAGTCCTGCGCTGCGGCGACGATGGGTGTGCGCCCGATCTCGCCCGTGGCGACCAGCATCGCCTCTTTTTCGCCGGTGGATTTCTGCGCGGCCTTCAGCCGGTCGGGATATTTCTTCTGATCGCGGAAATGCAGTGGGTCGGCCTTGGGCGCAGGCACGGCCACCTCCGAGAAGGTGCCGCCGTCGAACAGCGCCTGAAAACGCTGGCGCGGCGAGATGTTCATGTGATGTCCGCAATTGGTGCAGACGTTCAGGTTCTGGCTCAACTCGCGGTGAAACAGCATGCTGCCGCATTCGTCGCATTTGGTCCACAGGTTCTCGGGCATCTCGCGGCGCGAGAAGATCGAGTTGATGCGCGGACGCATGTAGTTGGTGATCCAGTTCATGTGACCTGCCTGTTTGTCGCGGTTCGCCCCGATTTAAGCCTCGGCGCGTAGAATTGCAATCAGACGCGCAGGGCCAGACGCGCCGCCAGATACGAGCAGAGGAGGATGCCCAGATCCACCGGCATCCATTGCAGCATCAATGCGGTGTCATCGGGGCCGAAGGGATAGGTCGCCAGCGCCAGACCGTCGAAATAGCCCGAAGGCGCGGCGATGGCGATGGCCCCGAAATTGTTGATCAGATGCAGGGCGATGGCGGGGCCGAGCGTGCCGCTGCGCGCCGTCAGATCAGCGGCGGCAAGGCCGAAGAGGATGGCCCAGATCACGATCACCCAGGAGGCGTCGCCCATCAGCCCCGGCTGATAATGCAGCAGTCCGAACAGCCCCGCCGGGACCGTGATCCACACCGCAGGATGGCGGAACCGTGCAGCAAGCTGGCTTTGCAGGTAGCCGCGAAACAACAGCTCCTCCGCGCCGGTCTGGATCAGGAGGCCCAAGAGGGTCAGTGGCAGAAGCGGCAGCCACCGCTCAAATGGCAGCCCGGCCTCCAGCGGGATCACGTCCAGCGATTGAATCAGCGAGGCCGCAACATAGACCCCCAGCAAGTAGAGGCTGACCCGCCCGGCCTGCCGCAGGGCCAATCCTCCGGGGCCGATCAGCGTGGCAAAGCCGCGTTTGTGCACGACCGGCAGAACCACGACCAGCGCCAAGATCAGCATTCCGAAAGCATAGAGATTGACCAGCGCGCCGCCGGGTGTCGTCGCCTCTTCTATGCCGAGCCCGTCAGGGCCCCAGGTCTGGGGCGGCAGAAATTGCGTGATGAGCCAGCCATAGCCCAGCGACAGCGCCAGAAAGACGGCGGTGGTCAGCACGATGCCCAAAAGCAGCCGCCAGATGGCGGCGCTTTGGCGAGCGGGCGTGACAAGGGGGGCATAGCCTGAGTATCGCATGGCGCAACGCTATCCCTGCCCGAAGGGCGGCGCAATCGGCCTCATGCTGCGCCGGCGCGCTTGCGCCAGAGGGGCCGCTCGCCTATTCCTCGGGCAGCAATTTTTCAGCCAAGGTTTCGCGAGGCCCTCATGATCAAGTTCGACAAGTCCAAACTGCCCAGCCGCTATGTCACCGAAGGGCCGTCCAAGGCGCCGCACCGGTCCTACATGTATGCGATGGGCTTGAGCGAAGAAGAGATCCACCAGCCCCTCGTCGGCGTCGCCACCTGCTGGAATGAGGCTGCGCCCTGCAACATCGCGCTCAGCCGTCAGGCGCAGGCGGTCAAGATGGGCGTCAAGGCAGGTAGCGGTACGCCGCGCGAATTCACCACGATCACCGTGACCGACGGGATCGCGATGGGCCATGAGGGCATGCGCAGCAGTCTGGCCTCGCGTGAGGCGATTGCCGATACGGTCGAGTTGACGATGCGCGGGCACGCCTATGACGCGCTCGTCGGCCTTGCGGGCTGCGACAAATCTCTGCCCGGCATGATGATGGCGATGGTGCGGCTGAACACGCCGTCTGTCTTCATCTATGGCGGCTCGATCCTGCCGGGCCGCGCGCCCCAGATCGACGAGATCCCTGAGGATTTCCGCACTCGCGATCTGACCGTGCAGGACATGTTCGAGGCGGTGGGCCGCCACCAGAACGGCACCCTTTCCGACAAGGCGCTGGATGTGCTGGAACGTGTCGCCTGCCCCAGCGCGGGCGCCTGCGGGGGCCAGTTCACCGCCAACACCATGGCCTGCGTCAGCGAGGCGATCGGCCTTGCGCTGATGAACAGCTCGGGCATGCCTGCCCCCTACGAAAGCCGCGATCAATATGGCGAGGCGTCGGGCCGCGCCGTGATGAACCTTTTGGAAAAGAACATCCGCGCCCGCGATGTCGTCACGCTCAAATCCCTGCAGAACGCCGCGCGCGTGGTTGCCTGCACCGGCGGGTCGACCAATGCGGGCCTGCACCTGCCGGCCATCGCGCATGAGGCGGGTATCGACTTCTTCCTTGAGGATGTTTGCGACATCTTCCGCGACACACCCTATTTCGTCGATCTGAAACCGGGCGGCGCTTATGTGGCCAAGGATCTTTACGACGTGGGCGGCATTCCTGTCGTGATGAAGGAGCTGCGCAAGGCGGGTCTCATCCACGAGGATTGCATCACCGCCAGCGGACGCAGCATCGGCGAAGAGCTGGACCTGATCGACCGCGAGGCTGATGGAAAGGTGATCTACCCCATCGAGACGCCGATCACCAAGACCGGCGGCGTTGTGGGCCTCAAGGGTAATCTTGCCCCCGAGGGCGCCATCGTGAAGGTCGCGGGTATCGCGGCCGAAAACCAGGTCTTCACCGGCCCCGCCCGCGTCTTCGAGAGCGAGGAAGAGGCGTTCGAGGCCGTGCAGAACCGCGGCTACGAGGAGGGCGAGGTCATCGTCATCCGCAACGAGGGCCCCGCGGGAGGCCCCGGCATGCGCGAGATGCTCGCGACGACTGCCGCGCTCAGCGGTCAGGGCATGGGCAAGAAGGTGGCACTGATCACCGATGGCCGTTTTTCGGGCGCGACCCGCGGTTTCTGCGTGGGCCATGTCGGTCCCGAGAGCGCCTATGGCGGCCCCATCGCCCTGCTGAAGAATGGCGATGTGATCACCATCGACGCCGTGAACGGCGCGCTGACGGTCGATCTCAGCGACGAGGAGCTGGCCAAGCGCAAGGAAGGTTGGGCCGGCCCGCGCGAGACGATGTATGCCTCGGGCGCGATCTGGAAATTCGCGCAGCTGGTAGGCCCGACCTACAAAGGCGCGGTCACCCATCCCGGCGCCGAGGCCGAGCGTCACATTTACATGGACATCTGAAGGCCTTGCGCTCGCCAATCAGACTTGCGCGCGGGGCGATGGTCTGCGCGCTGATCCTGCCCCTTGCCGCCTGTCTGGGCGGCGAGGGCGTGATGAAGGCGACCGAAGGCGCCGACAAGCAGATCGAGGCACCGCGCAGGGCCGCCTTTTTTGGCGGCGACGTGGTGGTAGCCGGCCCGGGTGGCTATTGTATCGATCCGGGCAGCGTGCAGACGGGCCGTAATGCGGCCTTTGCGCTGCTGGCCAGTTGCGCCCATCTGGGGAGCCTGACCGCGGGCAGTGTGCCGCCCGCTGTCATCACAGTTTCGGTCCTGGGCCGCGATCCCGATGCCGAGCAGCCATCGGCCAGCCGCCTGGCCAAGCCTTGGGCCAATGCGGGCGTCATCGACCAGATCGACGGCGATGGCATCTCCCTGATCCAGCTTGAGCGCGGCGGCGACACCCTTCTGCCGGGGGGCGACCCGCGCTATTGGCGCGGCGCGATGCTGATCAACGGGCATGTCATCGGCCTTGCCGCCTATGGCGATGTCGGAAGCGGCCTGCGCGCCGGGCCAGGGCGCGATCTGTTGATCGACGTCGCAGAGGCGATGCTGGACGCCAGCCCGACACGCCGTGCCGGGCCCGAACCGGCCGCGCCGCCCAATCAGGTCGATGCTGCCGCGACGGACAGCCAAAGGGATCCGCAGCCAGCGCTTGCGATGCTGGCGGACGGGGGCGGCGCGGCGCCACGCGGCTTCAAATCCATTCTGTCAGGATTGTTTCGCAATCCCGCTTAATCCTATAGAAGGGATTGCGAGGGCAGGTTACAAAATTGTCGGATGCAGGCGAGGGCGGTGAGGAATGCGGGTGCGGAGTGCTTTGGTCGACTGGATCGTGCATCGGCGCGGCGTGCGCCGCTGGACGCGCGCGGCCCGGCGCGCCCCCGAGATGCCCCTGGCCGAGCTGCGGAGCGAGCGCAGCATGGCACGCAAGCTGCTCTTTTCTCTCCATGAAATGACTGCGATCGCGGATAATCGGCTGGCCCTGCCGATGATCGGCTCGAACGCGTTTCCGAAACCGCATGGCACCGACTGGTCGTGGCGTCCCGCGCTCTGGAACCTGCCGCTGGCAAGTCCCGGCATGTCCTCGGCCCCCAGCAAGTCCAAGTTGGGCGATGAGCTGACATTGTTTCACGATTGCGCACGGTCCGAGCTGACATTGCGGCAGGTGCGCAACACGCGCGAGGCGGATCTGGCCCCCTACGGCCTGCGGATGGATGTCTTTGCCTTCGATGGCTCTTTTCTGTCCGTGGTGCTGGACCTGCCGCATGGCGCGGTGGACGGGCTGAAGAAACGGCACCTGATCCGCATGTCGACAATTGTCGAGCTTGAAAAACCGCTCGAGATATTTGCCCGGCTCAACATCAAGCATGGGCCGAACACCGAGCAGATCGTGCGGGAATTGCCACTGCACGAGGACGAGATCGTCGTCGAGTTCGACCTGGCCTATACCGGCCTCAATGAAAAGCGGATCGAGCGGGCCTGGGTGGACCTCATCTTTGAGAACCCCGAGATGAGTCAGGTGACGCTGCGCGATCTGACGTTCAGCCGCCGCCCGCGCGCCGAATTCTAACGTGCCGCGTTCTGATCAGATGAAGGGATCAATATGAGCAACCTCAAACTGACCAAGACCCGGCTTTTCGAGGGCGTCTGGGAGGGCGAGCTGACCCATGAGGGAGAAGGCAACATCCAACCCAGTATCGAGGTCACGCATCTTGAACGGGCGCTGCCCGGCGTGCAGGTGATCGAGAACGAGGAAGGCGGGTTCTGGACGGTGCGCGTGCCCATCCCCGCGGAGGTCATTGCCGATGGCGTGCAGACCTTCCTGATCCGCGACAAGCGGGCTGATGTGGTGCTGGACAGTTTCGCGCTGATGTCGGGCGATGCGCTGGGCTATGACATCCGGGTCGAAATGACGCTTCTGCGCGAGGAGCTCGACATGCTCAAGCGCGCCTTTCGCCGCCATTGCCTCGAGACCAACTAGGGCCTAGTTCTCTTCGTTGAACTCATGCGCGGTCAGGCGGCGCGGCTCGTGCTCGACGCTGGCAGGGCGCTCGATCTTGTCAGATGTCGCGGCGACGACGCCCAGCTCTTCGAACTTGCGGGCCGAGGGCAGAACGCGGCCCTCCAGCGATCCCAAAGCCTTGTTGTAATGCTCGACAGACTGGCCCAGTGACCGCCCGACGCGGGCCAGATGCTCGGCAAAGACGCGCAGCCGGTCGTAGATTTCCTTGGCCGATTTCTGCACCTCTTCGGCATTCTCGGCCATCTTGTCCTGCTGCCAGCCATAGGCGATGGATTTGACCAGCGCCATCAGCGTCGTCGGCGTGGCAATCAGCACCTTGCGCTCGAACGCGTATTCGATGAGGCCGGGATCGGCCTCGGCGGCGGCCGAGACAAACGTCTCGCCGGGGATGAACATCACGACGAAATCGGGGGTGGCGCCGAGCGTGTCGTAATAGGCCTTCGACGACAGATCATTCACGTGCTTGCGCACCTGCACCGCGTGCTGGCGGACGAACTGGCTTTGCTGCTCGGGCGTCTCGGCCTCCAGTGCATCCAGATAGGCCGACAGGGGTGTCTTGGCGTCGATCACGATGCTCTTCCCGCCGGGGATATGCACGATCGCATCGGGGCGCCGCCGCCCCTCATCGGTGTCGAAGCTTTTCTCGAGGTGGAAATCGACGCGCTCGGTCATGCCCGCCATCTCGAACACCTGCCGCAGCTGCATCTCGCCCCAGCGGCCGCGGGTCTTGGGCGCGCGCAGGGCCTGCACAAGGCGCCGTGTCTCATTCCCGAGACTGGCTTGCCCCTCGGCCAGGTTCAGCACCTGCTGCTTGATCGTGCCATAAGCCTCGTTGCGGGCCTGCTCGATCTCGGTCATGCGCGCATCGAACTTGCCCAACCGCTCGTCCAGCGGCTTGACCAGATCGCGGATGGCTGCGTGGCGCTGTGTCAGATCGTGATCGGCGGTTTCCTTGTGTTTCTGGAACCGCTCGGACACCAGCGACAGGAATTTCTCGGAATTCTGCGTCAGCGCGCCCGAGGCCAGCGATTGAAAGCGGTCCTCGATCTCTTTCCGCATTGCCTGCATGTCGGCGATGCGCGCATCATGCGTCTCCTGCTGGCTGGCAAGCTTCTGACGCAGCTCGGCGGCCCTCACCTGCTCTTGATAAACCTCGGTCAGAAGGCCCTCGGCGCGCTCCTCCAGCTCGGGAACACGCTGGGCAATCGGCCCCAGCCGGGCGACCTCGGCGCGCAGGCGATACACCTCGTCCTTATGTTCCCTCGCGCGGCGTGCCGCACCCCGCGCGTTCAGCGCCAGAACCAACGCCAGCGCGGCGGCGCCTGCCGCGATTCCCTGCCAGACGGCGATGTCCCATGCCGCGATGATCTGCAGAACCTGCTCCATGCTCTTTTCCTTGCGTTCGGCATTTGTTCCAGAGTGGCAGAAACATGCCCCGCGCCGCAAGCCGCAATTGCAGGCCTCAGCTGCGCCCGAAAAGCCGCTCGATATCGCTGAGTTTCAGCGCGACATAGGTGGGGCGGCCATGGTTGCATTGGCCCGACATCGGCGTCGCCTCCATCTCGCGCAGGAGGGCGTTCATCTCATCCGCCTGCATGCGCCGCCCCGAGCGGATGGAGCCGTGGCAGGACATGCGGCTGAGGATCGCGTCGATGCGCGCGCGCAAGGCGTCGCTGCTGCCTTGGTCGGTCAACTCGTCCAGCACGTCGCGGATCAGCGCGTTTGCGTCGACATTGCCCAGAAGGGCGGGCGTCTCGCGCACCGCGATGGCGCCGCCGCCGAAGGGCTCGATGCAAAGGCCGAGCGTTGCCAAATCCTCGGCCGCGTCCATCAGCACGGCGCAGTCCGCGTCGCTCAGTTCGACGATCTCGGGGATCAAAAGGGCCTGTGCAGCGATGCCATGTCCCTCTTGCTGTCGCTTGAGCCGCTCGTAGACCAGACGTTCATGCGCCGCGTGCTGATCGACGATGACGATGCCGTCCTCGGTCTGGGCGATGATGTAGTTCTCGTGCACCTGCGCGCGCGCGGCGCCCAGCGGAGTGTCCACCGGCGCGCTGTCCTCGATCACCGGCTCGGCGCGGGCGCTGTAATCGCCCTGCATCTCGGCAAAGCCGGGGGCCTGCGCGCTGTAGCTCGCGGCGCGGGCCTGCTGCGACGGGCGGTCCATCTGGTAGACGCGCGCGCCGGTCTGCTGGCTGCGCTCCTCGGGACGAAACGCACCGAGCGTGCCCGCCGCCACGGTGGATGAGGCGCGATGCCCGGCCTCGGCCAGAGCGTGACGCAGGCCCGATACGATGAGGCCGCGCACTGTGCCCGGATCGCGAAACCGCACCTCGGATTTCGCGGGATGCACGTTGACGTCCACGAGCGCGCCCTCGCAATCGACGAAAAGCGCGGCGACGGGATGCCGGTCACGGCTGAGCACGTCCATGTAACCCGCGCGCAGGGCACCGATCAGCATCCGGTCGCGCACCGGGCGACCATTCACAAAGAGATACTGGGCCACCGCGGCACCGCGCGAGTAGGTCGGCAGGCCTGCGCAGCCGGTCAGGCGAAACCCGTCACGCTCGGCGTCGACGCGCATGGAATTGTCGGCGAAATCGCTGCCGATGATCCGCGCGAGGCGGGCGTGGAGCGCATCGAAGAGATCGCCGGTTTCGGCATCGGCGCGGAAGGTCAGCCGCCCCTCGCCCCCGCCCGAGACATCGCGCAGGGTAAAGCTGACCTGCGGCTCGGCCATCGCCAGCCGCTTGATGACGTCGCCGATGGCCTGAGCCTCGGCCCGATCCGTGCGCATGAATTTGAGCCGTGCGGGCGTGGCAAAGAAAAGATCGCGCAGTGTGATGACGGTGCCGCCATTCAGCGCGGCGGGGCGCAGCGAGCCTATTTTGCCGCCCGTGACGCTGATCTCGGCGCCATCCTGCCCAGCCGCACGCGAGGTGACTGTCAGCCGCCCCACGGCGCCAAGGGACGCCAGCGCCTCGCCGCGAAAGCCGAAGCTGTGGATGTTCAGAAGATCGCTGCCGTCGATCTTGGAGGTCGCGTGGCGCGCCAGCGCCAGCGGCAAATCATCGGGCGCCATGCCGCAGCCATCATCCGTGACGCGGATCAGGGTCTTGCCCCCATCGGCGATCTCTACCGCGATGCGCGTGGCGCCAGCGTCGATGGCGTTCTCGACCAGTTCCTTGACCGCCGAAGCGGGCCGCTCGACCACCTCGCCGGCGGCGATACGGTTGATCGCGGCCTCGTCCAGCTGGCGGATGACGGGGCCGGCCGAGTTTGGCAGTTTATGGCCGATATGGGGGGCGTGCTGCATCATGCCACAAGACTTAGCATGGCGAGGTTTGATTCGACCACCATTCTGCGCCCTGCCAATCGGCCTAAAATCGCGCGCCCTCTCTACATCGCTGGCATTCTGGGCTAGCCTACCCCAAATCCAAGGGGTAAAAGCCCCGACAATCGGGCCGGGCAGGGCAAGCATGAGCAATTCAGGACGGCGCAAGCCACCTTTGGTGGCCGACAGGCGCAAACCCAAGACCAAGCCGAAACCGGCGGCCAAGCCGCGCAAAAGCCGTGCGCGCACCCCGGCCAAGCGGCGCGGCGGCAATTTCGTCACGCGCGGGATCTTTAGCCTATTGCATTGGATCTGGCGGATCGTCTGGGGCATCGGCTGGCGGCTGACGGCCATCACGGTGCTGATCGTTGGACTTACCGTGGGCTATTTTTATACCACGCTGCCGGAGGCGTCGGCGCTGCTGGATGGCCGCGCGCGCGGCTCGGTCACGCTGCTGGACCGCGACAGCGACGTTTTTGCCTGGCGCGGCGATCAGTTTGGCGGGGCGGTCAAGGCGGGCACCGTCTCGTCGCATCTGCGCAACGCGGTGATCGCGACCGAGGATCGCCGCTTTTACCTGCATCCCGGCATTGATCCCATCGGCATCGCCAGCGCCATTCGCATCAACCTGAGCGAGGGTCGCGGGCCGCTCTCGGGGCATGGCGGCTCGACCCTGACACAGCAGACGGCCAAGCTGCTCTGCCTTGGCAATGAGTATGTCGAGGCCGAGTGGGAAAGCCAGGCCGCCTACGAGGCCGATTGCCGGCGCGGATCGCTGACCCGCAAGGGCAAGGAGGCGATCTATGCGATGGCGATGGAGGCGAAGTATACCAAGGAGGAGATCCTCTCGATCTACCTCAACCGCGCCTATATGGGCGGCGGGGCCTATGGCGCAGAGGCCGCGGCGCAGCGTTACTTCGGCAAGAGCGCGGCCCAGGTGAATCCCGCCGAGAGCGCCATGCTGGCCGGTCTTCTGACCGCGCCGTCGACGCTGGCCCCCACCAGCGATCTGCAGCGCAGCCAGAACCGCGCGGCTACCGTTCTGCGCCTGATGCGCGATCAGGACTATCTGAGCGAATCCGAGGCCGCCGTGGCCCTCGCCACCCCCGCCGAGCTGTCGGAGGCCGCCGAACGGCAGGCAGGCGGCTATTTTGCCGATTGGGTGATGTCCTCGGGGCCCGAGTTTTTCACCCGCGACACGACCGAAGACGTGATCATCCGCACCACGTTGGACCAGCGCATCCAGCGCGCCGCCGAGGAAGGACTGCACGCTGTCCTCGACGACAAGCTGCGCGACGGCTCCAAGGCGCAGGCCGCCGTGGTGGTGATGAGCGCCGACGGCGCCGTGCGCGCCATGGTGGGCGGGCGTCAGACGAAGGTCACCGGCGCCTTCAACCGCGCGACGCAGGCCAACCGGCAGACTGGCAGCAGCTTCAAGCCCTTCGTCTATGCCACCGCGCTGGAGTTGGGCTATTCCAGCCTCGATACCGTGGTGGACGAGTCTTACTGCCTCAACATTGCGGGTTCAGGCCAGTGGTGCCCCAGCAATTACGACAACCGCTTTCACGGCCGCGTGACGCTGGCCAAGGCGCTGGAGGAATCCTACAACATTCCCGCTGTGAAGGTGGCCGAGAGTGTGGGCCTCGATCTGGTCCGCAAGGTGGCCAGCGATTTCGGCATCGAAAGCGATCTGGCCGCTGGTCCCGCGCTGGCGCTGGGCGCGTCGGAAAGCACGCTTTTGGAGATGACAGGCGCCTTTGCGGGCATCCTAAACGGCGGCTCGTCGGTCACGCCCTACGGCCTGGTCGAGCTGAAGCTGCTGGGCCAGGATGAGGCTGTCATGGGCGCAGGCGGTGGCATTGGCGAGCGGGTGATCCGCGAGGATGCCGCGCGCGAGCTGACCTGGATGATGAGCCGCGTGGTCGAGGCCGGGACCGGCGCGCGCGCCAAGCTGCCGGGCCGCGAGGCGGCGGGCAAGACCGGCACGACCCAAGCGGCGCGCGATGCTTGGTTCCTGGGCTTTACCGCCGATTACGTGGCCGGCGTCTGGATGGGGTATGACGACAACACGCCGCTGACTGGCGTCACCGGCGGCGGCCTTCCGGCCGAGATCTGGCATGAGGTGATGTTGCGCGTGCATGACGGCATGGACGCCACCCCCCTTCCGATGACCGCGCCCAAGCGCCCGACACCCGAGCCGCAGCTCTCGGGTGGCCAGACCGGGCAGGGCGGCCAAGGCTATCAGGGCGATCAAGGCAATCAGGGCACGCAAACCGGCCGTGGCTGGCAGGGCGCTCCGACTGCACCGCAGGACAATCGCGAGGGGCCGATCGGCAGTATCCTGCGCAGGTTGCTGGGCGGCTGACCGTCGGAAAATGAAAAACGCGCGGCCCGTTCGGGACCGCGCGTTGTTTTCTCGAAAGCTGAGGGCGGCTTAGCCCGCGCGCTGCAGATCCGCGATCAGCGCGTCGATATTGCCCTGCCGGCGGTCCAGCATCGACCCGATCTCGGTCCGCTCGCTCAGGCGCAGGCTGATCCCCTCCATGACCATGTCAAAGAAAAGATCCCGCCCCGAGCGCCCGGAGACGAGGAAGCGCACATCGAAAGGCGCCTCGCCGCGCAGGTTCACGCGGGCCTGCACCTCGTGCCAGGACTTGACTTGGCTGACGCCGATCACGTCGATCTGCCCGCCAACAAACTCGTTGAAGCGCTTGCCATATTTGCGCGCGATATAACCGCGGAACGCCTTGGTATAGGCGGCCATCTGCGCCGGGCTGACGCGGTTGGCATCCGCGCCCAAGGTACTGCGCGCGATCAGGTCGACATCCGCATAGCGGCTGAAGATGCCCTCGAAATCGCCGATCATGCCGCCCAGCGACTTGCCCGAGCCAATGACGCGGTTGATTTCTGCCACCAGTTTGTCCACCAGCGCGCGTGCGCCGGCGTCGGTCAGGGCGAATGCGCCCTGCGGCAGGGCTGTGGCAAGGGCCGCGCCCATGCCGGTTGCAAGAAGGCCGCGACGGGTCAGGTTATTGGTCATAAGGGTCCTCGAAATCTGCGCTGACGGCGGTGCCGGGTGCGGCGCCGCCCGTGGTATCATAAGGGTCCAGATAGTCGCTGGTTCCCCCATTGCCCAATTTGAAGCGGCGATTCTGCAGGTAGAGCGACTGCGACGCCGCGTAACTGTCAGCGCTGTCATACAGCACCGAATTGATCGATTCGGCATAGCGGCCGCGACCTGTCAGACCCCGTGCGGTGCGGACGCCAGCGACGTAGTAACTTTCGGGGTCTTCTATCCAGTAGCCCAGCGGATTGGTAAACACATCGACAACGCGGCCCGCCGCAGCGCGGCTGGTCGAGGGGCCAAGTAGGGGCAGTTCGACATAAGGGCCTTCATGCACGCCCCAAGCATAAAGCGTCTGCCCGAAATCGGCATCCGTCCGCGCGGGCATGTTGAGATCGGTGGCCACGTCGATCAGACCGCCAAGGCCAAGCGTCGTGTTGACGAGAAACCGGTAGAAATCTGACGTCAGGCCCACGCCATTGCCTTGCAATGCGCTGTTCACCATCGCGCCGGGCAGCGAGAAGTTTGTCGAAAAGTTGCTGACGGCGGTTTCCAGGTCATCCGGCATGAATGCGCGATAGCCCTTCGCGACGGGCTGAACCACGGCACGGTCGATCGCCTTGTTCTGGTTGTGGGTGATACGATTCGACTGCTCGTAAGGATCATACGGAGCGCCGCGCGTGACGGCGGGATCCGGCTGATGGCCGCAGGCGACGACAAGGGTCAGCGCGGCGATGGCGATCCCGGCGCGCGGGGCGGAAAGATGGGAAATGCGGGTCACCAGATCACTTTCGGGCTAGGTTGCAGGCGGTTTTACCGGGCGGGATGTAAGGCGAAGCGAGGTCTTGTGCAGGTGGCATTTTTCAAAAGCGCGGTGGCGTTGCACAAATACACCGCCGGACACGCGGCGTGCGCCTTCATCCCCAGACATGCGAATTACAGTTTTCCGGCCTCTCTTGCAAGTCTCGCGGCCTGCGCGCCGGCGCCCATGGACCTCTGCCGGGCCTCATGCATTTACCGTTTTCATCCCGCGCCGCAGACGTTAGCGTCTGGCGCGACGCACTTTATGCAAAGGACGAAGCCCCATGGGTAGATATGAGACGAAGCTGGCCGAGATGGGCATCACCCTGCCCGAGGCCCCGGCACCCGCGGCCAATTACGTGCCCTATGTTCAGGTGGGCGATATCGTCTATGTCTCGGGCCAGATCTCGCGCGACGACAGCGGCCTTCTGACCGGCAAGCTGGGCGATGACATGGACGTGGCCGCCGGAGCGCATGCCGCGCGCAGCTGCGCCATCGCCCTTCTGGCGCAGGTCAAGGCGGCGTGCGGCGGCGATCTGGACCGCTTGGTGCGGGTGGTCAAGCTGGGCGGGTTCGTCAATTCGACCCCGGACTTCACCGAACAACCGCAAGTCATCAACGGCGCGTCGGACTTCATCGGCGAGGCGCTGGGCGACGCGGGCAAACATGCGCGCGCGGCGGTTTCGGCGGCCTCGCTGCCGCTGGGCGTGGCGGTGGAGATTGAAGGCGTGTTCCAGATCAAATGATCCGCCTCGATCCGGCCTTTCTGACTGTGCCGCTGGCGCATCGCGCCCTGCATCGCCCCGGCTCGGAGCGGGTGGAGAATTCGCGCGCCGCCATCCTAGCCGCGATCCGGCGCGGGTATGGCATCGAGATCGACGTGCAAATGTCCTCGGATGGCGTCCCGATGGTGTTCCACGACGATAATCTGGACCGCCTGACGGAGGCGACCGGCGCGATCCGCGCGCGCAGCGCGGCGGGCCTGGCCGGTATTCCGCTGAAGGGCACTGAAGAGGGCATTCCGACCCTGGCCGAGGTGCTGGACATTGTCTCTGGGCGCGTGCCGCTGCTGATCGAGGTCAAGGACCAGCACGGGCAGATGGGCGAGACGGACGGCACGCTGGAGGCCGCTGTCGCGCGCGATCTGCTGGGCTATGACGGCCCGGTCGCGTTGATGTCTTTCAATCCCCATAGCGTCATCCGGCTGGCCGATCTGGCCCCGGGCATTCCGCGCGGCATCGTCACCTGCGCTTATGCGCCCGAGGAGTGCCCAGAACTGCCCGAAGACGTGTGCGATCGCTTGCGCGCCATTCCCGATATCGAGGCCGCGCGCGCCAGTTTCATCAGCCACCAATGGAGCGATGTGGACCGCCCCCGCGTGGCCGAGCTGAAGGCGGCGGGGCTGGACGTGCTGTGCTGGACGATCCGCAGCGCGGAGACAGAGAAAACCGCGCGCCGGGTCGCACAGAATATCACCTTCGAGGGATATCTGCCGGACCTGCCCGCTTGAATTCGCGCCTGCCGGCCACAGGTTAGGGCGAGGGGCAGCAGGGCATTTCCGGCATGAGCGAGACCAGCGAAATCACCATCCGCGCGCATGGAGATCTGAGCGGCATTCCGGCCGCCGCGTGGGATGCCTGCGCCTGCCCCGAGGCGGCGGATGGCGCGCGCCCCAACGATCCCTTCACCACCTACCGGTTTCTCAAGGCGCTGGAGGACAGCGGCTCGGTCGGGCCCGGCACCGGCTGGCAGGCGCAATACCTGACTGCCGAGCAAGATGGCCGGATCATCGCCTGCGCGCCGCTTTATGCCAAATCCCACAGCCAGGGGGAGTACGTTTTTGACCACGGCTGGGCCGATGTATACCAGCGAGCGGGCGGGCGCTATTATCCGAAGTTGCAGATGTCGGTGCCCTTCACGCCCGTGACGGGCCGCCGTTTCCTTACCCGGCCCGGCTTCGAGGATCTGGGCCGCGCCGCGCTGGTGGAGGGTGCATTGCAGATCGGGGAGCAGAACGGCCTTTCGTCGGTGCATGTCACCTTCTGCACCGCGGCCGAGGCCGAAGCGGGCGCCGAGATGGGCCTGATGCGGCGCACCGGGCAGCAGTTTCATTGGGTGGATGAGGGCTATGAGGATTTCGACGGCTTCCTCGCCGCGCTGAGCGCCCGCAAGCGCAAGAATATCCGCAAGGAGCGGCGCACCGCGCAGGCATTCGGCGGTCGGATCGCGCACCTGACCGGCGATGACATCCGCCCCGAGCATTGGGATGCCGTCTGGCAGTTCTACCAGGATACCGGCGCGCGCAAATGGGGCACGCCTTACCTCACGCGTCAGTTCTTCGAGATCGCGCATGACACGCTGCGCGACGACATTCTGCTGATCTTGGCCATGGAGGATGAGCGGCCTGTCGCCGGCGCCGTGAACCTTATCGGCGCCTCGGCGTTATATGGCCGCTACTGGGGCTGCACGCGGGACCATCCGTGCCTGCATTTCGAGCTGTGTTATTATCAGGCGATCGACTACGCGCTGGCCCACGGGCTGACCCGTGTCGAGGCCGGGGCGCAGGGCGAGCACAAGCTGGCGCGCGGCTATCTGCCGGTGGCAACGCATTCGCTGCACTGGGTGCGCGATCCCGGCTTTGCCGAGGCGGTTCTGCAATACCTGCGAGCCGAGGGCGCGGCGGTCGAGGAAGACATCGAAATTCTGACGTCCTACGGGCCGTTCAGGAAGACACCGAAGGAGGATCAGGAATGACCGAGAAACTCAGCGACACCGCCCGCACCGCGATGATCGACCCGCTGCTGGCCGAAGGGTGGGAAATGAGCGCAGAGCGCGACGCGATCACCAAGGAGTTCAAATTCGCCGATTTCCCCGATGCGCTGTCATGGATGGTCCGTGCGGGCGTCTGGGCGGAAAAGTGGAACCACCATCCCGAGTGGAGCAATGTCTATAACAAGGTGACCGTGACGCTGACGACGCATGACGTGGACGGGCTGAGTACGCTGGATGCCAAGCTGGCGCGCAAGATGGATATTCTGGCGCAATAAGAGGCGTATCTCTGGTGGAACGCGCAGCGGCCCGATACCGGATCGGGCCGCTTCTTCATGGGTGGCTCAGAGGGGCTTTGCCCCTCGTGCCTCAAATCCGCTGGATTTGAGGCACTCACCCCAGGATATTTTTCGCAAGAAGAATCGGGGCTGGTCTACATCGCCTCCAGAAGGCCCTCGCCAGCGGAAACGTCGCAGAGGCCGGGATTGTCCTCTTCGTTCAGCAGGGTGACGGTGCCGTCCTCGACCACCATCGCGTAGCGTTTGGAGCGCGCGATGAGGCCGGCATCCTCATTGGTGAAATCCATGCCCATCGTCTTGGTGAACTCTGACATCGGATCGCCCAGCATGGTGATGCCTGCCGCCGTCGCGCCCGTCACTTCGCCCCAGGCGCCGGTGACGAAGGGATCGTTGACGGTGATGCAGATGATCTCGTCCACGCCCTTGGCGTCGAACTGGTCCTTGGTGCGAATGAAGCTGGGCACATGCGCATTGTGGCATACGCCGGTGAAGGCGCCCGGCACGGCGAAGATGACGACCTTGCGCCCAGTGGTCAGCGAGGAAAGATCGACCGCCTCGGGGCCGTTTTCGCCCATGCGGGTCAGGGTGGCCGAGGGGAGCTTGTCGCCGGTGGAAATGCTCATGGTGAAATCCTTGTCTGTTGTTTGCGCCGCGATACCAAACCGATATAGGCTGCGCGGCGGTGAAGCCATGTAAAAAAGATCGGAACTCGGGACATGCCGGATATCGTGGTGGTCGGAGCGGGGCAGGCGGGCGCATCGCTGGTCGCGCGTCTGCGCAAGGGCGGGTTCGAGGGGCGCATCACCCTGATCGGCGAAGAGACCGCGCCGCCCTATCAACGCCCGCCTTTGTCCAAGGCCTATCTTCTGGGGGATATGGAGTTGGAGCGGCTCTATCTGAGGCCGCGGCATTTCTACGCGGAGGCCGGTGTGGAGCTGTGTCTGGGGGCGCCGGTGGAGGCGATTGACCGCACAGCGCGGACGGTGCGCGTTGGCGGCGAGGATGTGCATTACGACACGCTGGTCCTGACGACCGGATCGACGCCGCGGCGCCTGCCTGCGGCCATTGGCGGCGATCTGGAGGGTGTGCATGTGGTGCGGGGCCTCGCGGATGTCGACGCAATGGCGGTGCGTTTTGCGCAGGGTGCGCGGGTGCTGATCGTCGGCGGCGGCTATATCGGCCTCGAGGCGGCGGCGGTGGCGGCCAAAAAGGGGCTGGACGTGACGCTGGTCGAGATGTCCGAGCGCATTCTCAGTCGGGTCGCCGCGCCCGAGACGTCGGATTTCTTTCGCGTGCTTCATTCCGAGAATGGCGTCGATATCCGCGAGGGTGTGGGCCTCGAGGCGCTGAGCGGCGATGGGCATGTCAGCCGCGCGCGCCTGTCAGATGGCACGGCGCTGGACGTGGATTTCGTGATCGTCGGCGTCGGCATCACGCCGGAGATAGCGCTGGCAGATGCCGCGGGGCTAAAGATCGATAACGGCATCGCCGTCGATGCCGAGGGGCGGACCAGCGATCCGGCGATCTGGGCGGCGGGGGATTGCGCCTCTTTCCCGTATCGCGGCGGGCGGCTGAGGCTGGAGAGTGTACCGAACGCCATCGACATGGCCGAATGCGTGGCCGACAACATCCTTGGCGCGGGGCGTGCCTATGTCCCGCAGCCGTGGTTCTGGTCGGATCAGTATGACGTCAAGCTACAGATTGCGGGGCTGAATACCGGCTATGACCGGATCGTGACGCGGTCGTCGGCGGCGACGCATTCGGTGTCCTTCTGGTACTATCGCGGTGATACCTTGCTGGCCGTTGACGCGATGAACGACCCGCGCGCCTACATGGTGGGCAAGCGGCTGATCGAGGCCGGGAAATCGCCTGATCCGATGGCCGTGGCCGACCCTGAGGTCGAGCTGAAGTCGCTGCTCGCATGAGGATCATTGCCGGAGAGGCGCGCGGCCGCAGATTGGCCGCGCTGGGCAAGGGGGATGCGAACGCGCAGCTGCGCCCGACCTCGGACCGGGTGCGCGAGAGCCTGTTCAGCATGCTCAGCAGTTTGGGCGTGATCGACGGCGCCGAGGTGCTGGATCTCTTCGCCGGCACGGGCGCGCTGGGCCTTGAGGCGCTGTCGCGCGGGGCGGCGCAGGCGCGTTTCGTCGAGAAGGGGCGTGTGGCGCTGGGGCTGCTTGACCAGAATATCGAGCTGGTCGGTCTGGGGTCGCGCGCCAAGGTGCTGCGGCGTGACGCGACCAAGCTTGGCCCGGTCGAGGGCGAACCGGCCTCTTTAGTCTTCCTGGACCCGCCCTACGGGCGCAAGATGGGAGAAGCGGCGCTGGCCTCGGCGCTGGCCGGTGGATGGATCGCGCCCGGTGCGCTGATTGTCTGGGAGGAAAGCGCGGTGACCGTCCCGCCACCCGGCATGATCCAGCGGGATCAGCGACGCTATGGCGATACGCGGATTACCTTGCTGGACTGGCCCGGCTGACGCGGCCGCAGCCAGCTACTGGCTGACATGGCGCCCTTCGACCAGCGTGAATGGATAGGTCTTGCCATTGCGGCGCCACGCATAGCCCGTTTGGGTCCGAAGCACCGCGTAGGAGGTCCAGCCGATGGCGTCCCAGAAGCTCTCGTATTCGCCCGTCTCGGCATTGATGCGCCACTTGCCGACCAGCATGTCGCCGTCTTGCGGGTCGTAAATGGTGACTCCGTCCGGCCCGAAATAGGACTTGTACGCCATGCCGTCCCACACGCCTTCGGCGGTGTTGCGGGTGAATAGTTCCGCCAGCTCGGACGCGCCCAGTTGCGTATCCTGAGCATGGAGGGGCGTGTAGGCGCCAATAAACAAGGCCAAGGCGGCAGCGGAGATAAAATGGCGGCGGTTCATGGCAGTGATACCTCTTGCAGACAGCGGAGCGCGGCGTAGTGCCGCAGAGTTTGCCTAGAAAAGATTAGCGTGGATGCGCGGGTTTTCAACTTTGGCCTTCAGCTTCGGGGATATCATGATGGCGCGAAAGTCATTGACGTTCGTCAGCGTTGGGCCGGTTATGACCCGCGCCTTCAGTGCCGCGAAGAAGCTGTGCGCGTCGTTTCGGACCAGCGCCCCGGCGGGGTCGACCCCGCGCTCTGCTGCCTTTTTCAGGGTGGACGGCCCTATGATGGCCCCTGCGACCTCGGCGGCGCCGTCGACGCCATCTGTATCGCACGCGATGGCATGGATGCCCGGCGCCCCGTTCAGGGCGAGGGCCAGCGCGAGGGCATATTCCGCGTTAGGACCGCCGATGCCATCGCCGCGGCGGGTCACCGTCAATTCGCCGCCCGAAAGCAGGATCAGCGGCGCATCCTCCGGCTGCATTGCCGCCTGCGCCTCAATGGCCATTTGCGCTTGGGTGGCGGCGATATCGCGCGCCTCGCCCTCGATGGCGTCGCCGAGGATGCGGGCGGTGCACCCTGCCTCGCGGGCGATTTCGGCGGCGGAGCTCAGCGATTGCGACGGCGCGGCGAAGACGACGTTTTCGACGCGGGCGAGGCGCGGATCATCCGGAGAAATGGCGTGGCCTGCACCTTTTAGAACCGCCTCGACCGAGGCGGGGAGGGCGATGCCATATTCATCCAGGATCGCGCGCGCGGCCTCGGGCGTGCTGACCTCGCCCACCGTCGGGCCCGAGCCGATGGTGCCCGGATCGTCGCCCGGCACATCCGAGATCATCAGCGCCAGCATCCGCGCGGGGTAGGCGGCGGCGGCCAGCCCGCCGCCCTTGACGCGGCTCAGATGCTTGCGCACCGTGTTCATCCGCCCGATGGGCGCGCCCGAGGCCAGAAGCGCCTGGTTGATCGCCTGCTTTTCGGCCAGCGTGATGTCGCCCGCCGGCGCGATCAGAAGCGACGATGCCCCGCCCGAGATCAGAGCCAGCACGAAATCCTCTTCGCCCAAGCTCTCCAGAAGGTCCAGCATCCGCGCGGTGGCGTCTACCCCTGCCTGATCCGGCACCGGATGGGCGGCCAGCGCGATCTCGATGCCCTCGCAGGGGCGGCCATAGCCGTAGCGCGTGATGACCAGCCCCTCGCACGGCCCCCACTCGGCCTCAACCGCCTCAGCCATGCGGGCCGAGGCCTTGCCCGCGCCCACGACCACCACGCGGCCTGTCGGCCGGGGCGGCAGCACGGCCGCCAGGCTTTGCATCGGGTCGGCCACGGCGACGGCGCGGTCAAAGAGGCGGCGCAGGAGCGCCTCGGGCGTGTCGGTCAAAGCGGGGGCCTTTCGGATGAGGACGGCCTGCCGATCCTAGCCGCACAATGCCGCGAAACAAGCCGTTTCGCGCGCGCCGCGCCCTTGCGCCGCCGCTTGACAACTAGGCACCGGCGCGCGACAGGGTGCGCATGGCCATGACCTATCTCTCGGTCGCCCTTGGCGGCGCAATCGGCGCCAGCCTGCGCTATGGCGCGGGGCTGTGGGTGGCGCGCTTGGCCGCGCCCAGCTTTCCGATCGCCGTCCTGGGTGTCAACGTGATCGGCTCGTTCGTGATGGGAGCCTTCGCAATGTGGTCGCTGGAGCGGGGGCATGCGGCGCTGAATCCCTTCGTGATGACGGGCATATTGGGCGGGTTCACCACCTTTTCGGCTTTCTCGCTTGAGGCGTGGACGCTGATCGAGCGGGGGCAGATGGGCGCGATGCTGGCTTATGTGGCGCTCTCGGTGGGGCTGTCGATCGGGGCGCTGGCCTTGGGAATCTGGATGATGAGGGGGATGCTCGCATGAGCGGCGTTCAGACGATCTATGTGGCCAAGGACGATGCCGATCAGCGGCTGGACCGCTGGCTGCGCCGCCAGTTTCCGCATCTGCAGCAGGGCCGCATCGAGAAGATGTGCCGCAAGGGCGATCTGCGCGTCGATGGCGGGCGGGTCAAGGCGGCGACGCGGCTGGAGCCCGGGCAGGCCGTGCGCATCCCGCCGCTGCCCGATCCCGCCGAGGCCGAGGCGCGGGCGCGCGCCCATGTCACCGATGCCGATGCCGCGATGATCCGTGCCTGCGTGATCTATCGCGACGATCATGTCATCGCCCTGAACAAGCCGCCGGGATTGCCTGTTCAGGGCGGATCCAAGCAGACGCGCCATGTGGACGGGCTGTCCGAGGCGCTGCGCTTTGGGCTTGAGGAAAAGCCGCGTCTCGTGCATCGGCTCGACAAGGATACATCCGGTGTTCTGCTGCTGGCCCGCACGCGCGAGGCGGCCAAGGGGCTGACCGCCGCCTTCCGCCATCGCAATACCCGCAAGCTTTACTGGGCCGCTGTCGCAGGCGTGCCGACCCCGCGCATGGGCACGATCAAGTTCGGCCTCGTCAAGGCGCCCGGCCACGGCGCCAAGGGCGAGGGCGAGAAGATGCACGCCCTCCATCCGCGCGACGTGGACAGCACCCCCGGCGCGAAACATGCGACCACGGATTACGCCGTGCTCGAGGCGGCGGGCAGCCGCACCGCATGGTGCGCGCTGGTCCCGGTGACGGGCCGCACCCACCAGCTGCGCGCGCACATGGCTGAGCTGGGGCATCCCGTGATCGGGGATGGCAAATACGGCGGCTCGGGGCAGGAAAACCTTGGCGATGGATGGGGCGCGCAACTGGGTGGTGACATCTCGAAAAAGCTGCACCTGCATGCCCGCTCGCTCAAGATCGAACACCCGGTGACGCGCGCGATGCTACATATCACCGCGCCGTTGCCGCCCCATATGCAGCATACTTGGGACACGTTCCAATGGTCGCCCGCCGATGTGCCTGCCGACCCGTTTGAGGAGCTGGAATGAATACGCCCCTGCGCCTCGTCATTTTCGACGTCGATGGCACGTTGGTCGACAGTCAGGGCGACATCGTTGCCTCGATGCACCACGCCTTTGCCGAAATCGGCGCGCCCGTGCCCGAGCGGGCAGCGATCAAGGGCATTATCGGCCTCTCGCTCGACGTGGCGATGGCGCGGCTGGCGCCCGATCTGGCGGCGCGCGACCATGACGCGCTGGTTGAGGCCTACAAACGTAGCTACATGAGCCTGCGTGCGCAGGCGGGGGCCGCCGAATCCTCGCCCCTCTTTCCCGGCACGCGCGCGATGCTGGAGGCGCTGGGCGCGCGGAGCGATCTGCTGCTGGGCGTGGCCACGGGCAAATCGCGGCGTGGCCTGGACAAGCTGATCGAGGGGCACGGGCTGCACGGTCTCTTCCTGACCCAACAGGTGGCGGATCATCACCCGTCCAAGCCGCATCCTGCCATGCTGCAGGCGGCGCTGGATGAGACCGGCGTGACGGCAGCGGATGCCGTGATGATCGGGGATACGACCTATGACATGGACATGGCGCGCGCTGCAGGCATCGGCACGATCGGCGTCAGCTGGGGCTATCACCCGGCGGCTGACCTTTCGCCCGATCATCTGCTGACCGACTGGAGCGATCTGCCCGCGTGCCTCGATCGCGTATGGGGGATGCCCGCATGAGCGAATGGGCCGCGAAACGTTTCTGGACCAAGGCTACCGTCACCGAAGGGGAGGGCGGCTATGGCATCGCGCTGGATGGCCGCAAGGTCAAGACGCCCGCCAAGGTGGCGCTGACCGTTCCGACCCGCGCACTGGCTGCCGCCATTGCCGCTGAATGGAATGCGGTTGGCGAGCATATCAATCCAGGCGTCATGCCGATGACCCGCTCGGCCAACGCCGCCATCGACAAGGTGGCGCATCAGCATGCCGAGGTGGCCGACATGATCGCCGCCTATGGCGAGACGGACCTTCTGTGCTACCGCGCGAGCGCGCCGCAGGAACTGGTTCTACGCCAGTCCGAGGAATGGGATCCGCTGCTGGATTGGGCCGAATCGGCCCTGAATGCGCGGCTGCGCCCGGTGACGGGCATCATGCCCGAGGCGCAGGATGCAGGCGCGGTGAAGGCCCTGAGCGAGACCGTCCATGCGCAGGGAGTTTTCGAGCTGACCGCGCTGCATGATCTGGTGGCCCTGTCGGGCTCGCTGGTGATCGGGCTCGCCGCGCAGCGGGGCGCGCACGCCCCAGAGACGCTGTGGGAGGTATCGCGCCTCGATGAGGCATGGCAGGCCGAGCTGTGGGGCGCCGATGACGAGGCCGAGAAGATGGCCGCGGTCAAGCGGACGGCCTTCCTCCACGCACAGGAATTTTATTGTCTTGTGGGTGAAGATTCCGGCAAGATTTGAGGGAATGACGCAGGGTAATCTGGCCGGGCGTTCCATCATTTTTCGGAATGCGGGCCTTGACCTTTCGGAATGAATCCCGCCAAACTCTGCTCCACTCGGGGGGAAAAGCCCTCTGCGTCTTGCTTTGGCCCGCGATGGGCCGAATGAACCACCCTGGCTGAAAGGGTGGAAAATCAGGAAGAGGTAAACATGAAAAAATCCGTTATTTTTGGTGCGCTGACAGTTGCCGGGCTTTCCGCCGGGGCGGCTGCCGCCGCGACCCTCGACGACGTCAAGGCGCGCGGCAAGCTGAACTGCGGCGTGACCACCGGCCTCGTCGGCTTTGCCGCGCCGGACGCCAACGGCGAATGGCAGGGCTTTGACGTGGCCATCTGCCGTGCCGTCGCTGCCGCCGTGCTGGGCGACAAGGACGCTGTCGAGTTCGTGCCGACGACCGGCAAGACGCGCTTTACCGCGCTGGCATCTGGCGAGATCGACGTGCTGCCTCGTAACACCACCTGGACCTTCAGCCGCGACGTGGACCTGAAGTTCGAATTCGTCGGCACCAACTACTACGACGGTCAGGGCTTCATGGTTCCCAAGGCACTGGGCGTCAGCTCGGCCAAGGATCTGAACGGCGCGACCATCTGCGTGCAGACGGGAACCACGACCGAGCTCAACCTTGCCGACTACTTCCGCAAGAACAACATGGAATACGAGCCCGTTCCGATTGAGACCAACGCCGAAGGCCAGCAGCAGTATCTGGCGGGCGCGTGCGATGCTTACACGACCGACATGTCGGGTCTGGCATCGACCCGCGCGACCTTCGAGAACCCGGGCGAGCATGTCCTGCTGCCTGAAATCATCTCGAAAGAGCCCTTGGCACCCCTGGTCCGCCACGGCGATAGCGAATGGGGCGACGTCGTCCGCTGGACGCTGAACGCACTGATCGCCGCCGAAGAAGCCGGCATCACCAGCGCCAATATCGGTGAGCTGTCGGCGCAGGCCGGCGACGCGCCTGAAGTCAACCGTATCCTCGGTACCGAGGGTAACCTGGGCGAAATGCTGGGTCTCGACAACGAGTGGGCCAAGCGTGCCATCATGGCAGGCGGCAACTATGGCGAGATTTTCGAGAAGAATATCGGCGAAAACAGCCCCATTGGCCTGGCGCGCGGTCTGAACGCGCAGTGGACTGATGGCGGCCTGATGTATTCGCCTCCCTTCCGCTAAAAACATACCGAAGGGCGCGGCATTCGCCGCGCCCTTCGAATTTTCCTACGATGATCCAAGAAAAAATCCGCGTGATGCGAGGGACGGATAAACCATCCCCGACACCAATCATCCGGAAAACCAGGGAAGTCACATGAGCTCCATTACCGACCCCGACAAGGGCGGGTTTCGTGTATCTCAACTCTTGAGCGACACGCGCTACCGCGCCATCACGTTCCAGGTCATTGCTGCGGTTGCTCTCTTTGCGGTCTTTTTCTATCTGGGCCGCAACCTGATCAACAACCTCAACGACGCTGGTCTGAACATCTCGTTCGGCTTCTTGGAGGATACCGCAGGATATGATGTCGGCCAGACGCTGATCCCCTATACCAGCCAGTCTTCGAACTGGCAGGCGGCCAAGGTCGGTATTCTCAACACGCTGCTGGTCGCGCTTCTGGGCTGTTTCACGGCCACCATCTTTGGTGTGCTCGCGGGCGTTTTGCGCCTCAGCAACAACTGGATCGTATCGCGCCTGATGGCCGCCTATGTCGAGGCGTTCCGCAACGTGCCGGTGCTGATCTGGATCCTGATCATCTATGCGATCATGACCGTCTCGCTGCCCGCGCCCAACGCGTTCCGCGGCGACGATCCGGCCAGCACTATGCTGCTCGGCATGTTCGCCTTCACCAATCGCGGCATCTATGTCCCGGCACCCGTCTGGGGTCCCGGCTCGATGCTTTTGCTGTTCACGTTCATCGCGTCGGTCGTCGGCGTCTTTGCCTATCGCGGCTATGCAAAAAAGCTGCTCTTCGACACGGGCAAGCTGCTGCCGATGGGCTGGCCGTCGCTGGCGATCCTGCTGGTGCCGACGATCCTGATGTTCTTCATCCTCGGTCGCCCGGTGGGGCTGGATATCCCGGTGCTCAAGGGTTTCAACTTTGGCGGCGGGATCAAGATTGGCGCGCCCCTGATCGCGCTGTGGTTCGCCCTGTCGATCTATACCGGCGCCTTCATCGCCGAGAACGTGCGCGCGGGCATCCAAGCCGTGTCGCACGGCCAGACCGAGGCGGCCGCCGCCCTTGGCCTGCGTCCCCGCCGGATCATGAACCTTGTCGTACTTCCGCAGGCGCTGCGGGTCATCATCCCGCCGCTGATCTCGCAATATCTGAACCTGACCAAGAACTCGTCGCTGGCCATTGCCGTCGGCTATGCCGATGTCACCGCAACGCTGGGCGGGATCACCCTGAACCAGACGGGCCGCGCCATCGAATGCGTGCTGTTGCTCATGCTGTTCTATCTCGCGATCTCGCTGGCGATTTCCGCGATCATGAACGTCTACAACAACTCGGTTAAGCTGAAGGAGCGGTAATATGTCTGACACGCACGCAGAATCCGTCGCCTTCGTCCGCGAAACCGCCATCCCTGCATCGCCGCCCCCAACTGCCGAGGCCGGTGCGGTCAGATGGATGCGCGACAACCTCTTCAGCACGTGGTCCAACGCCCTGCTGACCATCGCATCGCTTTACGTGATCTTCCTGATCCTTCAGGCGATCATGCCGTGGCTGATGAACGGGATCTGGGACGCCCCCAGCCTGACCGCCTGCCGCGAGGTGCTGCAGGGCGAGGTGGGCGCATGTTTCGCCGTCCTGACCGAGCGCTGGAATCAGCTTCTTTTCGGGTTCAAATACCCCAGCGACCAATACTGGCGCCCCGGAATCGCATTCCTGCTGCTCTTTGCCGCCATCGCCCCTGTCATGTTCTTCAAGCTGCCGCGCAAGTTGCTCATCATCACGGCGCTCTATCCCTTTGTCGCCTATTGGCTGATCTGGGGTGGCACGACATTGGTTCCCATCTTTGCGCTTCTGGGCTTTGTCGCGGGCTACGTGGCCTATGCTCGGCTCGTCAAACGCAACTTCGCGGCCGGTTTCTTTGCCGCCATCGCGGCGGCAGCTGTCGTCTGGTGGATCGGTGGCATGATCACCGAGGCGATTGCGCCCTCGACGCCCTGGCTGGAGGTTGTTCCGTCACGGGACATGGGCGGCTTCATGCTGAACCTGATCTTGGGTGTCACCTGCGTGTCACTGTCGATCCCGCTGGGCATCGTGCTGGCGCTTGGCCGCCAGTCGAAGCTACCGCTGATCAAGGGCATCTGCGTCGTCTTCATCGAGTTCATCCGGGGCGTGCCCCTGATCACGCTCCTCTTCGTTGCCAACGTCGTTCTGGCCTATTTCCTGCCGCCGGGCACGACCTTCGATCTGATCCTGCGTGTGATCATCATGATCACGATGTTCGCCTCGGCCTATATCGCCGAGGTGATTCGGGGCGGCCTCGCCGCGTTGCCGAAGGGGCAGTATGAGGCGGGCGACAGCCTTGGCCTCGACTATCCGCAGGCGATGCGGCTGATCATTCTCCCGCAGGCGCTCAAAATCTCGATCCCCGGCATCGTCAATATCGCGGTGGGCCTCTTCAAGGATACCACGCTGGTTTCGGTCATCTCGATGTTCGATCTGGTGGGCATGATCCGCGGTCCGATCCTGGCTTCGACCGAGTGGAACGGCGTCTATTGGGAGCTGTTCAGCTTTGCCGCGCTGCTGTTCTTCGTCGTCTGCTACGGCATTTCGCAATACTCGCAATGGTTGGAGCGTCAGCTTCAGACCGGTCATCGTTAAGGGAGATCTCCAATGGCCGAAGCTCAAATGAAGATCTCGGACGAGGTCGCCATCTCGATCCGCAACATGAACAAGTGGTATGGCAGCTTTCACGTACTGCGCGATATCGACCTGACGGTGAACCGGGGCGAGCGGATCGTGATCTGCGGGCCTTCGGGGTCAGGCAAATCCACGCTGATCCGCTGCATCAACGCGCTGGAAGAGCACCAGAAAGGCACGATCGAAGTCGATGGCATCACCCTGTCGTCGGATATCAAGAATATCGACAAGATCCGGCGCGAGGTCGGCATGTGCTTTCAGCACTTCAACCTTTTTCCGCATCTGACCATCTTGGAGAACTGCACCCTGGCCCCCATCTGGGTCCGCAAGGTACCCAAGCGCGAGGCCGAAGAAACGGCGATGCACTTCCTTGAGAAGGTGAAAATCCCCGATCAGGCGAACAAGTATCCCGGCCAGCTTTCGGGCGGTCAGCAGCAGCGCGTGGCGATTGCCCGCTCGCTCTGCATGAAGCCGCGGATCATGCTGTTTGACGAGCCGACATCGGCCCTTGACCCCGAGATGATCAAGGAGGTGCTCGACACCATGATCGAGCTGGCCGAGGAAGGCATGACCATGCTTTGCGTGACCCATGAGATGGGCTTTGCCCGCCAGGTCGCCAACCGCGTGATCTTCATGGATCAGGGCCAGATCGTCGAGCAGAACGAGCCGGAAGAGTTCTTCAACAATCCCCGCTCGGACCGCACCAAACTGTTCCTGAGCCAGATCTTGGGGCACTGAGCGCCATCAGCTAGAGACGTGACGAGGGCGGTCCGCGACGGGCCGCCCTTTTTCGTCCGGCTCAGCGGTGGAAATAGCTCATGTGAAAGGCCGATTGCTCGGGGTCGCGTCCGAAGGCTTGGGAGACGGGGCAGGCGCGCCGGGCCTTGCAGCCTTGGATCAGGCAATCCGCACCCGCGGGCGTGTCCAGAAATGCATGACAGGCCGCCACGTCATAGCCGCGCTCGGCGCTCAGCGCATCGACGGGGCACGCGGTCATGCAAGGCTGATCGGCGCAGGTCTCGCAGGGCGATGCGCCTGGCGGGGGCAGAGGGATATTATGACCGAAGCGCAACGCCCCACGATAGGACACCCAAAGGCCCTGCGTGTCATGTACCAACATGCCCGCCGGGCTTTGCCACGCGCGCCCTGACGCCATCGCCCACCGCAGGAAGGGCTGGTAGGGTGGCCCGCCAAAGGGAAAGAGCGCTTCGGCCCGCAGATCATCCGCCAACGCGCCGATCACGCGCCGCGACCATCGGTCGACCGGGTCGGGCGCGCCGTCCTGCCATTCGGGACTGGCCTTGAGCGCGGGCCAGAAACCTTGCGCAGGCCCCAGCAGGATCACCGTGCCGCCGCCCTCCTGCACGCAGCCCATCACGTCCAGATGCGCCCCGGACGCTGCCTGCGCGATGGCTGCATAGCGCGTCATGCGCGGATCATGGAACCTGCGCCATGCTCGGTGAAAAGCTCGAGCAGCGGCGCATTGGGCACCCGGCCATCGAGGATGACGACCGCCCGCACACCGCCCGCGATGGCATCCAGCGCGGTTTCTGTCTTTGGTATCATGCCGCCGGAAATCGTGCCGTCGGCGGTCATCGCGCGCACCTGGTCGGCCTTGAGGTCGGTGATCACATGGCCCGCGGCATCGCGCACGCCATCCACATCCGTCAGCAGCAGCAGCCGGTCGGCCTTGAGCGCGGCGGCGATGGCGCCAGCCATGGTATCGCCATTGATGTTGTAGGTCCCACCCGCGCGGCCCGCGCCGAGGGGCGCAATCACCGGGATCGCGTCATCGCGGAAAAGCGTATGCAGGATGCGCGGGTCGACATCCGTGGGCGTGCCCACCAGCCCCAGCGCCGGGTCCGCCGGATCGCAGATGACCAGATTGGCATCCTTGCCCGAAAGGCCCACGGCGCGGCCGCCCTGCGCATTGATTGCCTGCACGATGCGCTTGTTCACGCGGCCCGATAGGACCATCTCGACGACTTCCATCGTCGCCTCGTCAGTTACCCGCTTGCCGTTCACGAAATCGGATTTGATCGCCAGCTTGTCCAGCATCTCGTTGATCATGGGGCCGCCGCCATGCACGATCACCGGGTTCACGCCGACCTGCCGCATCAGCACCACGTCGCGGGCGAAGGTCTCCATCGCCTCGTCGTCGCCCATGGCGTGCCCGCCGAACTTGATGACCACGATGGCGTCGTCATAGCGTTGCAGGTATGGCAGGGCCTCGCTGAGCGTGCGGGCGGTCGAAATCCAGTCGCGGTTCATGTCACGTTGCTTCATCTGTTGTCCCTCGTCCGGCCAACTATCGGGCGCGGCGCGTCCGCTTGCAAGGGTCACACCAGATCGGCGATGGTCGCGCGCAGGGTCGCGATGCCCTCGCCCTTTTCGCTCGAAGTCAGGATCAGCTCGGGGAAGGCGGCCGGGTGGCGCTTGAGCTCGCCGCGGACCTGGGTCAGGATCGTGTCGAGTTCCGTGCCGCGCAGCTTGTCTGCCTTGGTCATCACCACCTGAAAGGTCACGGCAGCACTGTCGAGCAGGCTCATGATCTCGTGATCCACCGGCTTGATTCCGTGGCGCGTGTCGACCAGCACGAAGGCGCGGCGCAGGTTCTGACGGCCCGAGAGGTAGCGTTTCAGCAGCGCCTGCCATTTCTCTACTACCGGCAGCGGTGCGTTGGCATAGCCATAACCGGGCAGATCAACGAGGTAGTGACTGTCC
The DNA here is from genome assembly GCF_043355935.2 of Roseovarius roseus. Lineage (NCBI taxonomy): Bacteria > Pseudomonadati > Pseudomonadota > Alphaproteobacteria > Rhodobacterales > Roseobacteraceae > Roseovarius > Roseovarius roseus. The sequence goes on along the minus strand of NZ_JBHFPE020000003.1, from coordinate 11,930 downwards.
GCAAGGGTAAAAAAGTTCACCTCCTGCGTGCGGCCCGGCGTGTTGGAGGCCCGCGCCAGCGCCTTGCGACCCGTAAGCGCATTGATCAGCGTCGATTTTCCGACATTCGAGCGCCCGGCAAAACACACCTCGATCCGGTCCGCTTCGGGCAGGCCGGACATTGCGACAACGCCCTTTAGAAACTCCGTCTCGCCCGCAAAGAGGATGCGGCCCCGCTCGGCGGCGGCAGCGTCCGGTGCTTCGGCAAGGGGGAAGGGAAGGGCATCCATCATAGCAGCTCTGCCTTGTCGCCGACGGCGATCTCGCCGTCGCGTGTGACCACACCGTAAAGGCCGAATTCCTGATGGCCCAGCTCCTTGAGTGCGCCCAGCGTGTCTGCGTCCCGCTCGCCGGTGGCGGGGTTCGCAGTGGTGGCCCGGCAGCGAATGATGGCCTCACGCAGCTCCAGCTCGGTGGTGCCAATGCGCAGGGTGCGGCCAACCCACGCGCGTTCAGCCCACGGCGCAAGCCCGTCCAGATGGATGTTGGCGCGCCAGCGCAGCGGTGACAGCTCCTGCCCCAGGCGCGCGGCCAGATCTCGGCCCGAGGCGAGGTTCACGATGCTGATCGAGGCAAATTCCGAATCCGTCATGCCCTGATCGGGCGCCCGCACGATCCCTGCCGATTGCGCGCGGTCTTCGGGCATCAGGGGGCGAACCCAGTTCAGAAACGCCGCCGCGTCGGTATCCGGATCGAATGTCAGATCCTCCCGCTGCGGGTGGCGCAGTGTCACCGTGCCGGCTGCCTCGTCCGTGCTGGCGGAGATCGCCATCAGCTGCGGCGCCTTGGCCCCGCGCGAGAAGTTGTTGCAGGGCGCCCAGCCGCGGCCATCGGCCTCGGGCGCGGCTGCGTCATGGGCAACCGCCCAGCGGCGATCCCAGGGCAGGGTGCAGCCCTCGGACAAGTGCACGCGCTCCAGCGCCTCAAAGCCATGGGCCTTGATCGGGTGGCGCCAAAGAGCGGCGACGTGCGTCATGATTTATCGCTCTTGGCCTTCGCCTTTTTGGTTTCGTCGGCGTCGCCCTTCGGCTTGCGCTTGAAGCCTTGGACGATATTGCCGAAGACGTCCGGCTTGTAGCCCTGGCTGCGCATGATCGCGTATTGTTGCGCGAAGGTGATCGTATTGTTCGCGATCCAGTAAATCACAAGGCCGCTGGCGAACTGGCCCAGCATGAACATGAAAACCCAAGGCATCCAGGCAAAGATCATCTTTTGCGTCGGATCGGTCGGTGTCGGGTTCAGTTTTTGCTGCAGCCACATCGAGATGCCGAGGAGGATCGGCAAGATGCCCAGCGACAGGATCGCCAGCACCGAGTCGGGGTTCGGCGGCGCGTAGGGCAAAAGACCAAAGAGGTTCAGGATCGACGAAGGGTCAGGTGCGCTGAGATCCTGAATCCAGCCGATCCACGGCGCGTGGCGAAGTTCGAGCGTGACAAAGATCACCTTGTAGAGCGAGAAGAAGATCGGGATCTGCAACAGGATCGGCAGGCAGCCAGAAGCGGGGTTCACCTTTTCCTTCTTGTAGAGCTCCATGATCGACTTCTGCATCTTCTGCTTGTCGTCGCCGGCCTCTTCCTTGATCTTTTCCATCTGGGGGCCAAGCTCTTTCATCTTGGCCATCGAGACGTAGGATTTGTAGGCCAGCGGCAGCAGCAGCGCCTTGATCAGCAGCGTCAGGCCGATGATCGCCCAGCCCATGTTGCCGATCAACTGGTTGAGGTAGTGCAGCACGGCAAAGATCGGTTTGGTCAGAAAGAAGAACCAGCCCCAATCGATCGAATCAAGAAAGCGGTCGACGCCATCCTCGTTCTGATACTCGCGGATTGTCTCCCACTCCTTGGCGCCGGCGAAAACTTCAAGCCGGGTCGTGGCGCTTTCGCCGGGGGCGACGGTTTGCGTCGGCATGCGTGCAGTCGTCTGATAGATGTCCCGGCGCGTGTCCTGCAGCGTGGTGACGTTGAAGCCGCCCGTGTCGCGCGGGATCAACGTTGTCATCCAGTATTGGTCGGTCAGGCCGGTCCAGCCTGCCTGCTCGACGGCGATGGTCTTGACCCCTGAAATTGGGTCGAAATCATCATAATCCGTCTCGGTCAGCTCGCCATCCGCCATGCGGATGCCGCCCTCGTGCAGGATGAAGAAATTCTTGAGATCGCGTGGCAGGCCATGACGTGCCAGAATGCCGTAGGGAGCAAGGGAGACGGTGGCGTCGCTGCTGTTCTGCACGGACTGCTCGACGTTGAACATGAACTTGTCATCGACGGAAATGACGCGGGTGAAGGTCAGGCCAGCGCCGTTGTCCCAGGTCAGTGTGATGGGGCTGTCGGGGGTCAGGGTCTCGCCGTTCTCGACCTGCCAGAGCGTGTTGGCGCCTGGCACCAGCTCGGGGTCCAGCCCCGCGCCGGGGGCCCATCCGAAGAGGGCATAATAGGGCTGATCGCTGCCGATGGGCGACAGCAGATCCACGATGGGCGAGTCAGGCTCGATCGTCTCGCGGTAATTCTTGAGCGACAATTGGTCGATGCGCCCGCCCTGGAGCGAGATGCTGCCCTCGAGGCTGGGCGTGTCGATGGCAACGCGGGGGGCGTCGGCAGGCTTGGGGGCGTCCGTCTCGGCGGTTGCGGCGCCGGTGCTATCGATCGCGCCGGGGGTGCTGGCGATGCCATCTGCGGCCGCATCGGCAGATGTTTCGGCGGCGGTCTCCGCAGGTGGCGTAAGGGGCGCCTCGGGGGCCGGGAACAGGACGAACCACAGCATGATCACGAGGAAACTCAGCGCCGTGGCGAGAATTAGGTTCTTGTTCTGATCGTCCATTCCGGGCTGCCAATCATCTGTTAGGGGGCTGCGCGCCGCGTCGGCCCGCCGGGCCGTGGGCACGCAACACGCGCAACTTTATCCGCTCCCCGGTGCGAAATGGCCGTTGCAGCATGGCTGGCATTGGTCCGAAATCACCTCTTGGGGGTCACCGGAGGTTCAACAGAGTGCGGCCCCAAAGGTCAAGCGGATTCCCGGTGTGATACGGCGCCTGGCCGCGCATAACGCGGCTTTTTAGCCGATATGGCGTCCGATGGATGGCGGCATCACCAGGCGGGACAGGTGGCGCGTCACCCACTCGACCGTCTGGTCCAGCGGAATCGGTCGCCCGATGCCATAGCCCTGAACGTGCCCGCAGCCCAGTTGCGCCAGCATCGCATGCTCGCCAGCCGTCTCGACACCCTCGGCCAGAGTGGCGAGGCCGAGCTGCTCGGCCATCGTCAGAATTGCCGAAACCATGCGCTGCTGCTCGGGGTCGCGGTCAACCTTCATCACGAAGGAGCGGTCGATCTTTAGCCGCTGCACATCGAACCGGCGGATTGACGAGATAGAGGCATGGCCAGTGCCGAAATCGTCCAGATCGATGCGGCAACCCAGATCGGACAGCCCGGCGATGTTGCGCACGACCGTATCGTCGGGTGACAGCGCGACCACCGTCTCGAGGATTTCGACGTTGAGGCGGTGTGCGGGCAGATCGAACCGGTCAAGCTACCACTCGATCTTTTTCACCAGGCGCGGGTTGCGCAGCTCTTCGGGGGAGAAGTTGACGCCGACCTGCGGCACGTCGAGGCCCGCCGCATCCCAGAGCTTGAGCGCCGAGAGCGCATTGTAGAGGATGACCTCGCCCAGCCGCTCCATCGCACCCGCCTGTTCCAGAAGGGGCAGGAATTCGGCCGGGGCGATCAATCCGCGGTCGGGATGCATCCAGCGCGCCAGCGCCTCGAACCCGCTGACTTGCCCACTATCGGTGCAGATCTGTGGCTGGAACCATGGCTGGATCTGACCATTCTCCAGCGCGTCGGTGGCCGCCTTGATCAGATCGGGGGCGCCGCTGGTGACGGGCGGCTTCATGTCGCGGCTGAAGGCGCGCATCGAGGACGGGCCGTGGCGTCGCGCCTCGGCCAGGGCGGTGGTGGCGCCTGCGGTCACGCCGAGGCCTGTGGCCTCGGGCGCGCTGGCATCCAGCGCGAGGCCGACAGAGGCAGTGACATAGACGGTCGCGCCGTCGATCACCACAGGCTCTTCCACCGCGCCTTGCAGCCGTGCGGCCATCTGAAGCATCACCCCCAGATCCAGCTGGCGCACGGGCGCGATGCAGATGGCCAGCACATCATCCTCGATCCGGCGGACGGTATCGCGGCTGCGCAGAGCCGAAGCGGCGCGCGCCGCCATCTGCGTCATCACCGCATCGCTTGCGGCGCTGCCGAATCTTTCGCGCATGGCCGCGAATTCGTCCAGTTCGAGTAAGATGCAGCCGGTGCGGCGCGATGTCTGAATCGCACGGCGCACGGCCGCGTCCATGACCTGCTCGAACGCCGTCTCTTCGTCATCGCGCTCGGGCGCATCCGCAGGGCCGCCCGCGCCGTTGTAGGCCCCGGCGACCAGCAAGCAGAGAGGATAGCCAAACGCCAGCATGACGAGCATCTGTTCGCCGCCCAGCCAGAAACCGGCCAGCACCAGCGCCGGAAACAGCGCGATGGTCAGGGGGCCGGTGAGGGCGCCGCGCAGTCGCGCAGTCAGCCCGGCCTTGAGAAAACTGAAATCTGACGGCATTCGGCAAACCCTTTGAGACCCGCTGTAGTCACTATACGCGCGGTGTCTCAACATGCGCTTAACGCAACCGGGGTGCGCCATCCAAATCTGGGTCGGATTTTATCGAATTGATCGAAAGTCCCGCAAAATCGAAGAGTTGCGGATCCAGCAAATGGGAAGGCCGCGCATTCATCAGCGCGCGGAACATCACCTGCCGACGACCGGGGTTGTTTCGCTCCCATCCGTCGAGGATTTGCTTGACCTGCTGGCGTTGCAGCCCGTCCTGGCTGCCGCAGAGATCGCAGGGAATGATCGGATAGCCCATCGCGCTGGAGAATTTTTCGCAGTCCGCCTCGGCCACATGGGCGAGCGGGCGATAGACAAAGAGATCGCCCTCCTCGTTGACCAGCTTGGGCGGCATCGTGGCGAGGCACCCGCCGTGAAAGAGATTCATGAGAAACGTCTCGAGGATATCGTCGCGGTGGTGGCCCAGCACCACGGCCGAGCAGCCTTCCTCGCGCGCGATGCGGTAGAGATTGCCGCGCCGCAGGCGCGAGCAGAGCGCGCACATGGTGCGGCCTTGGGGCACTTTGTCTACGACGATGGAATAGGTGTCCTGATACTCGATCCGGTGGGGTACCTGCATGGTTTTCAGGAACTCGGGCAGGACCGTGGCCGGGAAATTCGGCTGCCCCTGATCGAGATTGCAGGCCAGCAGGTCTACAGGAAGCATCCCGCGCCACTGCAACTCGTGCAGGACGGCGAGCAGGGTATAGCTGTCCTTGCCGCCCGAGAGGCAGACCAGCCATTTGGCGCGCGGCCCGTCGCGATCCACCATGCCATACTGATCCACTGCCTCGCGTGTCTGGCGCACGATGCGTTTGCGCAGCTTGCGGAATTCCGTGCTGCGGGGCGCGCCCTGAAAGAGCGGGTGAATATCGTCGGCATCATCCAGCATGGGAAGGCTTTAATTCAGATAGGCCAGCCGGGCAAGGGCCGGAACATGCGGGGGCCCTGCGGCGTTGGGCGTGAAATGGCCCCGAAACACAGGAGAAGTTCAATGACCCGTATTGCAATGATCGCCGCCGCCGCGCTTGGCCTCGGAACACCTGCATTTTCCGCCGATTCCGCTGCGATGGCGATGCTGAAAACCGCCGATGGCAGCGATGCCGGCGTCGTCCAGATCCGGCAGGCCGGAGACGGCACGCTTTTCCACGCCGAGCTGTCGGGGCTGACCCCCGGCTGGCACAGCTTTCACGTCCATGAGGCCGGAACCTGCGAAGACGGCTTTCAGGCCGCCGGTGGGCATTATGCGCCCGCTGGCAATGGTCATGGCCTGATGGCCGAAGACGGCGCCCATGCGGGCGATCTGCCTAACATCTATGTGCATGAGAATGGTGAGGCCAAGGCCGAGTTCTACAGCGCCCGGCTCAGTGTTCTGGATGGAGAGGCGCCGCTGATGGATGAGGATGGATCGTCAATCATGCTCCACGCTCAGCCCGACACGTATGAATCCGAGGCCGAGGCCGGCGATCGCGTGGCGTGCGGCGTGATCTCGCAGACCAAGTAAGCGTGAGCTAGTCCGGCACGTTATCGATGCCGGACCCACCCCACGGATGGCACCGCGCGATCCGCCGCGCGGTCAGCCACGCACCCTTGATGCCGCCGTGACGCTCCAATGCCTCCAGTGCGTAGGCGCTGCAGGTGGGATGAAACCGGCAGCCATGACCGACCCATGGGCTGAACAGCAGGCGATAGCCCCGTACCGGCAGGGCGAAAAGGCGGGCAAGCGGCGTCATTTTTCTGCCGCGTGCAGCTTGCGCAGGGCATAGATCAGATCGCCTTTCAGCAAATCGAACGGACGGGTTGCCGTCGCTTCGGCCCGGCCGATCAGCACGTAATCCCAGCCGGGCTTGCCGTGATCCGGGAGAACAGCGCGGGCCGCTTCGCGCAGGCGCCGCTTGGCCCGGTTGCGGGCAACGGCATTGCCAACCTTTTTGGAGCAGGTGAAGCCAACGCGGACCCCGGCCGTATCCTCGGACGCGGCGCGTTTGCGGGCCTGCACCATCATCGAGGCAGTGCCCTGCCGCCCGGCGCGGGCCGCCATGAGAAAGGTTTTGCGGGTCTTGAGGACGTTCAGGCCAGTGGATCTGGCACCCGGACACGACGAAACCGCCGGGGGCAGTGTCCCGGTCTGATGATCGGGGGCCTCCGGCGGTGTCATGTCGGCGTCCTTGCGCTGGCGCTTAGGCGCTCAGCGACTTGCGGCCACGGGCGCGGCGCGCGTTCAGGATCTTGCGGCCGGCCTTGGTGGCCATGCGCGCACGAAAGCCGTGGCGCCGCTTGCGAACGAGGTTCGAGGGTTGAAAGGTGCGTTTCATCGCTCCGTCTCCAAATTTGTGCGGACACGCGCGCAACTGCGAAGAATCGCGCAAACATCCGGGTATGTCCGAAGCCCGGTCTATAGTAGGCCGATTTGGCCAAGTCAAACCCCGCGCGGGCATTTCTTGCAACAAATCGGCGCTGCTGCACGTAGACATGTTACAGACCTGCCCGCCCAGCGCCATGCGGCGCCTCGACAGGTCACGCGCGATCAAGGCGGCGTGATACGGCTATTCAGCGTGGGGCAGACCGGTCATCTATGTCGGAAGACCGCATGGCCGGGAGGGATCACTGACATGACCGATACGACCGAAAAAGAAGATCAGTCGCAGCGCAAGCACCCTGTGATGCGCCATGCGCCCCTCGCGCTGATCCTGCTCGTCGCGGCCATCGGGGCCTTCACATTGCGCGACTACCTCAGCTTCGAGACGCTGCGCGACAATCGCGAGGCATTGCTGGCCTTTCGCGACATGAACTTTGCGGTGATGGTTGCGGGGTTCATCGGCATCTACGTCCTGATTGTCGCCTTTTCACTGCCCGGTGCGGCGGTCGCGTCGGTCACGGGCGGGTTTCTCTTCGGGATCTGGTCGGGCACGGCCTTCAATGTCATCGCGGCCACGCTGGGCGCCATCGCCATTTTTCAAGCGGCGCGCATGGGGCTGGGCAAGACGCTGGCCGCGCGGATGGAGGCGGGCGAGGGCACGCTCAAGCGGGTCAAGGAAGGGCTGAGCGAGAACGAGATCAGCGTCCTCTTCCTGCTGCGGTTGGTGCCGATTGTGCCGTTCTTCGTGGCCAATCTGCTGCCGGCGCTGGTAGGGGTGAAGTTCCGGAATTTCGCCTGGACCACGGCGCTGGGCATTATCCCCGGCGCGCTAGTTTTTACTTGGATCGGCGTGGGGCTGGGCGAGGTGTTCGACCGCGGCGACAGCCCCGACCTCAGCCTTTTGTGGGAACCGCAGGTGATAGGCCCCCTTCTGGGCCTCAGCGCGCTCGCCGCCCTGCCCATCCTCATCAAGGCCGTGCGCGGCAAAAAGGGTATTTGAACCAATGAAAAAAGTGAAAACGGATATCCTCGTGATCGGGGCAGGCTCGGGCGGGTTGTCGGTGGCTGCCGGCGCGGTCCAGATGGGGGCGCGCGTCGTGCTGCTGGAAGGGCACAAGATGGGCGGCGATTGCCTGAATTACGGCTGCGTGCCGTCGAAGGCGCTGATCGCGAGCGGCAAGGCGGCTCATGCGCAGGCGCATTCGGAGCGGTACGGCGTCGCCAACGTGGTGCCCGACGTGGATTATGCCGCCGCCAAGGATCATGTCGCCGATGTCATCGCCACCATCGCGCCCGTCGACAGTGTAGAGCGCTTCGAGGGGCTGGGTGTCGAGGTGATCCAGGAATATGGGCGCTTCATTTCGGAAACCGAGGTGCAGGCCGGCGATACCATCATCACCGCCCGGCGCATCATTATCGCCACGGGATCTTCCCCGCTAGTGCCGCCCATTCCGGGGCTGGACAGCGTGCCCTATCTGACGAACGAGACGCTCTTTGAGCTGCGCGAGCGGCCCGAGCATCTGCTGATCGTCGGTGGCGGACCGATCGGGATGGAAATGGCGCAGGCACATCGCCGTCTGGGCAGTGAGGTGACCGTCATTGAGGGCGCCGCGGCGCTGGCCAATGATGACCCCGAAACGGCAGCCATCGTGCTGGACACGCTGCGCGGTGAAGGTGTCAAGATCGAGGAAGGCGCAAAGGCTTCGAAAATCCGCGGCACCGCTGGCGCCATCGAGGTCGAGGCCGAGGATGGGCGCATCTTCAAGGGCAGCCACCTGCTGATGGCGGTGGGGCGCAAGAGCAATGTGGACCGCCTCGATCTGGACAAGGCGGGGATTGAGGCCACCAAGCGCGGGATCAAGGTGGACGAGCGCCTGAAGACCACCAATTCGCGCGTCTATGCCATCGGCGACGTGGCAGGCGGGCTGCAATTTACGCATCTGGCGAATTATCACGCGGGCATCGTCATCCGCTCGGCCGTGCTTGGCCTGCCGGCCAAGGCCAAGACCAGCCATATCCCCTGGGCCACCTATACTGCGCCCGAGCTGGCGCAGGTGGGTCTGACCGAGGCGCAGGCGCGCGAGGAATACGGAGACAAGCTTGAGGTCGTGCGCCACGAATACGCCCATAATGACCGCGCCATCGCCGAGCGCAGCGCGCGCGGCCTGATCAAGGTGATGGTCGCCAAGGGCCGCCCCGTTGGTGCGTCTATTGTCGGCACTCAGGCGGGCGAGTTGATCGCGCTTTGGGCATTGGCGCTGGCAAATGACATGAAGATGAGCCAGATTGCCGCTATGGTTGCACCCTATCCCACCATCGGCGAAGTCAACAAACGGGCCGCCGGGGCGTATTTCAGCCCGCGCCTCTTTGACAGCGTCTGGGTCAAGCGGGCGGTGCGCCTTGTTCAGCGATGGCTGCCATAGGCGGTCACAGGGCAAGAGGGCAAGATGAACTCACTCTCAGGCCGGTTCCTGATCCTGACGGCGATCTTCGTGATGCTGGCCGAAGTCCTGATCTTCGTGCCCTCCATCGCGCGATTTCGTGAGGACTACCTGCTGTCCAGGCTGGAGCGGGCGCAAATCGCGTCGCTGGCGCGGCTGGCGGGTGACGAGATCAGCCCGGACCTCGAGGAAGAGCTCTTGGCCAATGCGGGCGTCTATAACGTGGTGCTGCGCCGCAACGATGCGCGGCAACTGGTGCTGTCCTCGCCGCTGCCGTCGCCCATCGCCGACACGTATGACCTGAGGGATGCCGGCGCGTTCGAGCTGATGCGCGACGCGCTTCTGCGCCTGTGGCGCACCGAGGACCAGGTGGTGCGCATCATCGGCATGCCGGTGCGCAGCGCCGGGATGCTGATCGAGGTCACGATGGAGACCAGGACACTGCGCATGGCGATGATTGACTATGGCTTGCGCATCCTCGTGCTCTCGGCCGTCATTTCGATCATCACCGCGGTGCTGCTTTTTCTGGCCGTGCGCGTCTTTCTGGTGGAGCCGATCAGCCGCGTCGTCGGCTCGATGAAGGCCTATGCCAACGCGCCCGAGGATGCGCGCGGGGTCATCGCGCCTTCCTCCACAATCACCGAATTGCGCGCAGCCGAAGAAACGCTGGCCCTCATGCAAACCCAGCTGACCAGCGCCTTGCGCCAGAAAGAGCGTCTTGCGGGCCTTGGCGGGGCGGTTGCCAAGGTCAGCCATGATCTGCGCAACATCCTGACCTCGGCGCAGCTCTTCACCGACCGGCTCGAGACGTCGGAGGATCCGATGGTCAAGCGGATGGCGCCCAAGCTGGTGGGCTCGATCACCCGCGCCGTGAACCTCTGCGAATCGACGCTGGCCTATGGCAAGGCCGAGGAGCCCGCGCCGCGCCTGTCGCGCTTTGCCCTGCTGGACATCGTGACCGACGTGATCGACAGCGAGCGTCTCTCGGCAGGGGAGGCCGATATCAGCTTCTCCGAGGATGTGCGCGCGGGCTTTCAACTGCGCGCCGATCCCGAGCAGCTCTACCGCGTGATCGCCAACCTCGTGCGCAACGCCCGGCAGGCCATCGTCACCAGCGGCAAGCCCGGTGAGATCAGCGTGCAGGCCGACGAGACCGACGAGGCGGTGACGATCCGCATCAGCGATACCGGCCCCGGCCTGCCGCCCAAGGCGCGCGAACATCTCTTTACGCCGTTCACCGGCGGCGCCACAAAGGGCGGCTCGGGCCTCGGTCTCACCATCTCTTCCGAACTGGTGCGCGGGCATGGCGGCACCCTGACGCTGGAGCATACCGGGCCTACGGGCACGTCTTTTGTTATCGTCCTGCCGAAAGGGGATCTGGCCTGAGCGCGGATTTCTGGCAATCGGCTATTGCAAAGCCCGGACACAGCCTTTAATGCCTCCCCTCGTGGACCGATAGCTCAGCTGGATAGAGTACTTGACTACGAATCAAGGGGTCGGGGGTTCGAATCCTCCTCGGTCCGCCACTTTCTAAAAAAATACGCTACTCAAGATTTTGAATTCATTGGATAATTCAGTGAATGCAATAGGTTAAGCACGTTTTCTGCATGACATTGTGCATGACAATTTGCATGACGTTCCGGTACGGTGACATCTCCTAAGATAGGAACTCGCCATGCCCAAACCTCTGAATCTGACGTTACGGGGCGAGACTTGGTATCTAGTGAGACGTATCCCGCGGCGCTATGAGCAGGTCGAGACCCGGAAAAGAATCATTTCCATTTCGCTCGAGACAGACTCGCATAAGCTTGCGAGCAAAAAGGCGCCCCGTGTCTGGGAGGCACAACTCGACCTCTGGCAGGCAAAGCTCGACGGACGAGCATCCGACGCGCGGGCCGCTTATGAAGCGGTCCGCAAGGTCGCTCAGGATCGGGGCTTCAACTATTTGCCAGTGACACAGATCGCGGCCCTCCCGGAGGATGAGTTGCTCAAAAGGATCGAAGCCATCAGCGCGACGGATTTGCGAGTTGATCCGGATGAGACCGTTGCCTTGATGGGCACCGCTGAAGCGCCACCGCTGCTGATGTCGGAAATTTGGTCCGAATTTTACAAGCTGACGCCAGATCGGAGATTAGGAAAATCCCGTGATCAAATCAGGAAATGGGAAAACCCTTTCAAGCGGGCTCTCAATAGGTGGGTTTCCGTGAATGGTGATGGGGCGTTAACGGCTATCAGGCGTGAAGACTTCTTGTCGTTCCGATCGTTCTGGGTTGAAAGAATCGACCTGGAGGACCGGTCCAACAACACCGCGAACAAGGATTTCGACAAGTTGACCAAGGTAGTGCCCCGGGAAGTGGTGTAGGAACTGGCGTCCACCTGCTTCTACATAGCCGGTGTTGCTCGTTCACTGAGCGGCGATCATCGCCGTCTCACCGTCATCGTTGCATATGGCGGTCAGCTTT